>JBIPMY010000329.1:0-7065 GCA_044376335.1 Bryobacter sp.
AACGCACCTGCTATGGCATCCGCAACTATGATCAAGCAGGGCGTAGCTAGTGGGCGTATGACTCCTGCGCAGATGGCCGGGATGATTCGTGCCCAGGGCGGTGGCGGTGCTGCCCGTCCGGCAGGGGCTGCTGGTGGCGGGCCCACCACTCCCGATGAGGACACGATTGCCTATATCGATGCCACTGCCAAGGATGGGATTGTGGCCTGGACTCCCGTCACCCTGCCTGATGGCACCAAAGCCGAGGTGGGCGGCGTGGATCCGTTTCTTGCCGTTACGCCGAATGAGGCTGAACTGAAGAAGGCGGCCGATGTGCATGCCGATGCCTTGATCTTCATGGCTGGCAAGCTTGCTGAAGTTGCCATTGCCGATGTGCAGGTGAAGTCGCTTGGATCTGGAATTTACGAAGTGAGTGCCACTGCTGTTAACAATGGCTTCCTGCCGACGGCCACCCGTCTGCAGGTGCGCACTCGCAGCTATCTGCCGGCACGGCTTACGATCACGCTGCCTTCGGGGGCGAGCCTTGTGCAGGGCAACAACCGGAGTGCGAATGAGCGCATCACCGGGTCTGGTGGAACAACCAAAGCCACCTGGATGGTGAGTGCAACGCCCGGTGCCAAGATTACCGTGAGCATCCTGACGCAGAACGCTGGCGAAGACCGGCGCGAGGTGGTTCTCCAGTGAAGACGCAAGCTTTGATTTCGTTGATCCTTTGTGGTGCCCTGATGGGGCAAAGCCAGGTGCTCACTCCGAAGGTGGCTCCTCCTGATCCCCAGTGGGATCGTTTGTACCCGAACGCCCAGATCCTTGAGATGATGCGTGGCTACGCCAAGGCTTATCCGGACTGGGTAAAGATCGAGAGCCTGGGCAAGACCAGTGCTGGTGGGGATACCTGGTTGATGACGATCACCAATCCCAAGACCGGCGCGGCAGATACCAAACCGGCGGTTTACATTGACGGTGCCACTCACGCCAATGAAATTCAGGGAACTGAAGTTACGATGTATGCCGTCAATTTTGTTCTCAAGAACTATGGCAAATTGCCGCGTGTGACCGAGTTTCTCGATCGCGCGACGCTTTATGTTGTCCCGATGATGAATATTGATAGCCGTGAGCGCTGGTTCACGCAGCCGGCGACGCCGAACTTTCCGCGTACCTTGCCTGTCTCGATCGATGACGACCGCGACGGTGTTGCGGACGAAGATGGCTTCGATGATCTGGATGGCGACGGCGAGATCACGATGATGCGTAAGAAGGTTCCGATGGGGCAGGGCCGCTATAAGCTGGACCCGAAAGATCCTCGCCTGATGGTGCAGGTAACGGCCAATGAACTTGGTGATTACATCATGCTTGGCACGGAAGGAATCGATAACGATGGTGATGGCCAGGTGAACGAAGATACCTATGGCTACATCGATCCGAATCGCGCCTGGGGCGAGGGCTGGATGCCACGTTATGTCCAGAGCGGTTCGAGTGAGTATCCTCTGCAATACCCGGAGCAGCGCAACATCGCGCAATGGGCTCGCAATCATCTGAACGTGAATGCAGTGCTGAGCTTTCACAACTTTGGCCGCTACATTCTGCGTGGCCCCGGGGCCAAGCCGCAGCGGGCGATGAATGGTGCCGACTTGCGCGTGCATGACTTCCTGGGCAAGGAAGGCGAGAAGCTTCTGCCGGGCTATAAGTACGGCAATAGTTGGCAACTTCTCTATGACAGCTATGGCGATACGACGGACCATACCTACGGCCGCCATGGTGCCATCAGCTTTGTTGTCGAGCTCAATGGCACGCAGCAGGACTTCAACGGTGACAAAAACGTTAGCCAGGAAGAGCAGATGAAGTTCAACGATGAGCTGACGCAGGGGCGCATGTTTGTACCGTGGAAGGCTTACAAGCATCCGCAGTATGGGGATGTCGAAATTGGCGGCTACAAGCACGACACGAACCGTTCGCCTGAGGGTTTTCTCAATGTGGAAGAATGCCACCGCAATGCGATGTTTATTCTGCTGAACGGCTATCATCTGCCGAAGCTGAAGGTGCAGACGCCAGAAGTCGTGAAGGTGAAAGAAGGGCTCTACCGCCTGCATGTTCCTGTGTTGAACGAGCGGATCATCCCAACTACTGCGGCTGTGGTTCAACAGCACAAGCTGCACCGTCAGGATATTGCCACGATCAGCGGCGGCAAGGTGATTGCCAGCGGCATTGTTCGCGATCCTTTCCTGAACAAGGTGCAGATGCAGGAGAATCGCCCGGAACGGCTGGTTGTGTCGGGCGGTGTGGGCGGCTTCTCTACTGAGACGCTGATGTTTCTCGTCGAGGCGCGCCCCGGGCCGGTTACCTTTACCTATGACAGCGTCAAGGCTGGTAAGGTCAGCAGCACGATCACTCTGCCATGATGCGCTCCACCCTTGCTTGCTTGCTATGCGGCGCACTGCTGTGCGCCCAGACGCAAGCTCCTGACCCGAAGTGGGACCGTCTCTACCCAAACGCTGAAGTGCTTCAGCTGATGCGTGATTATGAGAAGGCTTACCCCGGGTGGGTAAAACTCGAAAGCCTAGGCAAGACCAGTGCCGGCGGCGATACCTGGCTGCTGACGATCACCAATCCGAAGACGGGCGCTGCAGAAACCAAGCCAGCGGTCTACATTGATGGATCGACCCATGCCAACGAGATTCAGGGAACTGAGACCACACTCTATACGGTAAATTTCGTTCTCAAGAATTACGGTAAATTGCCGCGGGTGACCGAGTTCCTGGACCGGGCAACACTCTATGTAATCCCGATGATGAACATCGATAGCCGCGAGCGCTGGTTCACGCAGGCTTCGAATCCCAATTTCCCCAGGACTCTTCCTGTCCCGATCGATGACGATCGGGACGGGCTGATGGATGAAGACGGCTTTGATGATCTCGATGGCGATGGTGAGATCACGATGATGCGCAAGAAGGTGGCTCTGGGGCAGGGAACTCACCGGCTCGACTCCAAGGATTCGCGCTTGCTTGTGCCGGTACGGCAGAACGAACTGGGCGACTACATCATGCTGGGCACCGAGGGCGTCGACAATGATGGGGATGGCCAGGTGAATGAAGATCCCTATGGGTATGTGGACCCGAACCGGGTTTGGGGTGATGGCTTTCAGCCTCGTTATGTGCAAGCTGGAGCCAGCGAGTACCCATTGCAGTACCCGGAAGCCCGCAACATTGCGGAGTGGATGGGCGCTCACTTGAATGTCAACGTGGTGATGAGTTACCACAACTTTGGAAAGCTGATTCTGCGCATGCCGGGTGCTCGCAGCCAGAAGCCGATGAGCCAGGTGGATCTTCGTGTACATGACTTTCTGGGTAAAGAAGGCGAGAAGATGTTGCCCGGCTATCGCTATGTCTGGGTGGCTCCTGTTCTTGGGGATAGCTACGGCAGCTCAGCCGACCATACTTATGGCCGCGTGGGTGCCTTCAGCGTGGGCATTGAACTCAATGCCCCGCAGCAGGACTTTAATGGTGACAAGACTGTCAGCCCGGATGAAGTGATGAAGTTCAACGATGAACTGACGCAGGGGCGTATGTTTGTCGATTGGAAAGCTTTTAAACATCCGCAGTATGGGGATGTCGAGATTGGTGGGTTTAAGCATGACACGGGACGCCCGCCGGAGGGTTTTCTTTCGGTTGAGGAATACCATCGCAATGCCATGTATGTGATTTACCACGGCTACCATCTGCCCCGGCTGAAGATTGAGGAGCCAACAGTGGCGAAGCTCAAAGATGGGCTTTATCGATTGCACATCCCTGTGCTCAACGACCGCATGATTCCGAGCGTGGCCGGCATTGTGCAGCAGAACAAGATTCATCGTCAGGATCTGGCGACGATTGCAGGAGTGAAGGTGTTGTCGAGCGGCATTGTGGATGATCCCTACCTGAACAAGGTGCGCTTGCAGGAGCATCGTCCCGAGCGGCTCTTTGTTTCGGGTGGTGTCGACGGAGCGTCTACAAAAACGCTGATGTTTCTGGTTGAGGCCAGCCCAGGAAAGGTGACCTTCACCTACGACAGCATCAAGGCTGGAAAATTATCGAAGGAGATCGTTCTACCGTGAGTACTGCAGAGCATAAGGATCTGGCCAAGGATCTTGGGCCAATTGGCGTTTGTCTGGTGACTGTTAGCGATACACGTACTGAAGAGACAGACTTGAACGGCAAGTACCTACGCAGGGAAATCGAAGCCCTTGGTCACCGCGTCGACGGCTATCGCATTATCAAGGACGAGCCCGATCAGGTTGCCGCCGTACTCGATGAATTCGCAGCAACTGAGTGTCGCTTGATACTTTTTAATGGAGGCACAGGGATCTCCCCGCGGGACACCACCTTCGATGTGTTGTCGCGAAAGCTGGAGAAGACCTTGCCGGGTTTTGGCGAGTTGTTTCGCATGTTTAGCTATGAAGCAGTAGGCGCTGCAGCGATGTTGAGCCGTGCGACAGCTGGAACGTATCGCGGGAAAGTAGTCTTTTCGACACCTGGTTCAACCAACGCTGTGGAAGTGGCATGGCTTAAACTTTTGAAGCCTGAGTTGGAGCACCTTGCATGGGAAGTCGGACGGAAGTAAGATAGGACCCATGACCAAACTTGGTAAATCCATTTCTTTCCTTCTCGCTGGGATGCTCGTAATTGTGCCTGCTTTCTCGCAAAGCGAAGAAGATCTCGACAAGGCGATGAAGACGGTCGGCAAGACCATGGGCGAATTGCGCAAGGCAAACGAAGCGAAGGACGCTGCGGCTCTTAAGGCCGGTGGCCAGACACTTGTGGACCAGTTCACAATTGCTGCCAAGTTTTTTGCTGCACACAAGAAGGCTGATGCCATTGAAATGAACGGCAAATCGCTGGCTGCTGCCAAGGCTCTTGCCGCTGGCACTGGCGAATTCGCTGCAGTTGGCGCAACCTGCAAAGGCTGCCATGATCTGTATCGCGAAAAGCTGGCTGATGGCAGCTACAAGCTGAAGATGAGCCACTAAAACTGGTTCTGGTTTTTAAGTTTTAAACTGCGGGCTCGATGATTGCACTCATCGAGCCCTTTGAATTTTCCATGCGGTAATCAGGGCCATAGGCGATGATTTGATCCCGGGCAAATTCAGCCATCGGTAGCTCGACAGTCATGATGATGGTGCGGCCTTTTTCGTCGACTTCGCTGGCGTGATCGAGCGCCTGTTGGAAGCTGAAAAAGAAGAGCTTCTGGAGCATTTCGATTACGTAGTCGTAGGTATGGGCGTCATCATCGAGAAGCACGACATGAAAAAGCGGTTCATGCGCTTCGATCGATTCGCGCTCCAGTTCGGGTATGACGGCAGCTCCAGACATCCACGTATCAGAATCGCACGATTGCTTGGGATTTAGCGAAAAGTGCGAAGCTTTTCTTCTCCTAAATGAGGTGTATGGTTGAAACCGGCCAAAGCCCAGCCGGTGGGACGCTTTCTGAAAACCGTGAATGAGGCGTTGTGAAGGCTGCCAGCAAGATCGAAGATCTGACGAACCGGGGCGTCGAAGAGCTTGGCGGTGCTGATGCCGATCGGTGTTGCAGAGCTTACCAGCGCAATTCGTTTTGCCTCAGTATTGGCATCGAGGTTTGAGAATGCCTGCAAGATGCGCTGGTGGAAGGCAAGCCAGGTTTCGCAATCTACGGAGAAACGCCCTTCGAGCCATGCCTTGACTACCTGAAAATCGCTAGGCCGCCAGGCTCGATGAACGGGGTGAGCCGGGTCTGCCGCTTCGCTTGTCATGCTTTCAAAGTCCTGACGGAAGACATCGTCTACAGCTGCGAGTTGGGGCGCGATTGAGGCATAGACTGCGTCTAGATCGAATTCATTCCACTCCGGGTCTGCTGTTGCATTGGCGCTGAGTGCGGCAGCCGTTTCTCTTTGACGCCTGAGCCCACCACTCAACACCATGTCGAATTGTATGCCCTGCGCCTGAAACCAGGCAGCCAGAAGGGATGCCTGCTGATGGCCCAAATCGGACAATCGGTCGTAATCACTCCTTAAACCTGCTTGTCCATGGCGGATCAGATAAAGCTCTTGCATCCTTCGATGGTACTCAAGCCGATGCCCGCTTATTTCTTGTCGAAGTGTGAATTCGGTTGCATCCAGGCTGTTTCCTGAACAGCAATCGTGTCTTCATTACGGTAAAAATCGATTGCAGCAACAGGGAGGGTTTTTGTGTTGATGTGCTCAAAACTCAGATCCGGGGCAGCTGGGCGTGGCGCTCCGGCAATGTATCCCAACAGAAAAGCAATGGGAGCAAAGAAGCTCAGAAGGTATAGCAATCGTGTCGGTCTCATGGAACTAATTCAGTAGTGGGTTGGGGGGCTAGACTTTCTCCCGGCATTTGCGGTTAGGAACAAAATCTTTTGAACCTTTGCCTAGAAAGCTACGTCTAGACTTCTAGGTATCGAAAATGTCCTCCAAAACTAGAAATGACGCTCTCTCCGGTAGCCTGACACTGCTGGTGCTCAAGACACTTGCTTTGGGTGAGATGCATGGCTATGCCGTTGCCAGTCGAATCCAGCAAATGAGTTCCGATTTGCTGCGAGTGGAAGAGGGCAGTCTTTACCCGGCACTGCATCGTATGGAGCAGGATGGCTGGATTTCGAGCCGTTGGGGACTGACTGAATCCAATCGCAAGGCCCGTTTCTACACGCTCACAAAAACCGGTCAGCAGCAACTGGAGCAAGAGCTGGAGAGCTGGCGCCGGATTACTCTCGGTGTCTCGCTGGTTTTAGAAGCAGTCTAGGGGAAGGGAATTGCCATGGGATTTTTGAATCGACTCAAGACCACACTTTTTGCACAGGATGAGGTGCGCCGACGTGCAGAAGAAGAAGCCGAGTTTCACCTGGCGATGAGAACCGAAGAGTACCTCAGCCAGGGAATGACTGAGGCAGAGGCACGGCAGAAGGCACGTCTCAGTTTTGGCAATGTTTTGAGCCAGCAGGAGCAAGCCGGCGATACCGATATGCTGGCTGGTCTGGAAGGTATGAGGCGCGATGTCAGGGTGGGATACCGGCGGCTGCGTCGCAGCCCGCTCTTTC
>JBIPMY010000044.1:0-21171 GCA_044376335.1 Bryobacter sp.
GCACCGTAGACGATCGAGGCGATGCCGAGGCCTGCTTCGAGGACGCTCTTGACGTTTCGGGCGAGCAGACCGATAGCGAAGAGGATGGCGCACCAGAGGATGGTCATGCGCTTGGCGAGGGCAAGGTATTCGCCGTCGGTGCGTTGCTTTTTGTCGAAGGGCTTGATGAAGTCCATGACGGTGGTGGAAGCCAGTGAGTTGAGGGCGGCGCTGAGGTTGCTCATTGCTGCGGCAAGGATGGCGGCGATGACGAGGCCGCTGATGCCGTGGGGGAGGAAGTCCCAGATGAATTTGGGGTAGATGCGGTCTGGAGGATTGGGCGGAGCGAGTTTCGAGTCTGAGTAGTAGACCCAGAGCATGAGGCCGATGATGAGGAAGAGAGCGAACTGGAAGAGGATGACGAACCAGCTTGAGAAGAGGGCGAGGCGGGCGTCTTTTTCGCTTTTGGCGGAAAGAAGGCGCTGCACCATGAGCTGCTCGGTGCCGTGACTCGCTGTTGTGAGGAAGCAGCCGCCGAAGAAGCCGGCCCAGAAGGTGTAGGTTTTAGCGAAGAATTCCGGGGTGAAGGAGAAGGCAAAATCGAAGACCTGGAACTTATTTGCCTCGCTAGCCATCTGATAGACATGATCCCAACCTCCGGGAATCTGCTGGAGGATGACGAAGAGGCTGAGGATGGCGCCGGCGACGTAGAGGAACATCTGGACAACGTCGGTCCAGATCACGGCGGTCATGCCACCTTCGAAAGTGTAGAAGAGAGTGAGGCAGACGATGAGGAGTTCTGAGACGAATTCGCCGGTGCCGAGCACGATGGAGACGACGATCGAGATGGCGAAGACCCGAACGCCTTCGGCGAGAGCGCGGAGGCCGAGAAATGAGCCAGCGGTGAGTTTACGAATGTTCGGGCCGAAGCGGCGAAGCATGAGTTCGTAGGCGGTGAACATTTCGCCCTTGAAGTACTGAGGCAGGAAGAGACCACTGATGATGATACGAGCGAGGAGGTAGCCAAAAACAACTTGAAGAAAACCAAAATTGCCGTTGAAGCTGAGAGCTGGTGTACCGATTACGGTGAGGGTGGAAGTCTCTGCCGAAACGATGGAAAAGCCGATTGCCCACCATGGGGCGCTTCTGCCGCCGAGGAAATAATCTTTGAGCGTTTTCTGGCTTTCGCGGAAGCGATAGCCGAAGATTGTGATTCCGATGAGGTAGGTGACAATCACCCCGTAGTCAAGCCAGCGCATTTGAATGATCCTAGCAGCAAAATGCGCAAGCAGTTCTGTTATACTCCCCAAAGATCCATGCACGCTGAAACTGGCCGTGTTGACCAAGGGGCAGCGGGGAACATGGAAACCCAAAAAACTAGTTTTGTATCGTCTTTCTCAGGAGGCCGGGCCCAGTGAAATTATTCACGCAATCCTTTCGTAAGATCGTCCTTGGCGGCGTAGTCGCCGGCATGCTCTTGTCGACCGGAACACTTTATTCACAAGCAGCAAAGAATTGGAAGGATCAGGCGGAGTACGACTTGTACACGCAGATCACGAAGGCGACCGCGCCTGACCAACAGATCCAGTTGTTGAATCAGTGGAAAGAAAAGTATCCGGAATCGGACTACAAGTTGGAGCGCGCCCAGACCTATCTGGTGATCTACAACAAGAAGAATGACGCCGCCGGTTTGTACGGGGCATGCAAAGATCTGCTTGCTCTCGATCCGAAGAGCTTTCAGGCTCTCTACTTTTTGACCTTGCTCACGGTGACGATGAACAAGAATGATGCGGCCGGGTTTGACACCGGAGTCAAGGCAGCAAATGGTTTGATTGGCGCGCTTGACGCAACGTATGATCCGGCAAAGAAGCCGGCTGGCACCACCGATGCCCAGTGGAAGCAGCAGCGTAACGATATCGAGACGCAAGCAATCAAGACGCTCGGCTGGGTGGAATGGCAGAAGAAGAATTTCAAGGAAGCTGAGAAGTTTTTCGCCAAGGCGCTGGAACTCAGCCCTGGCACTGCAGAAATCAGTTCTTTCCTTGGCACTGTAATTGTTATGCAGAAGGACCCGAAGCGGCAGGCTGAAGCGATGTGGCACTTTGCACGTGCTGGCCACCTCGACGGACCTGGCGCCTTGAATCCGACGGCCAAGTCTCAGATGGCTGGTTATTTCGGTCGTGTCTTTACCGGTTATGCTGGCGACGACAAGAAAGAAATGGCCGAGATCATTGAAAAGGCTAAGGCAGCTGTGATGCCTCCTCCTGACTTCAAGATCAAGTCCAAAGAAGAGAAGATGAATGAGAACGAAGAGAAGTTCAAGGCCGAGAACCCCATGCTGTTTCAGTACATGGGCATCAAGAAGGCACTCCTTGCTGCTGACGGGGATGGCTATTGGGGCAATCTGAAAGATGCCGAACTGCCGACCTTTAAGGGCAAGCTGGTGAGCACGAAGCCGGAAACGAACCCGAAGGAAATTGTGGTTGCGGTAGAAACTGCCGATCAGCCAGAAGTTACCCTTGTGCTCGAAAAGCCGCTGCGTGGGAAGGCTGATGTTGGTACCGAGATTGAGTTCACTGGCGTTGCCAAGGAATTCACCAAGGAACCCTTCACGATGAAGCTGGAAGTGGATGCTGACAAGCTGAAGGGCTGGCCGGTACAGGCTGCTGCTCCGAAGGCTCCTGTGAAGAAGGCTGCTCCGGCCAAGAAGGCTGCGAAGAAGTAGTAATTCGAAACTTCGAAACGAAAGACCCGGTGGCTTTGGCCGCCGGGTCTTTTTGTTTTTAGCTAGCGTTCGGCCAGGCCGATTTCGGCAATGTCGATGAGTCCTCTTTGCAAGGCGACAATGACTGCGGCGGTTCGGTCTGGCACGTCGAACTTGGCGACGATTGTTTTGAGATAACCCTTTACGGTGTGTTCTGTGAGGCCCAAGACCTCACCGATCTCACGGTTGCCACGGCCGGTGGCAACGAGTTTCAGGATTTCTAGTTCTCTTGCCGTTATTGGATCGGTGGCCAAGCGCCGGTTGAGTGCATCCGATATGAGTGCCGGCATTGTTCTGGTGCCTGCGTGTGTGGCTCGGATTGCTGAAACCAGTTCTTCCTCTCCAGCCTCTTTCATCAAATAGCCCAGAGCCCCAGCCTCAATCGCACGATAAACCTGATCATCCCCGATCAGGCTGCTGAAGACGAGAATGCGGCATTTGGGCACTGCTTTTCGAATGGCGGCAGTTGCCCTCCACCCTCCCATCCCTGGCATCTTCAAATCCATCAGAACGACGTCAGGCAGTAGTTGCTGGCATTGCGTTATGGCGGTTTCGCCGTCTTGTGCTTCGCCTACGACTTGCATACCAGGCTGCAAGCTGAGGATGGCTTTGAGGCCTGAGCGGATGATGGGCTGGTCGTCTACGATGAGCAGGGTGATCAAATTGGCACCTCGGCGCAGATTTGGGTTCCTTTGCCGGGGGTGCTTACGATTTCCAGGGTTCCGTTCAAGACATGCATTCTTTCTCTCATACCATTCAAGCCATAGCCTGAGGCAGGCGAGGAAGTATTGAAGCCAATGCCGTCGTCGCTGATGCGCAGGACGAGTTGCCCGGCGCAGACTTCCAACTCGACTCGGATGGCTTTGGCGCTTGCGTGTTTGCGGGCATTGTTGACGGCTTCTTCGGCGATTCGGGCCAGATGCCAGCAGGCTTCAGAGCTGGCCCTGCCTGCGGCACCTTCTTCGAGGCGAACAGAGACGGAGGGAAATTCAGCAAGGCTTTGGAGGCGTTTTGCGAGATCGAGGCTTGCGGGTTCTCTCAAGCCGGCGATCGATTCGCGGGTGTCCCGGAGGCTCTTGCGGGCTAGTGTTGAAGCCTGGTGCATTAGCCGATCTGCTTCTTCTGCTGAGCTTTTACGTGCTGCGTCGAGGGAGAGGGCAATGCCGGCGAAGCCGTGGCCGACGGTGTCGTGAATTTCGCGAGCAATGCGCTGGCGCTCTGCCAGGACGGCTTCACTTTGTTGATCGGCCAAAGTAAATTTATCGCGCACGAGCTGGACTTGACTGGCAACGAGGTCCAGGAGTTCGCGTTCGGCGATGGTGATGGGCTCGTCGGAATTCGGGTTGTTTTCAACATCAAAAATTTGCTTGAGCCTGGCAAGAACGGATTGTTCGAGATCTTGTGCTGAGTCCATGACAGCGATTTCGGCGAGGAGCGAGCGCAGGCGTTTTTCGCGATCGAGGATGTCGCGCATGTACCAGCGGTCGAGTTTGTTTTGGATGGCCTGGCGGAATTCGAGGGCGAGGGCGGCGGCGCATACCAAGGCTACTCCGGCGAGGTTAAAGAGGCTGCCGATGGGTGCGGTGGGGTCTGCGATGGCTCGGATCACGATTAGAGCCAAGGGCAGAAGGGTAAGGGTTCTGAGCAGTTGACGGGCGAGCAGATACTTGAGGCTGCGGCGCAGGACGAGGCGAAGATCGAGAACTTGATGTTTGACGACGGCGTAGGCGAAACAGAGCGGAATCAGGAGTGGAGCAGAGTTTGCCCAAACGGGGATGGGGATTTTTTGCGAATTCGCGATAAGGGCACCGACTGCGGCAATGCAGACTGCGAAAGCGATCACGCCGGCGACCCACTCGATGCGGCGCCTTGAGTCTGAGTCGGCGGCGGTGCGATAGTTGCGCACCAGAACGGCAAGCATGCTGGCGCCGAGAATGGCCTGGCAGGCTACCTGGACGTAACTAGTTAGGGGGAGCCACCAGAGAGGCTGTAGGTTGAGCCAGGTGATGGAGCCTAGCAACGGGAGGAAGGTGCCGGTGAGCAGTATCCATTCGAGCAGGCAGAGGGCGGTGATGAATGTGCGCCAAGCTCTCCAGAATGGACTTTGAGGACGTGAGGATGGGAATTCTGAAAGAAAGCAAAACGTGAGCCAAAGATGCCAGTCGGCGATGAGTAGGAGGGAGGATTCGAGGAAACTTGGCTGCCAGCCCTGGGAAGGTGAGATGTGGAGAGCGAGGTTTAGATAAACGAATGCAGTTAACTGGGATGCAAGCCAGCCGAGGCGCGCGGTTAAGGAGTCTGGACGTTGCCAGCCCATCAGCCAGGAGATTGCGGCAAAGGTAAGGCTGCCGAAGAGGAAGCTGAATACAACCGGCCAGTTGGATGAGGGGCGGGAGGCGATGCGAAGCTGGACCTCGGAGACTACGCCACGGCGGGTGAATTTGACGAGATAGGGCTTTGAGAGTGGGTAGCTTCGAATCTGTATAGAAGGAGTGAAGCGCCCGGAGTAGCTGGAGGTGCCGTCGATGGAGAGGATGATGTCGCCGGGCTCGAGGATGCCCTGGGCGGGACCTCCTGGGGCCACTTGAGTTACCCGAAAGGGTGGAGGCTGTTGGGTATGGCTCCAGCCAAGACTTCGCTGCACTGAGCCTCGTTCGAGGAATTGCGGGATCGAAATTAAGAGGGTAAGTAGCCAGAGTAGCGCCCCCAAGAGTACGAAACGGCGCGTGATAAGGGGTGAGGACAAGAGTTACAAGAATATCAAAGTCGCCCCCCTTTCGAGGGATGCTTTTGCACCGGATGCGACCTACGCTGAGACATGCGAATTAGTGGAATTTCGAGAATGTGTTTCGGATTGTTGGTGGGAAGTTTAGCGGCTTCTTTGGCGGCTTCGATTGTGTATGTTTCTGATGGGGAAACGCTCCATTCGATCGATTCTTCGAATGGAGCCGTGTTGCGGAGCAGCACGCTTAGCGTGTCGTCGTTGAGGGCGATGGCCGCGAATACTTCAGGCCAACTGTATGGATTATTTGGCTTGGAGATGCAGACGCTGGGAGTGATTGACCCCACCAATGGCAATGTATCGCTGTTGGCAGAATCAACGGGATTGTTTGGGGGCAGAGGGTTGGCCTTTCGCTCGGACGGATCGCTGTTTGGACGTTTTGGCTTCGATATCTTCGGATTGAATCCGGTAACGGGTGAAGCTGGATCCAGTGTTGGTTGCAGTTCTGGAAGGTCTCTCGCGATTGGGAAGGATGACCTGGCGAGGGCAATTGTCGGCAGCATGTTTGTGGAACAGTTTGATTTTGATGGATCGAGTTGCAGCGGCAGCGGGAGTGGAAGTGGGAGTGGCAGCGGCAGTACCGCAAACACCGGTAGCGGTTCGGCACCCAGCGGCGTCGTGCCTACCGATTTGATAGCCTTCACATACTCTAGCGATTTGTTCTTCGCGATTCAGCACCAGTCAGATGGCTCTCAGAAGCTGGTTCGATTTGACGGAAGCACCGTGGAATTTCAGCCAGTTCTGCAGGAAGTTGGCAACCTGCCGTTGGGTGTGAGTTCTATCGCTGCCAGCAATGGAGAGGTGTTTACGCCTGAGCCCCGTTCCGTGCTGCTGCTGGGGGCAGGCGTTTTTGCCATGGCGCTTTACCGGCGCTACCGTTAGAGCCATTTCGTGATGCATGCCTCCCGAGTCTGGACTGCAGTGGTGGTGGCTCAGGCACATTGGGCCCTCACCGTTTTCATTCAAGCTGCGAGCTTCTGTGCGTACCTGATGCCTGTGGGCTCGTCCCCACTGGATGTTGTGCGGTACCTGGTTACGATTCCCTTTCTGCAAGGGCAGAATTTGATCGTGGCTGGAGTGCTTGGCGGGGTTGGCTGGCTGTTGGGCGGGCACCGGATTTGGAGGTGGGCTTTGCCGGTTGTTTCGAGCGTAGCGGCATTGCTCGTGTTGACTGATCTGGTGTTCTATAAGTTCACCTTCGATCATTTGCGGCCTTCGTTTTTTGATCGAACGGCGACTTGGAATGTTGGCATCGCGGTGAGTTCGTTAACGCACGAAATGGACTGGATCTTTGGGCTTGGGGCCTCGATCGGGTTGGCCGGAGTTGTGGTGCTGGTGCGGGTGATGCTGCAAGCGCCGCAAAGGCTGCCACCGTGGCAAGCGCTGGGATGGGGGGCGGCTCTGCTGTTTTTGGCGGGGCTGCCTGCGCTTGGTTCACGGGGCTATTTTCATCTCAACGAACATGTGCTGATTGCAGCAGGCCGGGATTGGGCGAGCGGGAGTTTGGCTGATTCGATGGGGAAGCCGAGGCTTCCTGCGACTCATATTGCGAAGGACGAGGGGAGTGTCGATAAGAGCCCGGTACTGGCGGGGCTGCGGAGTAAAGCCACGAAGCTGCGAAACGGGCGACAGCCGAATGTTGTGCTGGTGGTGATGGAGTCTGTGGGTGCTTTGAATCTGTTGACTGGCCCGAAGGGAGGCCCTTCGCCGGTCTACAGCCCGAATCTGGCGCGGATGGCAGCGAGGGGAGTTTTGTTCGATTCGATTTATGCGCCAGCGCCGGCGACGATGCGATCGCATGTTTCGATCCACACCGGGGGAAGGGTACTGAGCCAGGGAGGGGCGCATGAGTTAGAGCACCGATATCAGGGATCGATGCTTGGGCGATCGATGCAGAATCTGGGTTGCACGACCGGTTTGTTTTCAAGCCAGTATCTGCATTTTGAAGATATGGATGATTTACTGGAGCAGGGTGGTTATGACCGCTTTCAGGATTTCGACCGGGATCTGGCAAACCTTGACAAGGAAAAGTCAATCCACTCGTGGGGGGCGAGGGAAGAGTACACGATGTGGCTGGCAGATCAATGGCTGGAGGTGCAGAAGAAGACGGGAAAGCCGTTTTTCATGGAGTATTTAACGGTTGCATCGCACCATCCTTATGGTGCACCTGCGGATTATCGTGCGCCCTTTAGCGGCAAAGACGACTTGTCGCAATATCTGAATTCAGTGCATTACACCGATGGCGCCATCGGGTACCTGATGGCTTCACTGGCACGCAAGGGCTTATTGCAAGATACTGTTTTTGTAATTACCGGGGATCATGGCGAGGCATTCGGAGACCGGCACAAGATGAACCTGGTGCATAAGAACTTTTTGTATGAGGAGAATGTGCGCAGTTTTGTGTTGATGTTTGATCCGGCTTGGGAGTTGAAAGAGCCGATTCAACCGGCGCGTATCGGGAGCAATGGAGACATCATGCCGACGCTTTTGGCCTATCTCGGGGAGCCTGATGCGACGCTGGCTGGAAGCGATTTGATGGCAGAGGTGTTTCATCAGCGGAGGGTGCATTTTTTTAAGAATGCACAGCCCGAGCAATGGGGGTTGCGCGACGGGAAGTGGAAGTTTATTGCAGAGATTCGAAGCGGACGGGCAGAGCTGTATGATCTCTCGGTGGACGGGCTGGAGCAGCACAATGTTGCCGAGCAGAATCCGGAGCGTGTTGCGCGTTATGCGGCTGCGGCTGAGGATTGGTTTGTTCGATCGGAGGAAGAGTATACGGCGAGGCTTGAGAATTTCAGGCCTGCTGGTGGGCGCAAGGTGCGTTTGGAAGAGTACCGGAGGGCCGGGCCCAAGCTGATGTCGACAGGACGGCGAAGGGATGGACGATTTACCGAGTCGTTGCGGATGAAGAGTGGGGAGCGGCCTACGCTGTGGACGCATTGGGTAAGCGGCGATCACACGCAGATGGCGCGATGGCAGTGGATCTCTCCAACGGGAAAGACCTGGAGTAGTGAGCTTGTGGTGCAAAAAGAGTGGAGCGAGAGCTATGTTTCGTTTCCTGGTGCGTTGCCGATGGAGCGAGGGGGCTGGACGGTGAAGATGTTGGAACCCAGTGGCAGCGGGTTGACGAGCCGGTTGATGGTGGACTAGCGGCGGGTCTCTTATATTTGAGGTATGCGGACCCTTGTTCTCGTTTTTGTTTTGATGATGCAGGAGCCAATGCGTGAGCGGTTCATCAACATCAAGCGGGTGTTGCGCGGGGAAGATGGGGATCGATACTGGGCCAACTTGAAGGATGCGGAGATGCCGGTATTTCGGGGGAAGGTGGTGAGTGCCAATCTGAATCAAGGGGTGAACAGGATTCGGATGTCTATCGAGACGGATGGGGTGGCGGATGTGAACCTTTTCTCGCTGAAGCCGATGTGCAAGTCTGCCGCTGTTGGATCGGAGCTCGAGTTTGTTGGAGTTGCGCGGGAGTTTACGAAGGAGCCGTTTTTGCTGGGGTTTGAGGCGGTGAGAGTTCAAGGGTGTCCGAAGTGAGTGGCGTTGGTTTTTGCAGCTTGATGCTGCCCGGTGAGTTGCCAGTGTTTGTGTTTTATCCCAGTGATGGGGTGGAGGCTGAGCATGTGGTGGGGCGGTATACCCTGATTGTGGCTTTGGATGGATCGGTGTCTGCTCGATCCCGTTGCCTGGTGGTGATCTCTCATGGGAGTGGTGGCTCGCCCCTGACTCATCGGAATCTGGCTTTGTGTCTGGCTCGCGATGGGTTTGTTGTGGCTTTGCTCGAGCATCCCGGCAATAACCGGGTGGATAACCGATTGGCGCAAGACACTGCGAATCTTGAGATGCGGCCGAGGCATGTTCTAGAGGTGGTGGACTGGTTTTGGGCTAGCGAGAGGTTTGGTCCGTTTGCGGCTGTTGGATTGGTGGGGCATTCGATGGGTGGTTATACGGTATTGATGGCGGCACGGGACGCGCGGGTGGGCGGATTGGTGTTGCTGGCTCCGGCAGTGGCGTGGCTCACGCAGACAGGGGCGCTGGATCATGTTCGGGTGCCGGTGCTGATGTTTACCGGGGAGCTCGATACGATCACAACCGACTGGCATGCGAATGTGATCCGCATGGGGCTTGCGAGTGATGTTGAGTTTGAGGAAGAGGTAGTGGCCAAGGCGGGGCACTATTCATTCTTGAGTCCTTTCCCGGAAGGGATGGAGCAGGACCCGGCGGGTTTTGACCGGGAGGGATTTCACGCGAGATTGGCGCGGCGGGTCTCGATGGCGTTCAGGACGGTGCGGATGCTGGAGTCGATGGGGACTACGCCTGAGACGGTGAGGTCGGCGAATTTGGCTGTGGGGCGGACGTAGGCTTCGGCCATTGGCCTGACGGTTACGTCGTATTGATTCTGGATGGATTCCGGGGTGCGGCCACGCTCGGCAACGTCGCGGCGGAGGCGGCGATTGAAGCATTCTTCGTCTGGTGTTTCTACGTAGACCTTGAGGTCGAGTTGGTCGCGCAGGGCTTGCCAATAGAGGCTGAAGAGGCCTTCTACGAGGATCACTGGACGGGGGGCGATGGGTTCTGTGGTTTCGAGACGGGAGTGGGTTACGAAGCTGTAGCGGGGTTGCTCGATGCCGAGGCCTAGCTTGAGGCTTTCGACGTCGCGGATGAGGAGGGGTGCGTCGAGGGCGTCGGGGTGATCGAAGTTGAACTGGGAGCGCTCGGGCTCGGGGATGTGCGAACGGTCTATGTAATAGGAATCGAGGACGAAGGGGAGGGCTTCGTCGAGAAGCTGACGGGCGAGGCCGCGGGCGAGTTCTGTTTTGCCCGAGCAGGAAGCGCCGGCGATGCCGACGAGGAAAGGACGCATGACACTCTATGGTACTTTGCGAGCCGCATAGAGATGTATTTTGTAACAAATCGACCCGTACTTCATAATCTGTACGTGAGTTTGCCTGTAGCCAATTTTCATGAGCTGTATGAGAAGTACAGCCGTGAAGTTTACCGGTTTGCACTTTACCTGAGCGGTGACGCGACAAGGGCCGAAGACCTTACGGCGGAGGCATTCCTGAGAATGTGGGCTACGCCGGCACCGACACATCTTGCAACGGCGAAGAGCTATTTGCTGGCCATCGTCAGGAACCTGCATACCGCCACCTGGCGGATCGAAAGACGGGAGGCTCCGCTTGCTGAGCATCCGGCGAGGCAAGAAGCTTTGGAGCGCGTGCTGGACCGGAAGGCGGAACTCAGCCGGGTGGTAGAGGCGTTGCAGGCGCTGGACCCGGTGGAGCGCGCCGCGGTGCTGCTGCGCGGGGAACACCAAATGCCATACGAAGAGATTGCGCGCGTACTGGAGATCACGCCTGTTGCGGCGAGGGTGAAGGTACATCGTGCGCGCAAGCAACTGATGGAATCGCGAGAAGGAAAAACAAAGCCATGAATGTAACCAAAGATGTAGTGCGTGATCTGATGCCGCTTTACCTGGCTGATGAAGCCAGTGGCGATACGCGGCGCCTGGTGGAAGAGTACCTGCGTAAGTATCCTGGAGAATTTCAAATGGAAGAAGCCTTTGGACTGCCGGAGGTGGAAGTGCCACCGAGCGTCGAGATGGTGAGCCTGGAGCGCACGCGCAAGTTGTTTGGCCAACGGACACAAGCCTTGGCGGCGGCACTGGCGATTTCGTATTCGGTGTTCAGTTTCCGCTTTGACGATCACGGGCTGAATTTTGTGTTGTACCGGGATTTACCTGTTTTAGCCTGGATGTTGCTTGCGGCGGGTGTTGTGGTGTGGGCCTTGTTTTTGCGCCTGCATCGCCGATGGGTGCTGACTGGACTCAATGCGGAAGCGCATTCCGGCTATGGATTCTGGCTGATGGGAGGAGCTTTGGCTTTCTTGCCCTATGCGTTTGTGTTGAGCTACCGGTTTGGCGTGGATGATGTGCGAGCACTTTGTGTGGTGGGTGCCTTTGTGGGGCTTGCCATCATGAAAGCGATTCACCGGCGGAGCAATGTTGCCTAAGGACGAAGGAGTCTTTCGCGGGCCGCAACGGGGAGGAGTTGCCAGTTGTTGCTGGGCTTGGTGGGGAAAGACTTTTTCTTAGTGTAGTAGTCGATGATGAGATCACGGATGGCATCGTTTGATTGCCAGAGGACTTTGGCGTCTTTGAACATGCCGTAGCCGGCGGAACCGGCGGCGCGGTAGTTGTTGAGGGCGATGGTGAGGGGCTGATTGTCTTTGAGGGGAGCGCCTTTGAAGTTGAGGTTCTGGATGCGCTGGCCGGCGGGCTTGGAGAGGTCGATTTCGTAGGTGACGCCTTCGGCCATGTCGAAGTTGAAGCCCATGAATTTGGGGTTGAGGAGGTTGCCGGTGTCGCACTTTGGCGTTGCGCAGGATTCAAAGTAGAGGGCTGCGTTTTCCAGGGCGGCACGAAGCATGGCGCCGTTGCCTTCGATCTTGTAGAGGGTGTTGTCGTAGACGTAGAGAGCGGCGGCTTCGCGTACGGTGACGGGGCCCTTCTTTACCGTGAGGCGGGGGTTGAAGAGGGCGCTGAGGCTAACGTCGGCCTTGGTGTAGAAGAGTTGGACTTCGTGGATGGCGTCGACCAGGGCCGTATCTTCGTAGCGGCCGCTGGCGGCGCTGAGATCGATGCTGGACTGGACGATGGGGCTCGAGAGATATTGTTCTGTGGCGTCGTGGTAGGGCTTGGCGAGGGCGAGGATTTGATCGTCGGGGACGGTCTGGTCTGTCGCTTTGATGAGGTGGCTGCGGCGTTTGGACATCTGCCATTTGCCGTTGGCGGTTTGGGTGAATTCGAAGTCGAGACGGGTGAGGGATGCGCCGTAGTTTTTGGGTTGGGTGAGGAGTGTGTCGCCGTTGAAGGTTTCGGCGACTTCACCGTGGCTGTGGCCGAAGATGACGGCGTGGACGCCGGTGACTTCAGCGACTTGCCAGGCGAAGTTTTCAGTGCCTCCGGCTTTGTCGATACCACCGTGGGCGGCGACGATGATGAGGTCTGGCTTGTTGTCGCCCCAGATCTCGAGGAGGCGTTTGAGGGAGGCTGTTGGGTTCTCCCAGGAGTAGCCTTTGTAGTTTTCGGGTTTTTCCCAGAGGGGGATGGCTGGGGTGGTGAGGCCGATGATGGCGACGCGGACGCCCTGAACGGTTTTTTCAAGGTAGGGAATGAAGGTTTTGGTGTTGGGCCCGCTGGCGACGGTGTTGGCCGAGAGCCAGGGGAAACGTGCGACGCGGCGGGCGGCGTTCATGTTTTCGAGTCCGTAGTTGAATTCGTGGTTGCCGACGGTCATGGCGTCGAAGCGCATGGAGTTCATGACGAGCATCATGGGGTCTATGGAGAGGGCGCGGGCAGGGATGGTGATGCCGGCGGGGAGGCGGCCGGACTGTTTGTAGGTTTGGTAGACGCTTTCGAGGGGGGAGCCCTGGATGGTGTCGCCGATGTCGATGAGGAGGGCGTCGGGGGTGGATTTGCGTTGTTCTGCGACGAGGGTGGCTATTTTGGCGAGGCCGTAATTGGCGGGTTTTTGGCTGAAATAGTCGTAGGGGTAGATGTAGCCGTGGAGGTCTGTGGTGGCGAGGATCGAGACTTTGGCGGTCTGGGCGGGGAGAGTGGCGGCCAGAAGGAGTAGTGAGATGAGAGCTCGCTCGATATAATTCATAGTGATGAAGACTTCCTTGATTGCTGCGCTGATTGGCGCTTCCTCGTTACTGATGCTCGCACAGACGCCTCCTGCGGTAAAGAAGGCTGCGCCTGCGCCAGCCAAGAAGGCGGCTGCTCCGGTAGCCAAGAAGGCCGTGGAGCCACCGCCTCCTCCTCGCCCCGATGGGCTTTATGTGACTTTTCAATTGAGCCACATGGGACAGCCGGTGGGCAAGATTGTTGGGAAGCTGTATGAGAAGGAATCCCCCGTTACGGTGAAGAACTTTGTGGATCTGGCCTTGGGGAAGAAGGCTTGGCTGAACCCGAAGACGGGCAAGAAGCTGGCTGTGCCGCTCTATAACGGGTTGACGTTTCACCGGGTGATTCCGGACTTTATGATTCAGGGTGGAGACCCGAGTGGGGATGGGACAGGCGGGACTGACCCGATTGTGGATGAGTTTCATCCGTCGCTTGAGTTTACGAAGCCCGGGTTGTTTGCGATGGCCAATGCTGGACCTCGTACCGGTAGTTGCCAGTTCTTCATTACCGAGAAGCCGACGCCTTGGCTGAATGGGCGGCACACGATTTTTGGTGAGGTGATAGAGGGTATGGAGCTGGAGAATTCGCTGGCTCGGGTGCCTCGCGGGCGGGCTGCGCAGGATCGTCCGAATGATCCGATTGTGATGACAAAGGTGACGATTACGCGGTATCCGCTGGGGCAGCCGATCTGGCCGAGCGATGTGCCGGCGAAGAAGACGGCAGCGCCGAAGATGGCACCGAAGACGGGTGTTGCACCGGCTGCTCCTGCGACGAAGGCACCGGCACCGAAGACGGCTCCGGTGGCTCCGAAGAAAGCTGCATAAGGTGGGGTATGGCACTCGAGTTTAGTACTTCGTATCTGGAAGACTCGCTTGGTCTGTTTCGTTATTACAAGAAACAGGCCGAGCGGGCGATGGCGCAGGTGAGTGATGAGCAGCTTGTGTTGACGCTGGATGGGGAGATGAATTCGATTGGTCTGATTGTGAAGCATATGGCGGGGAATATGCGTTCGCGGTGGACGGATTTTTTGACTACGGATGGTGAGAAGCCGGACCGGGACAGGGACAGTGAGTTTGAGGGGCCGCCGGAGAGTCGTGCGGCTTTGATGGCTTTGTGGGAAGCGGGCTGGCAGTGTTTGTTTGAGGCGCTGGAGCCGTTGACGGATGCGGATCTGGGGCGGAGGGTGATGATTCGCGGGGAGGCGCATTCGGTGATGCAGGCGGTGAACCGGCAGGTGGCTCATTACAGCTATCACTGCGGGCAGATTGTGATGCTGGCGAAGCATTTCAGGGGTGGGGCATGGGAGACGTTGACGGTGGCGCGGGGGAGGTCTGGGGAGTTTAATCAGAGGGTGGCGGAGGGGAGTGCGAGTCAGCGATAGTGAGAAAGCTAAAGATCTTCTGGCGTCAAGCCTGTTCTCTTTGCGATTTTCGCCATCATTCGAGGACCTATCTCTTGTTGGTCGTGGAATGCAAATTCGTAATCGGGCCATTCAGGGCGGACCAGCAAGAGATGAGATCCACGCTGACGTTTGATTTGCCAGCCTATTCTTTCCAAAGCGGCAAGAACGCGCTTTGGTTTATTGGCTGACCAGATGCTCATCTGCAATTGCAAAAGTAAGGGCGAGCGCAGAGGATGGGAGTTCGCCGTGGGCGATTCGGTCTTCAATGACTTCGATTGCCAGACGCTCAGCGCTGCTGATGGATGCTTCACGGGAGCTGCCATAACACATCACGCCTGGAAGTTCGAGCACTTCGGCAATCCAGCGTCCGTCTTCTTCCCGATCCAGTTCAATCGTTAAGTTCACACCTTCATCTTAACCGCGTCGTCCTGCTTTTGCCTTATATGGTCTGGATTTGTTGTGTCGAGCAGCGTGAGCGATTTTGATCGAGACTAAAGAGAGGAATTGTACTTATGCCTGGAATCTTAGTTCACTTCGAGGATTCGACACTTAAAGCTATTGATCGCGCCTTGTCGGTTAAGGACGGTGATCGGGCCGACTTTATCCGCGGTGCGGTAAAAGATGCAATTTTCCGCATTGAAACTGAACTCACTCGCGAAGGTTACCGCTTGCAGCCGGAATCTGAACCAGCGGCTGATATTTGGGATGATTCCGAGCATTTGACCGAATCAAGCAACTTCAAGTCAGAAGTAGATTAGGGTTTCAATGGAACTTGAAACTTTGTATCGGCCGGTTGGACAGACGGAACTGGATCTGATCGAGGAGATGGGGTTTCGGGGCTTTCCGCCGCGGTTGCCGGAGCAGCCTTATTTTTATCCGGTGGCGAACCGGGACTATGCGGTGCAGATTGCGCGGGATTGGAATACGAAGGACGAGGCATCGCAGTTTACTGGATATGTGTTGAAGTTTCAGGTGCCTGTGGAGTTGCTGAGTCGCTATCCGTTGCGGACGGTGGGGGCGAGTTTGCATCAGGAGTATTGGGTTCCGGCTGGGGAGCTGGAGGAGTTTAACCGGGCGATTGTGGGGACGATTGATGTGGTGGGGTTTTATCAGGGTCGGCCTAAAACCACACAGTCGACGCTGGAGCCTCGGGAGGATTCGGAGTTATAAATGTGCCTAAATCTAGTCGGTGAAGGGGATCTCGAAGTAGAAGATCTCCTGGTTGGTTGAGGCGTCGACCAGGCCGTTCAGGTAGATCTTGGCGGTGGTGCGGTGCTTGATGTTGAAGTAGAAGAAGCCGCTGGCGGATTCGCCGGCGGCTATCATTCTGGCGGCGAAGGAGCGGCCTTCGATTTCTGGGGCACTTAGAGGGTTTTTCTTGCGGCGGGTGGGGATGGGGAAGGGCTTGGGGCCGAGATTGGGGGCTGTGGGGCCTGCGGCGGCTGAGGTGATTTCGTCGCTCTTGAGAGCCTGGACTTTGCCGAGGCCGGGGACGATGTACTGGACTTCGAGCTGGCCAACCTTGATTGGTGACTTGCGGTTGTTCTTGATCACTACCAGGACAGGGAGGACTTCGTATTTGTTGGGATCGAGCTTGCCGAAGGCTTTGGCGGCCTTGTCTGCCGTCTCGAAAGCTTCGACGCCGATGATGACCTGATCGAGGGCGACCTTGGACTTCATGTCCTCGGCGTTGGGGGCCTTGAAGGTGGATTCACCGATTGCTCCTAAATTGGTGGCCGTGGTGGCTATACTCGAAATTACGATCCATTCTCTGCGCGTCAAAGTGACCTACTTCCTGCTCCGCCTGGCCGGAGCTGCCTTATTGCCTCTACTCCTACTGTATGCGGCTTGGCGCTGCTTGCGTCAACCGGCTTATTACAGCGGGATGAAAGAACGATTGGGCTGGCTGCCCATTACCATCCCATCGACGAAGCCCGGGGGCATTTGGTTGCATGCCGTTAGCGTGGGCGAGGTGCTGAGTGCGATTGCGCTGCTGAAGAAATTGCGGGAGGCGGTGCCCGAGACGCCGTTATTTGTTAGCGTTACTACGCTGGCGGGGAGGACTCTGGCTGAGGCTCGGCTGGCGGGGCTTTGTGATGGGGTGTTTTATGCGCCGGTGGATTTTGTGTTTTCGGTGCGGCGGGTGTTGCGGCGGATTTCGCCGGCGCTGGTGATCAATTTTGAGACGGAGATCTGGCCGCAGCGGATTCGTGAGGTGAAGCGGAGCGGGGCGAAGTGGGCTCAGGTGAATGCGCGGGTGTCGGACCGGGCGTGGCCTTCTTATGCTCGCTTGCGTTGGTTGTTTGAGAGTGTGATGCCACAGATGGATTTTGTGGCGGTGCAGGGGGAGGTGGATGCCTCGCGGTTTCGGGAGCTTGGGTATCCGGGGGAGGTAAAGCTGCTGGGGAATCTGAAGTATGACTTTGACCCGGCGGGGAAGCCGGTGGCTCCGGATTTGGCGGCCTGGTTTGCGGGGAGTGAGAAGCCGGTTTGGATTGCGGCTTCTACTACGGGTGGGAGTGTGGATGATGACGATGTGGTGCTGGATGCTTATGCGGGAATGGCTGGGCGGGTTCGGCTGGTGATTGCTCCTCGGAAGCCGGAGCGGTTTGAGGTTGTTGCAGGGAAGCTGGCGGAGCGGGGGATTGGGTTTACGCGGCGGTCTTCGCTGGGCGGGCGGGATGTGTTGCTGCTCGATTCGATTGGGGAGCTCGCGGGATTGTTTGGGCGGGCGGCTGTTGTTTTTGTGGGGGGATCGTTTAACGAGACGCAGGGGCACAATATTCTGGAGCCGGCTTATTACGGGAAGCCTGTGATTACCGGGCCGAAGATGGCGAACTTTGCGGAGATACAGGCGCGGTTTGTTGCGGCTGAGGCGGTGCGGGTGGTGGCTGAGCCTGGGGGGCTTGGGGCTGCGGTGGAAGAGATGCTGGCGGGTGGGGCGGCGATGGGTTTGCGTGGGCAGGGTGTGGCTGAGGGGATGCGCGGGGTGGCTTCGCGGCTGGTTCCTGAGTTGGTTGGCTTGTTGGGAGAGGGTGTGCCGAAGGGATTGTTGCCAGTGTCAACATTGCTGGCGCCGCTGAGTGCGCCGTGGGGGTGGGTGTCGCAGCGGAGCGTGACTGCGCGGAAGTTGCCGGTGCGGGTGGTGTCGGTGGGGAATTTGTCTATGGGTGGGACGGGGAAGACGCCGCTGGTGATTGGGTTGGGGAAGAGCCTGGTTGCGGATGGATTGCGGGTGGGAATTTTGACTCGTGGGTATGGGCGGAGGAGTGGCCGTGTGGTGACGCTGTTGGCCGGGGAGACCGCATCTCGCTTTGAGACTGGGGATGAGGCGCAGTTGTTTTTGCGGGAGGGGATTTTTTCTGTTGGTATTGGGGCGGACCGGTATGCGGTGGGGATGCAGTTGCTGGAGCGTGGGGGGCTGGACGTGATTTTGCTGGATGACGGATTTCAGCACCGCAGACTTCATCGGGATCTGGATATCGTTTGTGTGGATGCTTTGCGGCCTTTTCCGGGGTGGGGTGTGCCGCCGATGGGGTATTTGCGGGAGCCGCTGGCGGCACTGGAGCGGGCGGATGTGATTGTGTTGACGCGGGCGCGGGCTGGGGTTGAGATGACGGGATTGAAGCGGATGATGGGGGGTAAGGAAGTGTTTGCGGTTGGTACGGAGGAGTGGTTGCCGGAGTTGCCTGCCGAGGGGCGGCGTGTGGCTTTTTGCGGGTTGGGGAACCCGGGGTCGTTTCGGCAGAGTCTGGACCGGATGGGGTTGGGCGGGGTGGAGTTGGTGGAATTCCGGGATCATCACGAGTATTCAGCGGCGGATTTGGCTGGATTGCGGGCCAAGGGCGAGGTTTTGATTACGACGGCGAAGGATGCGGTGAAGCTGGATGGGGGAGTGTACGTATTGGAACAAAGAATGGTGGTTCCAAGCGGACTTAATAGTCGAACACGACCATAAAGGTCGGTTATAATGAAGATTCCGATGCCAAACTCGAGTTCTTCCACGAGTCCTACGGCTAACAAGAGAATCATTCTTTTGTCACCGCGAGGGTTTTGCGCTGGCGTGGTCCGCGCGATTGATGTAGTCAAGATCGCACTCGATCTCTATGGGGCACCCATATATGTGCGCAAGGAGATTGTTCATAACAAACACGTTGTGGACGAATTGCGTGCGGCCGGGGCCGTATTTGTAGAGGAATTGGCAGAAGTGCCGAGCGGATGCCGGGTGATTTTTTCGGCCCACGGGGTGTCTCCTGCGGTGAGAACCGAGGCTGAAGAGCGGAAGCTGAACGTGATTGATGCGACTTGTCCGCTGGTGACAAAGGTGCATCTTGAGGCCATTCGTTATGCGCGCAAGGGATTCTCGATTGCGCTGGTTGGGCACTCGAACCACGACGAAGTGGTGGGTACGATGGGGGAAGCTCCCGATTGTACGTTTCTGGTGGAACGGCCTGAGGATGTGGCAGGGATTACGTTCCCAGACCCGACCAAGATTGTGTATCTGACGCAGACGACTTTGTCGCTCGATGAGACCCGCGATATTGTGGCTGCGCTGAAGGAAAAGTATCCGTTGATCCAGGGCCCGCCGGCTCAGGACATTTGCTATGCGACGGAGAATCGCCAGATTGCGGTTAAGGCTGTGGCTCCGTTGTGTGAATTGTTGTTGGTGGTGGGTAGCCAGAATTCGTCGAATTCACGGCGTCTGGTAGAGGTGTGTGAGAAGACGGGTGTGCCTTCTTATTTGGTGGATGATTGCACCGAGGTGAAACCAGAGTGGCTGGTGGGCGTCAAGACGGTATCAATCACTGCAGGCGCGAGTGCGCCAGAAAATCTGGTGGAAGAGTTGATGGCGTTTCTGAGGGACGAGCACGGGTTTACAGACATGGAAGAGATGGAAATCAAGGAAGAAGACGTGCGATTTACATTGCCGACAGAGCTGCATACGATATCAAACCTAAGGCCGGTGAGCGCTAACGGATGAGTCCGCAAGTGCAATATGCGGATCCAGTGGCGTCCAAGGCAGTAGGGGCGGTTCGCAAAGCGTCTGACTTTATGCTGCGCCGGCAGCATCAGGCGGGGTTCTGGTGGGAAGATCTGACGGCCGATACGACGCTTGAGTCGGATTACATTTTGTTTCAGTTGTGGTTGCACCGGGTGGAGCAGGGTGTGTGGAATCCACCGACGCGGCCGACGATTGAACGGGCGGTTGCTTCGATTTTGGCGCGTCAGTTGCCGAATGGTGGCTTTAACATCTATCCGCAGGGGCCGGTTGAGATCTCTGCCTGTGTGAAGGCGTATTTTTCGTTGAAGGTTGCCGGGATTCCTGCTAGCGATGAACGGATGGTACGGCTACGGGATCAGATTCTTGAGCTTGGTGGAATACAGGCGGCAAATAGTTACACGAAACTGAATTTGAGCCTGTTTGGGTTGTATCCGAAGGACTGCGTGCCGAGTGTGCCGCCGGAGATGATGTTACTGGGTAACTTCATTTACGAGATGTCGAGCTGGTCGAGAGCGATTGTGATTCCGCTGTCGATTATTGCTTCGTCGGATGTGCGATGCCCGGTGCCTGCAGGCTTTGATCTGAAGGAAATTGTGAAGCCGGGTGTGAGTTTTGACTTCCGGCCGGCTGACGAATTCTGGAGTTTCAAGAACTTCTTCTATACGGCGGATTCGGCGTTGAAGCTTTATGAGAAGTCTCCGCTGAAATCGCTGCTGCGTCCGATGTCGATTGAGAAGTGCGAGAAGTGGATGCTGGAGCGGTTGCAGTATTCCGATGGTTTGGCGGCTATTTATCCTCCGATGATGTATTCGGTGATGGCGATGGATGTGCTTGGTTATGCCAAGGATGACCAGCGCCGGGTGGATGCGCTGAAGCATTTTGAAGACCTGATGGTGGATGACGATGCCAAGGGATTCTACTTTCAGCCCTGTTTCTCGGTGGTATGGGATACGGCTATTGCGGCTTATGCGCTGGCAGAAGTAGAGGCGACCCCGGCGAATCTGGATGTGCAGCAGGCGTTGAGCCGGTGTGCGGACTGGTTGTTGACCAAGGAATGCCGTCGCAAGGGCGACTGGGCGGTGAAGCGTCCGAAGCTGGAGCCGTCGGGCTGGTATTTCGAATTTGCGAACGAGTTTTATCCGGATATCGACGATACGGCGATGGTGTTGATTGGTCTGGACAAGGCCAAGGCAACGAATCTGACCGGGCAGGAGGCTGCGGCACGACGCGCGGTGAACTGGCTGATCGGGATGCAGGGCAAGGATGGCGGCTGGGCTGCGTTTGATGTCGACAACAAGTGGGAGTTCTTGAGTGACGTCCCGTTTGCCGACCACAATGCGATGCTCGATCCGTCGTGCCCGGACATTACCGGACGAGTGATTGATGCGCTGGCGCGGTACGGGATTGGGGCCAATGATCCGGCGATGCGACGGGGTATTCAGTACCTGATCGATTCGCAGGAGCAGGATGGGTCCTGGTATGGCCGCTGGGGTGTCAATTACATTTACGGGACGTTTTTGGCGCTGAAGGGATTGCGTCAGGCGGGCGTGAG
>JBIPMY010000330.1:0-7056 GCA_044376335.1 Bryobacter sp.
GCCCCCACCCACTGTCATCAGCGTCACCCCCATCAACGGCACCGGCAGCGACCCCAGCTTTGTCCTCAGCGCTTCCAATCCCAGCGGCGGACAAAACGTCTCATCGATCGCCCTCTCCCTGGCGCCCAATTCGTCTGCGATCAATCAGCAAGGCTCATGCTCGATCTCGCTTTATCGCAGCTTTGACGATGCATGGGCTGCCAGCATCGCCGCCTTCTCTCCGTACTACCCATACCAGCAAAACTGGCTCGGCCAATTTAACGGCAATCCACTCACAAACGACGTCTGCACAGCCAACGGCAGCGAAATGAATGCTGGCCACGCCGGCGGCAATCTCTTCTCTGCAACGATCCCCATCCACTTCCATTGGTGGGTAAACGGCACCTATCAGGTCTACGCCTATGTAGGGGGCAGCAGCGGTTGGCAGTACTTCGGAACCTGGACCAAGCAATAGGAGCAAACCCCATGCAACCCAAAAGAATCACATTCGCAATCCTTGGCTTGGCAACATCTCTTGCGGCCCAGGTGATCCCAAACATCGGCGCCAAAACCGGCATCGTCTCGGGCCGCGTCGTCAACGAGCAAAACAATGGCGTCGGCGGAACCTTCGTCCAGCTCTTCTCAATGCTGGGTTCCCAAAAAGGCGAAGCCGCTTTCCGCGCCTCGGCCAGATCCACTACGGTAGACCCGCAAGGCAACTTCGGCTTCCTCGACGTCGAACCCGGCCGCTACCGCCTCTGCGCCGAGCCCAGCCACGTCAACCACTGGAATAACTGCTGGTGGGGCGACCCCGTAGAAGTCGACGTCACCGCCGGCAGCATCGTCGGCCCGGTAGCCGTCAACGTCGGAGCGGCAGAGAAGATCCGCATCCGCATCAAAGACCCCAAAGGCCTCCGCGACGAAGCGAAGAAAAACAAAGAGCCCGTAGCCTTCTGGGCCTCGGCCCGCGCTGAAAAAATCCTGGCCGTCCCGATGACCATCGAGCAGGACGACGGCAAAGAAATCGTCTTCGTAGCGACAGCCCCGCTAGACCGGGAAGTCAAAGTAAAGCTAAGCTCCGGCCTGGGAAAATTCACAGACGACGACCGACAGGGCGCCAACCCTGAAAAGCAAAGCGACGAATACACAATCCCCCCCGCCGACACCAAGTCGCGCGAAATCAAAGTAACCCTGCAAAGCCTCGATCAGACCAGGAGAGGCCAATGATGCAATTCACCAACATAAAGAGAGCATTTATGGATTTCTTTCCACTTTCTTCGCATACAGTGCGAACAAATTTCATGCCATCCAAAGGTCGATTGACTTCAAAGATTTTCTTCGCAGGAATTATCTTCATTAGTGGTGCCTTACAGCACAACACAGTTCTCTATGCTCAATCTTCCCAATCAAGAGTGCTTGAAAAAGTGAACACCGCAAATCTGGAATTGAGTATCTCCGGGCTTTCCCCCGCCCGGATGAATCTTGAGCCTGGCCTCTATAATTTCCGGCTCCAAAATCGTGGAGTAATCGGCGCATTTGCCTTGGAATTGAAGGACGACAAAGGCAACAAGCTGGCTGAATCCAAAACTCCAAAGCAGGCTGAAAAGAAAACTCTGCTCATCCAACTCACCCCGGGTGAACACGTCATTCAAATCGAGGGCCAACCCAATTGGCGCTGCGTGGTGTCTGTGAAGCCTGCAGGCAAATAAGCAATTTAAAGGAACTGGAAATTTACATGACCAAACTAATCCTGATTCTTACAGCCTTTGCCGTGGGTCTCGCCGGCCAAACCGCCAACTTCGAGAAAACAATCAAAGATGGGCGTACTCCTCTGGTACTCGAGCCCGGCACTCCAACGGGCTCCTACGCTCTAAGCTCATTTGAGAGCGTAAATCTTTATAGTGGCAGCGTAAACATTCAAGTTCCGCTCGCCCGAATCGGCGGCAGAGGGGAAAGTGGATATCAAATAACAGTCCCAATACGACAACTCAAATGGTCCATTCAAAAATCTACTTCAACAACTCGCGTCTCAGAAAACGGTTCATTTGAATATTCGCATGCGGCAGGCGCATCGCCGGAAGACTGGAGTTTTTACCGGGCCTATTATGGTCCCGGAATGCTGGTCAGCAAACGGATGGGTGAGGGCCAACTTCCATGCAACAACGGCGCAAGCTTCGCGATGTCTCGTACTTTCACACACTTCGTATTTCACTCGCCCGACGGGAGCGAGATTCCGCTCTACAGCAGGCTATTTTCCGGTTCGGCCGATGGGCAGAATTGCTCATCAAGCGGAATGGCAAGAGGACAGGTTTTCGAGTCGCGTGGCGGCTCCAAATTGGTCTTCGTTGGTGACGTTGCCGTTTTCGAAAATACCGATGCCGGTGCGTACAGTTCTGGTTCGTCTGCAAACCCACTCGAAGCCAATGGCAAGTTGTACTTTCCAAACGGAAGCTACTACAAAATCAGAAATGGTTTAGTCGATGCGATTGTCGACCGCAACGGCAATCGAACCACCTTTACTTACAAATCCGTAAGCGGCGGCGGTGCGTTGTTGGGATCGATCTTTGCAGAATTCGCAACGGATCCGCTCGGGCGGCGCACATCATTCACCTATGGAGCACGTCCAGCAAAGCCAATCCCAGTTGGCTGCACTCCGTACTCAGACCAGATCCTCTATCCTGGCTATCAATCGCTATCCCCTCGCACGGTAACCGTACGGTACACGCAGTTAAAGTGTGCGACGCGTTCAGATTCCAGTCTTCCCTCAAGCGCTCGATTTCCGGTCAGTGAAATTAGCAATGCAGATGACGAAGATGTCGTCTCAGAAATCATCCTCCCGAATGGGCGGGCTTGGAGATTCTTCTACAACCGCTACGGTGAAATTGCAAAAGTAGATCTGCCTACGGGTGCAGCAGTGGAATACGACTTTGGTGCGGGCTTGAATCCAGGCAGCTCAACCGCTGTCCACCCATCAGGAATGATCTTGAGTAGCTACCCCTCACCGTACACAGGCAACGTCGGAGCTGGGCAACAGATTCCTGAACCCGGATGGGTGCCTTCCATACATCGAAGACTGCAAGCGAGAAGAACCTATGCGTCTGCTACTGGCGGAAGCCAAAAGGCGGCTGCGAACACCGAGGATAGCAACACAACGTACCCGAATTTTGAATCCGGTGGCACCGACGTTGTGAGTCCCCAGTTTCCCGGAAAGGTAATGGACGTGCCCATCTCATCGAGCAACGAAGTCCAGGTGCTTCGCACTGATCGCATCAGTGGTCAGACTGTGACTGAGATTCATAAATTCCACGGTGAGACCAACGACGCCACGATGCTTTCTGCATTCTCACCTGCCAAATCCATCCTGCTCAGCGCTTCCGCTACCTCATCCCTAAAAACACTTCCGTTCAACTTTGAGGGCAAGGAATTTTTCACCTCAATCGGTGGGCTTAAGAGTTCATCCGTTTATTGGACTACCGTCAGCAACGGCACGGAAGTAAAACCCTGTGTCGAAAACACTAAGTTACTCGATAGTCCGCTCCTTGAAGCCAATAGACCCGTCATCTCGAAATTCTACCTCTACGACACAAACGGCAGCGGGCTAGCTCTAAACGCAACAGAGTCTGTTGGCTCAGAAACGATCAGCCCACGCCAAGGCAACCAGACCGAAGCCTTCGACTATCCATTCTCCACCCCAATATCTGTGACAACGGAGTCGGCCCCCGGTGGCACCCGCTACCTCTGTCCATCGTCGGCTCCAGCAGGATTCATACGAAAGTCAGTAAAGAAGTACATGACGGGAGACTACTTGGCAGTGGGTGCAACCCCCACATTTGACCCTCTTTTCATAGGCCAATTCCAGCCCGCCATGGTCTACGAAGAATCGGTCCAAAACAGCGCTGGCACCGTCATGAGCAAGGTCAATTTTGTCTACGATGGTTCCGGCGGAGCACCTCGCGCCACTCGACGTGCAGACTATTGCTCTGGCCAGACGCGAAAAAGAGGCAACATCACCACAGTCCAGCGAATGCTTAAGGGCTTGGGTGCAATATCCGACGCAGAGCGAACCGTTAATGAAACTCTGGGCTACGATTGCCTTGGGAATTTGATCGGCTACGTCGACGCCAAGGGAAAACAGACAGATTTCTCTTATGACGACATGTTCATCGGCGTCAACCCAACCGATCCCGATCACCCTTCTAGCGTTAGTTTCAGCAGCTTTGCTTTCTTGACGAAGACGCAGATGCCTGCTGTAGGCTCACCGGCCGAGAGGCACGAGATTTCGAGAAAGTATGATTTGGGCAGCGGCCGGCCAGTAGAAGAAACAGACCGCACCGGCGTTAAGAGAAGCTTCGCCTACGCTGATCCGCTCGATCGTCTAACCTCCATTCAGCGCAGCCACCCTTCAGATCCTCTTCTCGCTCAATCCAGCGATTTCACCTACAACGACATTCCATCTGGTGCTGTAGCTGGAACAATTGAAACCGCCCAAACGCAATACTCTGCCGCAGAGAGCACCAAACGGCTTCTGAGCCGGATTGAATTTGATGGTTGGGGCCAAACCACCAAGTCTATGAGTGGGCGGTCAGATTCCGTCTCATCCACCAAAACTTACGATGGTTTCCAGCGTCTTCGCATTGAATGCAATCCAAGTTCTGCATCGAGCACCACCACGAACGGTTGCCGCACCATGAACTACGATGCGCTGGACCGAATTCTCAATGTGACGAATCCAGACAACTCGCAGGTGAAATCTTCCTACGCAGGAGAAAAGACAACTGCCGAAGACGAAGCCGGCAACAAGACGGAGCGAACTGTCGATGCGTTGGGGAGACTGATGCAGGTCGTGGAAGCTCCAGGCCTTCTCAATTACCTCACCACCTACACATTCGATGAATTAGACAATCTGAGAACGGTAGCCCAGGCGGGTGCTCCTAGAAGATTCGAATACGATTCCTGGAAGCGTTTGCGTGAAGCCGAGAATCCCGAAAGCGGCGTCACAAAATACAGCTACGACGACAACGGCAACCTGCTTCTGCGCGAAGATGCCCTAACTAAAAAAACCTGCAGTGGCAGCTTCACCAGCGGCAACTGCACCGATGGTTTTGATGCCCTAAATCGGCTGACCCGAAAGACCTACAGCGATCAGACTCCCTACATCCTCTATTGCTACGACGGCCAAACTGCCAGCGATACCGGCTGCACAGGGAGCGCAATCCCCGCCAGCCGGGGCCGCCTAACCGGAATCGGAAACTACACCCCAGCCACCGGCGCACTCGTCTCGCGCACCAACTACGGATTCGATGCCGCAGGCCGCGTCCTTTCGAGCGAACAAAAGGACGGCACTCTGGCCACACAGTCCGCCCAATACAGCTACTACACCGACGATAGCCTGGCCGCCACAATTTATCCTGGGGCCCAAAGAACTGTCACCAACTGCTACGATGGGCTTGGCCGGATAAAGTGGGTGAGCCAAGTTGGCACCACCACGAATTGCATTGCAGATCAAACTCCAGTGAATTTCTATGCGATAGTGAACGAGTATTTTCCACATGGAGCCACCAAGCAACTGACCTTGGGCAACGGACTCGTGGAAAATCACGGTGCCAACAACCGGCTGCAATGGACGTCGGTAGCCGTCGGCGCTCTGCTAAGCGCGACACTCAGCTTTGGTGCCCAAAACAATGGCAATCCCGCCACACAGGTAATTGCGCGCAACGTAAATGGCCAGAGTTTTTCTGCCACGCAGTCCTACATCTATGACCCCGTAAATCGCCTCAAGACCGCAAGCGAAGGTGCCAGTTGGAACCAGACCTATGTCTACGATGCTCGGGGCAACCGGGCTGTCCTTGGCACTTCAACCATCCCATCTCCTGCGCGAACCCCGCAGGTAGCGTCCGACTCAGCGTCGCTGGTTGAAAGCCAGTTCGTGAAGAACCGCTGGGCAGAGGGTGCTGGCGGCCAAACTTATGACTTGGCGGGCAACCAAACAGTTGAGCTTGGTGGGCGTACATTCCAATACGATGCCGAAAACAGGCTGATTCAATCGAGCCTGCCCGCCGGGTCCTCCACAATCGTTACGACCTTCGTTTATGACGGCAACGGGCGGCGTATCAAGAAGACCGTAGGTGCCGCTGAGACCCGCTACATCTATGACGCAGCAGGCAATCTTCTCCTCGAATTAGCGAGCGGAATCTCCGGGTCCCCCACCACGAACACAAGCTACCTGACCCAGGATTGGCTGGGCTCCACGCGGATGGTTACTAGCGAGCTGGGGCAAGTGAAAGAATGCATCGACTTCTTCCCGTTCGGAGAAGAAGTCGGCTCGGCACTGGGAGCAAGGCCAAGCTGTTACCAGGGAGTTGTCAATCCTTCGCTCACTGCTGCAGGCCGCACGGAACAGCGCTTCACTTCAAAAGAAAGAGATGCGGAAACCGGGTTAGATTACTTCGGGGCGCGGTTTTTCAGTAGTGCACAGGGCCGCTACATTACGCCGGACTGGTCTGAGACGCCACAACCAATACCCTATGCGGACATTTCAACACCACAAACTTTGAATCTCTATGCTTACGTGGGTAATCAACCGCTTTCCCACGTTGATCTGGATGGTCATTGCGGTACAAACGTCGCTTGCTGGGGCCAGTTGTCTAAGCCCATCATTCAAAAGGCCGATGTTGTGCGGGTGGCCACCGCTACAGCGATTGTTGGAGCTTTTTCCTTTGTCAACGACAGATTGAATACCCCTGGAGCCGTGCTAGGCGGATGGCCTAACGCAGGCGTTGTCATGATGCAACAAAGCCAAGGCCGAGACGACCAAGGCAAATTTTTAGATAAGAATCCTGGCGAAGCTCAACCCGGAAAAATTGAGGAATCAGAAGCACTTGCGTAATCTCACCATTCCGATCACCTTTCTCATTTGAAAGCGATCAGTCTTTTCACGATTCCGATCAGACGTTCGGAGCAAAGCGACGCTGGTGTTTTGATTGTCGTGGGAGTGATCGGATTCGTCAAGGCTTTCTTGCTGGTTTCAGTTCCGGAGCGAAGCGAAGGCGGGAAGTTGAGAGCGCGGGAAAGGGTGTG
>JBIPMY010000331.1:0-7047 GCA_044376335.1 Bryobacter sp.
TTCCGAACTGGAGCCGGGATGGCAAGTGGCTCTATTATGCAAGTGACCAAACGGGCAAATGGCAGTTGTGGAAGATGCGAGCGGATCAGACAGGGCAGCCGGTGCAGGTAACACAGGCAGGTGGTTTTCTGGCCAGGGAGAGCCTGGATGGGAAGTGGCTTTACTACTCAAAGAGAGAGCCTTGGCGTGGATTGTGGAGATGCAAGACGGAAGGGGGTAAAGAGGAACTGGTGGTGAATTTGCCGGAATCGTTGTGGGGTGGGTGGGCGCTGAGTGGTGATGGGGTGTATTGGGTGGAGACACCGGAGAAGGAGAAGGCACGCATCGTCTACCGGGCATTTAGCGGGGGCCAGGATGTGGCGGTGCACACGTTTGAGAAGAACCCCGTGTTGTGGGATGGGCAGCTGGCCGTGAGAGAAGATGGGAGCGAGATCTACTTCACGCAGCTCGATCGATCGGTGAGCGATCTTTACCGGGTGGAGCTGCAGTTGCGGGATTAGACCTTGTGGTTTGTCATAGAATGACGACATGACAAATCGAAGATCATTTCTGACACAATCAGCTGCGGTGGGTGCAGCTATGGCAACGCCGATGGCGGCGGCGCAGGCTGGGGGCGGCACTGGGCACCAGATACAGTTGGGTGTAGCCAGTTATTCTTTGCGCGAGTTCAGCCGGAACTATGCGATCAAGACCATCAAGCAGTTGGGTGTGAGCAATGTGAACATCAAGGAATTTCACCTGCCTTATCTTGCCAAGCCCGAGGATATCGACCGTGGACGCAAGCAGTTTGAGAATGCGGGGTTGAAGATTCTGGGTGGCGGTACGGTGACGTTTGCCAAGGAAGACGATGCCGATATCCGTTTCTACTTTGAGTATGCGAAGCGTGCGGGGATGCCGCTGATGGTGGCGGCTCCTACGACGCGCGTGTTGCCGATGCTGGAGAAGTTTGTGAAGGAATACGACATCAAGATTGCCGTGCATAACCATGGGCCGGAGGATAAATATTTTCCGAGCGGACGTGATGCACTGGCGCTGATGAAGGACATGGATCCGCGGATGGGCATCTGCTGCGATATCGGGCACGAGTCGCGTGCGGGTAAGGATATTGTGGAGACGCTGGAGATGGCAGGGCCACGGTTGCACGATATGCATATCAAGGATCTGAGGGTGGCGACGGGCAAGGATAGCCAGTGCGATGTGGGTGACGGGATTTTGCCGATTGTGCCGATCTTCAAGTATTTGAAGAAGTCAAAGTATGCGGGCGCAGTGATGCTGGAGTATGAGATCAACGGGGATAACCCGGTGATGGGTATGGCCAAGAGCTTCTCGTATATGAGGGGTGTGCTGGCTGGGCTGGCGTAGGCTTTTGTTTGGTAGATGTCTGTAGAGGCGGTGGAGTGAGTCGCTCCACCGCCTCTATGAGTTTTGACGGACCAGATCTGGTCTGCTACGTTTTGGACATGAGCCTGAAGAAAATTTCCGATGAGAAGGCGGGAAAGCCCGTTGCCCGGATCACAAAGTACCAGGGCCTGGCTGAGCCCCGAAAGCTGGGAATGCTCAAGGGGCAGATCAAGGTGCATGGAGACCTGAAGGATCCGATGCCCGCAGATGTTGGGGCTGCTTTTGGAATTGCGTCTCAGCAGCTAGACGCACCCGAGGCGTCCTAGAAAGTCTACCGTTTTGATTTTTTTGAGCCAGGGTCGGAGATATTCGCGATCCAAATTCTCTAGTTGCATCTGCCAGATTCTGTGCAAGTTGCTGCAGTGCCTTTCGGAGGTTTCGCCACCGATGGCATGACGCAGGCAGAGTTGAGTTATCTGCCGCAAATTCGTTGGACCGCTTCGATGCCGTAGCAGGCTTCGGCTAAGCGGCGGCGCACAGGTTCAGTTTCACAGATTTGTAGACGCTAGACGAAGCGGGGGAGGTGGATGACGTCTTCGGGGGGGACTTTTTCGAGGGGGTGGCCGGCTTTTTTCCAGGCGTTGAGGCCTCCGACGACAACCTTGGCTTCGAAGCCGCCTTCCTGGAGGAGTTCTGCTACGCGCTGGCTGGTGGCCTCGTTCTGGCAACTGCAGTAGAGATAAACTTCGCGCTCTTTGGGGAGGGTGGGGAGGAGTTCGGGGAGGCGGTTGGGCTCGATGCGGATGGAGCCGAGGATGCGGTCTGCACTTGAGTCGTAATAGCCGTGGCTGCGGACGTCGGCGATGAGGATGTCGTCGTTGAGGCGAGCGGCGAGATCGTCGACAGAGACTCGAGTGATGCCGCTGAAGCGGCGGTTGCGGCGAGAGCGGTAGATGCGCTGGGCGAGGTAGGCTGCCATTGCGCTAGCGACGATGAAAGTGGCGGCGCGACCGAGAGTGGCGAGCCAGTCTGTCATTGCGCCGATGGCGGAATGGAAGGTGTAGCCGAGAGTGGTGTAGGTGAGGATGTAGAGGAGAGTGCCGCCGAGATCGTAACGAGCGAAGACCCACGGGTGCATGTTCATGCTGCCGGCCATGGGCGGGGCCATGGTGTTGATGCCGGGGAGAAATTTTGCAAAGAGAAGGGCGGTGCGGCCTCGCTTGTGAAAGTAGGAGGCGCTTGAGTAGATGCAGGCTTCCGGGTTTACCGAGAGACGACAGAGAAGGCCGAGAAGCCACCAGCCGGTGTAGCGGCCAAGCATGAAGAGGATGGTGTCGGCCGTGAGCATCGCGATGATGGCGACGGTGAGGCAGGTGTAAGGGTTGAGAATGCCTTTGGCAGATGCGGCACCAACGGCGAGGAGAGCTGGTGCAGCGGGAACGGGGAGGCCGATTGCTTCGAGGAAGACAATCAGGGCGAGGATCGGGTAGCCGTATTGAGTAAGGTAAGTGAGCAGGCCATCCATCAACTGTGTCCGAGGACGGGGTGTGGTTCGTAGAGTTCTTCGAGTTTGGTGATCTCGGCGGGGTCGAGTTTGAGGTCGAGGGCGGCGACGGCGTCGTGGAGGTGTTGCTCTTTGCTGGCACCGATGATGGGGCCGGTGACGGCTTTGTTTGAGAGGACCCAGGCGAGGGCGAGGGTGGCGCGGGAGACACCACGGGCGGCAGCGACTTCGGCTACGCGGTCTGCGATCTGGAAGTCGTTTTCGCGGCTGTAGATTTGTTGAGCGTAGAGGTCTGTCTGGGCGCGGAGGCTGTCTTTACTGTCTCGCTTGAGACTGCCTGTGAGCAGGCCGCGGCCGAGGGGAGACCAGGGGATCATGCCGAGGCCCTGATCCACGCAGAAGGGGATCATCTCGCGTTCTTCTTCACGGTAGGCGAGGTTGTAGTGGTTCTGCATGGAGATGAATTTTGCAGTGCCGGCTTTGTCGGCTATGTGATTGAGTTTGGCTAGCTGCCAGGCGTACATGGAGGAGGCACCGAGGTAGAGGGCCTTGCCTTGTTTGACTACGCCGTCGAGGCCGTCCATTACTTCTTCGGCGGGGGTGTTGTAGTCGTAACGGTGGATCTGGTAGAGATCGATGTAATCGGTCTGGAGGCGGCGAAGACTGTTTTCGATGGAGTGGTGGAGGTGCTTGCGACCGAGGCCTTTGTGGTTGGGGTCGTCACTCATCGGGTTGTAGAGTTTGGTAGCGATGATGATTTTGTCGCGGGGGATGCCGAGGGTTTTGATGGCGCGGCCGAGGATTTCTTCGCTGACGCCGAGGGAGTACATGTCGGCGGTGTCGAAGAAGTTGATGCCGAGTTCCCAGGCTTTGGCGATGAGGGGGAGGCTATCGGCTTCTTCGAGGACCCACTGGCGCCATTGCTTGCTGCCGTAAGTCATCATGCCAAGGCAGAGACGGGAGACGGTGAGGCCGGTGGAGCCGAGACGGGTGTATTGCATTTAGTTGTCCTTGAGAACTTCGGCGAGTTCTTTTTCTTCGATGGCACCGTGTTTGATGATGCGCCAGTAGGGTTCTGTGATGTCGATGGTGGTGGCACCTTCGCCGACGCAGTGGCCACCGTCGACGACCAGATCGAGACGGCCGTCCATGGTCCCAAATACTTCGATGCCAGAGCGGCAGGTTGGGACTCCGCTCATGTTTGCGCTGGTTGCGATTAGCGGCATGTTGAGGAAGTCGATGAGGGCGTTGCCGATGGGGCTTTTGCTTTGGCGGAGGGCGAGGCGGCCGGTGTTGCCAGTGAGCTTGAGGGGAACCCTGGAGTTGGCCGGGACGATGATGGTGAGGGGGCCGGGCCAGAAGCGGCGGGCGAGGACCTGGAAGCGTTTGGTGACTTCGCTGGCGAGGTCTTCAACCATCATGATGTCGTTGACGAGGAGGGGGAGACTACGGGTGGTTTCGCGGCCCTTTGCGGCGAAGACTTTGCCTACAGCGTTGAGGTTGTAGGGGTCGGCCACGAGCATGTACAGGGAGTCTGTGGGGATGGCTACGACGCCGCCCTGCCGTATCTTGTCGGCAGCGCGACGGATGACGGACGGATCGGGATTTTCGAGGTTTACTTCAATCAGATCGGTGATCACAGCGGAGATCTTCGATTCTAGCAGCGATGGAGGGTTTAGAGTTGCTGGCAGCGGGGACAGAAGAAGGTGCTGCGGGCGGCCTGGACGATTCGCTCGATGGGGGTGTTGCAGCGAGGGCAGGGTTCGCCGGTGCGGCCGTAGGCGGCGACACCGAATTCTTCGCTGGCGATTTGGGTGCCTGGCTGTGAGTATTCGGTGTAGGCGCTGGCGGTGGCTTCGGTGAGGACTTTTTGGATTGCGGCGTGGAGGGGCTTGATTTTGCTGGCGCGGATGTCTTTGGCTTGAGTGGCTGGGTGGATGCGGGCGTGCCAGAGGGCTTCGCTGGCGTAGATGTTGCCGATGCCGGCGATGCGGGTTTGATCGAGGAGGGCTGGCTTGATGGGGCTCTTTACGCCCGCGAGGATGGTTTTGAGGAGGGCTGGGGTGAAGGCGGATTCGAGAGGTTCGGGGCCTAGTTCGGATTCGATGCGCTCGATGTCGTCAGTCGATACGAGGTGGACTTTGCCGAGGGCACGGGAATCGTCGAAGATGAGGACGCGAGTGTCGGTGAGGCGGCACCAGAGACGGGTGGTGTGGGGGCGGAGGCGGTAGTCGGGGAGGACGTAGAGGTTGCCGGTCATGCGGAGGTGGATGTGGAGGTGTTGATTGGTGGAGAGGTGGATGAAGATGTGTTTGGCGCGGCGGCGGACGTCGAGGATGGTTGCGCCGTGGAGAGGCTTGAAGTCTATGGGTTGGTGGGGGAGGACGGTGCCGGGGCGCTCGACTTTGATTGAGTGGATCGTGGAGTTGGCTGCGGCTTCGCGGAGGCGGCGGACTACTGCGTCTACTTCTGGGAGTTCGGGCATTGCTTATTCTTTTAGAGTAGGTGTTTCGATCTGATGGATTTAAAGAGTTTTTATGACCGTAGAGTGATTGCGGCGATTGGGCGGGATCTTGGTTCTGTTCATCGCGGGTTTGCTGTTGATGAGTTTGTTGCTGATTGTCTCGATGGGCTGGAAGAGCTTGAGTTGATGGGGCGGGCGTGGCATATTGCCGGGGTGATGCGGCGGCGGTTGCCTGAGGATTTTGGTGAGGCGGCGGATGTGGTGGTGCGATCGCTGCCGGCTGAAGATGCGGCTCGGGATGAGTGGGGCGGGAGTATGGATGCGTTTCGATTTCTGCCTCATGTGCTGTTTGTTTCGAAGTTTGGACTGGAGCATTTTGAGGAGTCAATGCGGGCGTTTTATGAGTTGACCAAGCGGTTTACTTCTGAGTTTGGGGTGAGAGCGTTTTTTGATCAGCATCCGGAGGCTACTCACGCTCGGTTTGTGGAGTGGGCTGGGGACTCGAATGTGCATGTGCGGCGGCTTGTGTCGGAGGGGTCTCGTCCGCGATTGCCGTGGGCTTCACGGTTGCGGGCGTTTGAGCGGGATCCGGCGCCGGTGATTGCATTGCTTGAATTGCTTAAGGATGACCCGGAGATTTATGTGCGGCGGTCTGTCGCGAATAACCTGAACGATATTGCGAAGGATCATCCTGAGGTGGCTGTGGCGGTTTGCCGTCGCTGGGCCAGGAAGAAAGAACGGCTGTGGATTGTGCGTCATGCGTTGCGGAGCCTGGTGAAGCAGGGGCATCCGGGGGCACTGGAGATCCTGGGGTTTGGGACAGCACCGAAGGTGCGGGTTGCCCATGTTGTGTTTGAGCCGGAGCGGGTGGAGATTGGAGGGAAGTTGCGGGTTTCGTTTGAGCTTGTTAGTGAAGCGAAGCAGGAGCAGACGTTGCTGGTGGATTATGCGGTTCATTACGTGAAGGCGAATGGGGGGACGGCGGCGAAGGTGTTCAAGATTTCTTCTGTGAAGTTGGGTGCGAAAGGGGTTGTGAAGTTGGGGGCGAGCTTGTCGTTTCGAGAGATGACGACGCGAAAACACTATGCGGGAGTGCACCGGATTGAGGTGCTGGTGAATGGGGTGGCGATGCCGCTGGGGGCTATTGAGGTGGTGCTGCCCTATACTTAAAGGGATTTATGGCAGCTTTGATTGATGCAATTAGCGTTAAGCGCAGGACTCTGTTTGAGCATGAGAACATTCCGTTTGTTTGTCTTGAAGCGGATGTGAGTACGCCGACGGCTCGGGGCGGGCAGACGCTGGTGCGGCTGAAGGTGCGGAACCTTTTGACTCGTGCGGTATTTGAGAAGACGTTCAAGGCCGGGGACAAGTTTAAGGAACCGGATTTGTCGGTGATTTCGGCATCGTATTTGTATAGCGATGGGGATGGGTCTCACTTTCTGGATCAGGAAAGCTTCGAGACGCTGACTCTATCTGCCGAGACGATGGGCGATGCGCTGGGGTATCTGGTGGATGGCACGATCATTGAGCTTCAGAAGTATGAGGGCAATCCGATCGGGATCGAGCTGCCGATGTTTGTGGAGCTGGTGGTGGCTTATACGGAGCCGGGCGTAAAGGGCGATACGTCGAGTGGAAGTGTGACGAAGCCAGCGAAGCTTGAGACGGGGCTTGATATCAAGGTGCCGCTGTTTATCAAGCAGGGTGAGAAGGTGAAGGTGGCGACGGAGACCGGGGAGTT
>JBIPMY010000045.1:0-21155 GCA_044376335.1 Bryobacter sp.
CCGCATAAATTCCCCCGCCGCCTCGCTCTGTTTCAAGTAAACTAACAGGGGAGAAAGCACCCACGGATGCAAGCCAATCGATCGGAGTCCCACCTTGGGCTGCCCTTCCGCACTCAGTCAGAGGTTTTAGCGACGAACGAACTGCTTCGCGCTTTCCGCCTCATGTATCTCAGTCGTCGCATTGACGACCGCGAGATCCTTCTCAAACGCCAGAACAAGATCTACTTCCAGGTCTCGGCAGCCGGCCACGAAGCAATCCAGGTCGCCGCAGGCATGGCCTGCCAGCCCGGCTTCGACTGGTTCCATCTCTACTATCGCGATCGCGCCCTCGCTCTCGCCCTCGGCATCACCCAGGAACAAATGTTCCTCCAGGCCGTCGGTGCCGCAGCAGACACAATGAGCGGTGGCCGCCAGATGCCCAGCCACTGGTCCTCAACAGACCTCCACATCATCAGCGGCAGTTCCCCTACTGGCTCCCAATACCTGCACGCCATCGGCTGCGCACACGCCACTCGCTACCTCAAAACCAACCCCAGCGAAGTCACTCTCGTTTCCAGCGGCGAAGGCGCCACCAGCGAAGGCGAATTCTGGGAGGCCATCAACCTCGCCTGCCTCCATCGCTACCCGGTCGTTTTCCTCATCCAGGACAACGGCTACGCCATCAGCGTGCCCGTTGAATACCAGACCCCCGGCGGCAACATCTCAAAGCTCCTCAGCGGCTTCCCCGGCCTCCTCCGCCTCGATACTGACGGCCTCGACTTCCGCGCCAGCTTCAAAACCATGTCCGAAGCCGTCGCCCATTGCCGTGAAGGTCTCGGTCCCGTCCTCGTCCACGCCAAAGTCATCCGTCCCTACTCGCATTCCCTCAGCGACGACGAGCGCTTCTACAAGTCCACCGCCGAGCGTGCCCGCGAAGCAGAGCTCGACCCCATCGAGCGCCTCTTCCGCGAACTCATCGAAGAAGGCCTCGTCAGCGAAGCAGACCTCAAAGGCCTCATGGCCGAATGCGACCTCGAAGTCCAGGAAGCCGCAGACCTCGCCCTCCAGCACCTTCCACCCCCAACCGATTCGGTCTATCAGAATCTTTATTCCCCAAAGATCGACATCACCGGCGACGCCTTCCTGAGCGAACCGGAATTCCGTGGCGAGCCCTGCACGATGGTCGACACCATCAACCACACCATTGCCGAAGAAATGCGCCGCGATGATCGCATCCTCGTCTTCGGCGAAGACGTAGCCGATTGCAGCCGCGAAGAACTCCTCCCCGATGTCAAAGGCAAAGGCGGCGTCTTCAAAACCACCTGGGGCCTCCAGCGCGAGTTCGGCTCGCAACGAGTCTTCAACACGCCTATCGCCGAAGCAGGCATCGTTGGCCGCGCCATCGGCCTCAGCCTCCGCGGTCTCAAGCCTCTGGCTGAGATCCAGTTCTTCGATTACATCTGGCCCGCCATGATGCAGATTCGCGACGAAATGGCCAACATGCGCTGGCGCAGCAACGGCGCCTGGGCTTGCCCCGCCGTCATCCGCGTCCCCATCGGCGGCTACCTCACCGGCGGCGCTGTCTATCACAGCCAGTGCGGCGAATCCATCTTCACTCACATCCCCGGAATCCGCGTTGTTTTCCCCTCAAACGCATTAGATGCATGCGGATTATTGCGTACTGCACTCCGCGCGGATGATCCTGTGCTATTTCTGGAACATAAGAAACTTTATCGGGAGCCCTATAACCGTAGTCAGCACCCCGGTGAAAATTTCACAATCCCGTTTGGGAAAGCCAATACGGTAAAGTCTGGCCAGCATTTAACTATCCTCTGTTATGGGGCGCTGGTCAAAAAATCGCTCGATGCAGCGCAGTTGCTTGAAAAACGGAATCCAGGCAAATCCATCGAAGTCATTGATCTTCGAAGCCTCTCACCGTATGATTGGACTGCAATTGCTGAAAGCGTGCGGCGTACAAGCCGTGTCTTGATTGCCCATGAAGATGTCTTGAGCTGGGGCTTTGGTTCGGAAATCGCAGCAAGGATCGCAGACGAACTGTTCTCTGATCTCGATGCGCCCGTCGCCAGAGTAGCCGCTAAAGATACCTGGGTTGCTTATCACCCCTCGCTGGAGGATGTCATCCTCCCGCAGGTTGAGGACTTGGTTCGCGAAGGCGAAAGGCTGTTGGCTTACTGAGGTCCGGCAAATTTGCCATACTAGGAAAGAAGGAACGAAATATGCCGAATCTAGGACCGATGGAACTTGTGTTGATTCTTGGAGTTGCTCTGCTGCTTTTTGGCGGACGCAAGCTGCCCGAATTGGCCAAAGGTATGGGAGAAGGAATCAAGAACTTCAAGAACGCCTTGAAGGAAGAGACCACACCAACTCCGCCCCCGGCAGATCCCACCCACCCACCAAAGGCGTAAGAGCCAATACAGTTTAAGATTTGTCATGAAGGAGTTCGGGGCGCGCCTCGAACTCCTTTATGCTTTCTGGATTCGCCAGCGCGTTCAGATTCTTCGACACTCGTCCATGAATCGCATCCCTCACCGCTGCCTCTGAAATCTTCCCGCTCACCGTCCGCGGAATCGCGCCCACTTCCAATATCTTCTTCGGCACATGGTGCGGGCTCGCCTTCAGCCGCAGCTTCAGCCGGATCTTCTCTTCAAGCTCAGCAGTCAACCTCTCCCCTGCCCTCAACTTCACAAACAAAACAATCCGCACATCCCCCTCCCACTCCTGCCCCACCGCCACAGCCTCCTCTACTTCTTCAATCCCTTCCACCTGCCGGTAAATCTCTGCCGTGCCAATTCGAATCCCACCCGGATTCAGCGTTGTATCAGACCGTCCGTAGATCGTAAACCCGCCCGTCACACTCGACTGCATCGCCCAGTCTCCGTGGTGCCACACCCCCGGGAAACGCTCAAAATAGGCATTGTGGTACGCCGCCCCACTGGCGTCGTTCCAGAACCCCAGCGGCATCGACGGAAACCGGTTCACACACACCAGATCCCCAGCCTCATCCCAAACCCTTCGACCCTCGGCATTCCACACCTGCACATCCATCCCCAGCCCCGCCGCCTGGATCTCCCCGCGTGTCACCTCACCCAGCGGATTCCCCAACACAAAACACGAAATGATGTCAGTGCCCCCCGAGATCGACGCCAGATGCACCCCCGGCTTCACATCCCGCCACACAAAATCAAAACTCCCCGGCAACAACGGAGACCCCGTCGACAACACCTGCCGCAAGCTCTCCAGCCTGTGTTGCCCCACGGGCCGGTACCCTTGCTTTTCAAGCAACGCCAGATACTTCGCGCTAGTCCCGAAATGCGCGATTCCGTCCCGCTCCGCCATCCTCCACAACACACCCGCATCCGGATACAACGGCGACCCGTTATACAGCACCAGACAAGCCCCCGACACCAGCCCCACCGCCAGCCAGTTCCACATCATCCAGCCACACGTCGTGTAGTAAAAAAGCCTCTCCCCCTTCTGCAAATCCACATGCAGCATCTGCTCTTTCACAATCTGCACAAGCGTCCCACCCGCCGAATGCACAATACACTTCGGCAGCCCCGTCGTCCCGCTCGAAAACAGAATAAACAGCGGATGCTCCCCGCCCAACCGCTCAAACTCAATCTCCGCCTCACCCTCAATCGCAATCTCTTCCGCCAGCAACAGCCCCTCAACGCTGGGCATCGCCGCCACCACCTCAGCCAACCGCTCCCGAAGCAAAAACGTCTTCCCGCCAAACTGATACTCACCCGTAGCAAACAACAAACGAGGTCCCAGTTGCGCAAACCGGTCAATGATCCCCTGCGCCCCAAAGTCGGGCGAACAAGAAGACCACACCGCCCCGATCGAAGCCGTCGCCAGCATCAGCGCAATCGTCTCCGGCCGATTCGGCAACACCGCCGCAATACGATCCCCTGCCACAATCCCCCGCCCCCGCAACAGCCGCGCATACACACCCACCGCCCGCTTCAAATCCTCGCCGCTCCAGCTCAACTCCACCCCGGCCTCATCCCGGTACAGCAACGCCGGCTCACCCGAGCAATGCCGCAACATCAACTCCGCAAAGTTGAAACACTCCCCCTCTTCAGGCAATGCGGCAAATCGTCGAAACGCACTCCAGAACTCGCCCGGCTCATTTACCGACCACCGATGCAGCGCTTCATAATCCGCATACCCGGTCAGCTCTAAAAATTTGGCAAGATGCAACCCCTACGCCCCCCCAAGCAATTCCGGGATTTCACTCGCCGCCAGCGGCCGCGACAGATAGTAGCCCTGCACCAATCCAAATCCCATATCCCGCAATAATCCCAACTGCTCCTGATTCTCGATTCCCTCAACAACAATCTCAATCCCCATATCCTTTGCCAGCGCTTTTAGCGTCTTCAGAATCACTCTGGATTTCTCTTCCCTCACGCAGTTCTTCACAAACGACTCTGAGATCTTGATCCCATCCACCGGAAAGTGCGAAAGGTATTTAAACGAAGAATATCCCTCGCCAAAGTCATCCAGCCAGATCTTCACACCCGCATCCCGCAAGCGTCCCAGCCCGGCCGCCGTCCTCTGGTTCGAATCCACAAATACGCTCTCGGTAATTTCGAAAATGATCTTCGATGCCTGAATCGCCGGCTGCTTCAACAGCTTGTGAAACTGCTTCTCCATCACAAACGAAGGAAAGTGCCTCCCCGATATATTAATGCTCACCGGCACCTGCCGTATCTTCGGCTCGAGCAATCGCCAGTACTCAAGCTGCCGCGCCAGCCGCTCCAGCCCCTGCATATCCAGCCGCAACACCAACCCGGAATCCTCCGCCAGCGAAATAAACGACGCCGGTGAAATCACGCCCAGCCGCGGATGCCTCCATCTCACCAGCGCCTCGAGCAACTCCACCTTCCCGCTCTCAGGCTCAAACACAGGCTGAAACTCAAAGAAAAATTCATCCTTGTCCAGTGCACTACTCAGATCAAATTCCAGCGAAGACTGCTCCATCGACCTTGAGGCCCGCGAAATCGTCGACACCACCAGCCCCTCACGCCTCTGCTTGGCCAACTGCAACGCCGCGTCTGCATTCCGCAACAACATGTCTACGGTGCAATCCATCCCGCGCGGATACGCAAGCCCCGCTCTCGCTGACACGCTGATCTGGTTTGTCCCGATCGTAAACGGTTCCGCCAGCGCAGTCAGAATCTTTCGCACCAGTTCCTCTACTTTCGCTGCTTCCCCCGCGCTTCGCACCAGCAAGCCAAACCGGTCCGATCCAAATCCAGCCACCCGGTCTTCGGCAGGCAGCACCGCAGCAATCCGTCGCTGCACTTCCTCAAGCAACCGGTCCCCCTCGCTGAATCCAAACGAATCGTTCACCGCTCGAAACCGCGCCAGATCCACAAAGGCAATTGCAAAAAATGGAGCAGTCTCTGAAGAACACCAGTCGTCGACGCAGTTCAGAAGCGCCTGGCGAAACTCGGCTGCACGCACCCCCTTCGCTCCAGCCACTTCAGTATTCTTATTCCTGGCAGCCGGCAACACCAGGTCTGTAATGTCCTCGGTAAGCGATGCAATCAACAACTCGCCCGATGCGCCTTCAAAAAACGGGTGCACCTTCACATTCAACCGGCGGTAATCCCCAAAGTGATTCCTCACCCGAAACTCATACTCCTGCGCCGCCCCAGATCGGTCCGCCTCCATCCTCACCCGCATCATGTCGCGATCCTCGGGATGCACCCGGTCCAACGCCGCACTGGCAGACTCAAACAGTGCAGTCGGCTCCTGCCCATAAATTCGTTCATACGCAGGGCTGATGTATAAATACCGCTCCATCGAGCGAATCGCAAGAATCACCGGTAGCGCAGAACCGGCCATATCCAGTTCCGGGGACACCAAACTCGCAGGTTCAGCAGCCTTCGCTGGAATACGCAACACCCGGATTGCCGGATTCTCCCCAACGCTTCCGCCATCTTTCAGCTGTCCCCGCGCAGCCTGATTTACAACCGAGATTTCCCCGTTTTCGTCCAACACAATAACAGCTTCATCAAACTGTTCCATCAGTTCTCGAATGGCAGGCCACATAAAAGTACCCCTGGATATCTATTCTTGAACAGTCAGGTCGAATGGGACGGTTTCGACTCTTTCCGATCTGGCGAATTGCAATACTAATCGGTATTCACCGGGCGAGGGAAATCCAAACGGAAAACTAAACTCGGCAGGCACAGCGGCACTACCGGCCCCTTTCGCATGCGAGGATACTAACACATTGCCACTCAAAGGCAACAGGTTGCTCTGTGCCATCTCGTAAGCCGCCATCGAAACATTCCCACTCGGGTGAATATGCGAGAACACACTGAAGTCCTTCTTCACCACCGCCATATGTGCCGCCATCCCCAGATACTCCCGTAGATTCGCCGCCGGGTTTCCGTCTTTATCCTGCACTCGAAACCGCAGCGTCACCGCCTGATTTGCCACCACCTTCTCAGGCTTCTCAAACACCACACCCTCAACCGCGCCTCCAAACACCGCCCCCGCATCATCAGCCGATTCGGCAGGCCCTGCTTGATCGCGAGACAACGTCACCTTCGCCGTCAACGTCTCCGGAAACCCCGACTTATGCACAACATCGGCAAACAAACGGTACTCACCCGCAGGCATCGCTGGCAATCCAAGAGAAAACTTCCCCGCCCCATCCCGCTTCGGATGCAAATGATACACCGCATCCAGCCCAGGCTCCCGCACTGCATACAGGTGCATCAGATGCCCGTGATCAAGTACGAGGTCATCCACCTCACGCTGCTGCGGGCTCTCGATTTCCAGCGTCAGCTTCGCTCCCGCCAAACTCGCCTTCAACCCAAGCGGCTTATAAATCGATCGCGCATAGGCCCGCGATTCGTCCTCCCACCAGTCACGTCCAAACCAGATCACTACTCCCGCAAACACCAACCCCACCACCATCGCAATCCGGCCCGACCGCACACGCTTCACATCCGGCATCATCCCCGGTGCCAGTTGCGATTCCCGCATCGCCGCCCCGGCAATCCCCACCACACCCGCCGCCAGCACCACCATCAACAGCGCCAACACGCCGCCCGTCAAGCTATCCATCGTCGTCACCCTTTGCGACATGGCAGGCACCGGCACAGACACAACTCCCGCCCCGCGGTCCCCCTCCACCATCGCCCTAACCTGCCACGCCCCACCACGCATCAGCCACAATCCACCGGTAAACAACTGCGGGTCTTCCTTCGATTGCACCGCTGTGTCCGGCGTCGGCGGATACTTCGCCCCAGGCCCCGTAAGCGCCATCGGCGTGATCCGTATCCCCTTCACATCCTTCGCCGCAGACCGTATCGAAATCTCGGCCACCCCCGGAATCACCATCGGCGGTCGAATCGTCACATAGAGCGGGTAAGGCCCAGCCAGTCCCTCAAAGAAAACATCATTCACGCCAACATGCGCTGCCAGCGGGAAACACAACAAAATCGCCGCAACAAAAGTCTTCAACGCTGCACCGTGCGCATCCAGTTGCCAAAGCCCAATCCCACCCGCGAAGTCAACACAGACACCAGCACCGCCTGCCCCATCACCATCGCAAAACCAGCCATCGTTACCTCAGCATCACGGGTAGCAAACAACCCTCTCCGCGAATACGAATTCGGGTGCACAAAATAACCAAAATGATTCGCACCAAAGAACCAGTTCTTAGCCCCATCCGATGCCAGAAACGTAGCAAACGGCCACTGCACTGCGATAAACACACCAAGAAAAATCAGCCCGCCACCAATCGCCTGCAGCCACAACGATCCCTTCTCAAATCGTTGCCAGAACATGTCCATCGCAGCAGCCGGAATCAACACGAGCAATGGAAACCCCGGCGGCACAAAATAAGTCGTCGGGTAAAAAACCGGCCCCAGCTTTGGCTCTGCCGGAAACAAAGGCAAGATCCACAAAAAGCCCAGCAGAAACACCGTGTACACCCCGGCCGTAATCGTGGCCGCCCATTTATGCCCGCTCGCCCGCGACATCGCCGCCAGCGCCAGCGGCACAAAGATGCAAACACTCCGGTAAAAGAACGCCGTATGCATCAACACCCGCGAAGTCAGCTCCAGAATCAGAATCGTAAACGTAATCAGAATCAGCCCGCCCAGATACAGAAACAGTCGCTCCAGCTTCTGCCGCTTCGCCACGCTAGCCCGGTTCATCTCACCCAGCGCCAGAATCAAGCCGCCCACCTGCACCGACAAAAACCCAAAAATCAACAACACATGCGGCGGCGAAATGATCTTCACATCCAGCCCATAAGCGTTATGCCACCAGTCGTCAAACGGCGCAGATGTCAGCATCGCCACCCCACCCCAGGCCACGAGAAATGCCCCCAGCGGCGCACGCAACCCGAAGATCTCCACCGTATTGGCGCGCTCGGGATTCCCGATCCCAAACGAGTTCGACAGGATCAACCAGCCGGAACTGATCCCACCCAAAACACCACACAAATAGATCGCAATATGGGCCGGCGTCCAGAAATTATCCCGTCCAATCGACGTATGCCACGAGATATCCCAATGCGCTCCAATGATTGCCGACGTGCAGGCCATCGCCATGCACCACACCGTCCACGGAATACTGTCAGTACGATCCACAGCCACGCTGCGGGCACCCAGAACTTCTACTTGTGTAGCCATAAAAACAACTCCTGTCTACTTCGGCAAAGAGATATGCGCCAACATCTTCTCAACGTATTTCGCGATCACATCGGTTTCCAGATTCACACGATCGCCAACCGCACGCTGCTTCAAATTCGTATGCGCCCACGTATGCGGAATGATAGTCACGCCCACCTGACGGCCCTCAACACTCGCCACCGTCAGACTGATGCCGTCAATCGCAATTGACCCCTTAAACACCAGATACCGTTCCAACTCCTCCGGCAACTCAATCGTCAGCCACCAGTTCCCCTCACCCAACTCCTTCAGCTCAACAATCGAACCCACCCCGTCTACATGGCCCTGCAGAATATGCCCGCCCAGCCGCGTCGTCGGCAACAGAGAACGCTCCAGATTCACCAGATCCCCAGCCTTCAAACTCGATAACCCCGTACGAGCCAAAGTCTCCGGAGCAAGGTCAGCCGAGAACGCCCCACCGTCCAGCCCCACCGCAGTCAGGCAAACCCCATTCACACAAATCGAATCGCCCTCCTGCGCATCGCCAACTAAAGCCGGCGCATGAATCCGCAACCGCCCGCCCGTAGCCTGCGGCGTAAACGAAACCACTTCACCCAGTCCTTCAATCAATCCTGTAAACATCTAACCCTTCTTCAGCCAAGCCTCAACGGCAAATTCTTCCGGCGCCACCGGATGCAACTTCACATCCTCCAGCAGAATCGCATCAGCCCTGCGCCGCCTGCCCAATCCACCAGCAATCGGCAAGCTCTGCATCCCGCCCAGAATCTTCGGCGCGTAATAGAAAAACACCTTGTCCACCACTTCGCTATCCAGCGCCCCCCAGTTCACCTTGCTTCCGGCCTCGATCATCGCCGACAAATACCGCCTCCGCCCCAACTCCTGGATCAGCAATTCCAGACTCACCCGCCCGGTCTCGCTATCAAACACCATCACCTCAACGCCCTTGTCCTCAAGAGCTTTACGGCGAGCGGGCGAAGCCGCAGTAGTCGTCGCCACCATCACATCGTTGTCAGCCGTCACCACCATGCGCGAAGTCAAAGGCAGCCGCAGCTGCGAATCCAGCACCACCCGCAACAACGGCCGAGATCTCTCCACGCCCGTCCTGTCCGTCAACAGACAATCATCGGCCAGCACCGTGCCAATGCCCGTGATCATCACATCGCTCCAGTGCCTGATGCTCTGCACATGCCGCCGCGCCGATTCACTCGTAATCCAGCCCTCATTGTCCTCAGGCGCAGCAATCTTCCCATCCAGCGTCACCGCACTCTTCAGCGTCACCAGTGGCCGCTGTGTCCGCATAAAGTGAGTAAACGGCTCATTGATCCTCGCCGCCTCCACCTGCGCAATGTGGTCCATCTCCACACTGATCCCAGCCGCTCGCAGCTTATGCATGCCTTCGCCCGACACCATCGGGTTCGGGTCCTGCATCGCAACAAACACCCGCTTCACCCCAGCAGAAATCAGCACATCCGCACAAGGCCCCGTCCGTCCGTGATAGCTGCAAGGCTCAAGCGTCACATACACATCGGCATCCTTGGCAGCCGCACCGGCCTGCGCCAGCGCCACCACTTCCGCATGATCCTTGTTGGCATAGATATGAGCCCCACGCCCCACCACCTCACCATCACGCACAATCACGCAACCCACGCTCGGGTTCGGGCTGGTCTGTCCCATCCGCGCCCGCGCCAGATCCATCGCCTCGCGCATGTACGGGTTCAGTACTTCAATGCGCTCAATTGTCGAATAGGGATGCAACAAATTTATCCGCCTCAAATGGAATCAAATCATCAATCTGCTCGCCAACCCCAACATAACGGATTGGCAAATTCATCTCACGAGCAATCGCAACCACAACGCCGCCCTTGGCCGTGCCATCCAGCTTGGTCAGCACAATGCCAGTTACGCCCGCGCTCTCGGTAAACTTCTTGGCCTGCTCAAGCCCGTTCTGCCCGGTCGTCGCATCCAGTACAAGCCAAACCTCGTGCGGCGCATCAGGAATCACCCGCCGCGCAGTCCGCGTCATCTTCTCAAGCTCAGCCATCAAATGCGCCTTGTTATGCAAACGCCCTGCCGTATCCACGAGCACCAGCGTAGAAGAACGCGCCTGCGCCGCAGCCAGCGCATCAAACAACACCGCGCTCGGGTCCGCACCCGTCTGCTGCCGGATCATGTCCACATCACTACGCTTGGCCCAAACCTCAAGCTGCTCAATCGCCGCCGCACGAAAAGTATCCGCCGCGCAAATCAACACACTCTGGCCGTCACTCTTAAACCGGTTCGCCAGCTTGCCAATCGTTGTGGTTTTGCCAACACCGTTCACCCCAACAATCATCACCACCGTCGGTGGGGTCGCTGCCCAGTTCATCGGCTTCTCTTGCGCTTCGAGGATATCCAGCAACTGCTGGCGTATCATCGCCCTTAACTCCGCCGCGTCCGACAACTGCTGACGCTCCACCCGTTGCCGGATGCTGTCCAGGATCTCCGTCGCGGTGCGCACACCAATATCCGAACTGATCAGCGAGTACTCGAGTTCTTCGAGCAAATCGGGATCAATTTCCTTGCGGCCATGTATCAGATTGTCAAGAGATCCAACCAGGCCACTGCGAGTTTTTTGGATGCCTTGCTTGAGGCGGTCCAGTAGGCTGCTCATGTGTAGGTAAACAACCAGTGTAACCGTCCCTGCGCTGGCTTAGAATAGAAGTTTGAATCCAAGCGAAGTCTCAACAACCAGCGATTACACCGTCCGCGACCAGCAACGCATGTCGCGTGCGGTCAATTATTTTGAATGGCAGGCCCGTCTTGCCATGGCCCCACTCGGCCAGCGCGTCGTCGAAGTTGGCTGCGGCATCGGCAACTTCACCCGCATGATTGCAGACCGTCAGCACATCATCGGTGTCGACATCGATGCCAATTGTGTCGCTCAGCACCAGGCCCGCTTCAATCACCAGCAAAACATCCGCTCCATGGTCCTCGACGCAATGGACCCCAAATTCCAGGACCTCAAAACCGAATCCCCAGACAGCGTCGTTTGCCTCAACGTCCTCGAACACATCGAAGACGATCTCGGCACCCTCAAGGCCTTCGCTTCGATTTTGCCGAAAGGCGGCAAAGCCGTCCTCATCGTTCCCGCCTTCATGGCCCTCTACGGCCCCATCGATAAATTCCTTGGCCATTACCGCCGCTACACCTGCGCAGGCTTTGCCAAAACCGCAAACGAAGCCGGCTTCCACGCCACCGAACTCCGCTACATGAACACCGTCGGCTTCTTCGGCTGGTGGGCCAACGCCAAAATCTTCCAGCGCACAGAACAAAGCGAAGAACAGATCGAACTCTTCGACAAACGCATCGTACCCGTCCTCGAAAAACTCGAAGGCTGGGTCACCCCGCCCTTCGGACAAAGCGTTTTTGCTGTCCTCGAAAAGCGATAGGATCAACCCAAGGGCAATCGTGAAGATCTCCATCATCATCCCCGTCTACAACGAAGTAAACGTGATCCCCATGGTCCTGGACCGTGTCATGAAAGCTGCCCTGCCCGCTGGCTGCGAAAAAGAAATCGTCATCGTCGACGATGGCTCCACCGACGGCACCTCAGAAATCCTCGACCGCTATCACGGCCTCGTCGCCATCCACCACTCTGTCGAAAACTTCGGCAAAGGCGCTGCCATCCGCATCGGCATCCGCAAAGCCACCGGCGACATCGTCCTAATTCAGGACGGAGACCTCGAATACGATCCCAACGACTACCTCAAAGTCCTCCAGCCCATCGTTGACGGTAAAGCCACCGTCGTCTATGGCAGCCGCTTCATGGGCAACCTCGAAGGCATGAAGTTTGCCAACTGGCTCGCCAACAAAATCCTCACCACCACCACCAACATCCTCTACACCTGCTCGATCACAGACGAAGCCACCGCCTACAAAGCCTTCCGCATCGACGTACTCAGGGCCATGCGCCTCCGCTGCCTCCGCTTTGAATTCTGCCCGGAGGTCACCGCCAAGGTCCGCCGCCTCGGCCACAACATCCACGAAGTCCCCATCAAGTACAACGCCCGCGGCATCCTCGAAGGCAAAAAAATCCGCTGGCAGGATGGCTTCCACGCCATGTGGACCCTCGTCAAATACCGCTTCACACCCATGGAGCAGCCCGCAGCCGAATCCAAAATAGTACAAGGCTCGAGTTCGGCCGCGTGAGCCCTGCCCCCTGGAGCTGGTTCCCCGACTGGTGGCTCCCCAATCTTCAAACCCTCCTCAACCAAAGCTTTGACCCCGCGCTCACAGCACGCTACGCCCTGCAGGCCATCCTCACCACTCTTCCCATCGCCATAGCCGACTATCTCTTCGGCCTCGCCATCCTCCATCTCCTCAAACTGAATCTCGCCAAAGGCCTCAAACACGCCTCAGCCCTTGCCCTCGGCACCGCCTCAGCCGCGCTCGGCCTCTTCCTCTTCGGCTCCTTCGGCCGCCTCACCTTCAAAGGCCTCATCGCATTCACCTTCCTCCAGGCGGCAATCGGCCTCGCTCTCACCTGGCGCGAAATCAAGCTCCCCCGCCTCCGCTGGACTCATCTCTGGGCCATCCCAGTCTGGCTCATCCTCATCCCGGACCTGATGCTCCCCATCCTCGAATACGACAGCACCATGTACCACATGGCCGCAGCTCGTCACTACATGGAGCAACAAAAGATCCCCTATCACGAAGGCATCCGCTTCAACGCCCAGCCCCACATGCCAGTCATGCTCTACATGCGCCAATGGTGGCTCACCGGCGACGCCAACATAGTCAAGCTGGTCAACCTCGAATACCTCGCCATCCTCCTCGGCCTCTTCTCCTGGATGGCCCGCCGATACCGCATCCCCCTCGGCCTCCTCGCCGCTGCTTCGCTGGTCTTCGGCTCCCCCATCTTCGGCTACATCGCAAGACAGGAATACGCAGACCTCGCCCTCACCACCTGGCTCACCGCCGGCCTCTGCCTTCTCCTGCGAGCCCGTTCAAACAACACCCTCATCGCCGCCGGCCTCCTTCTCGGTTCTGCCGGAGCAAGCAAACTCCAGGGCCTCCTCGTCGTTGCCTGCTTCCTCACGGCAGACCTCCTGATCCACCGCAAAATCAAACGCTCGCTCATCCTCGGCTCCGCCGTCACCGCCGTCGGCATCGCCTGGTGGTTCCGCGGCTGGCGCTTCACCGGCAGCCCCTTCTATCCCTTCTTAAGCGATTCTCCAGACGTCAAGGCCCTCTTCCAGGTCAACGCAGGCTACGGCGTCGGCCGCGATCTCTTCGCCTTCCTCGCCACGCCCTGGAACATGATCACCGTCCCCCCAGACCGCTACGCAGACCTCTTCCGCTTCGGCCCCTCCTGCCTCATCCTCCTCGCCATCGGTGCTCTTGCGCTCACCCTCCGCCGCACAAAGATCGATGCCGCCACCTGGGTCGCCATCCTCGGCAGCCTCTTCTTCACCATTGCCTGGTTCCGCTCCGGGCAAGTCATGCGCTACGAAGCCTGCCTCCTTCCCATCTGGGCCCTCCTCCTGCTCAGCGCACTCGCACGCCTCAACTGGCGCAACATCACGGTCCCTCTTCTGCTTCTCCCTCTCTTGCTCTCCACCACCCTCCTCACCAGCAACATCATCCGCTACGGCGTCCCACCACCCGTCACCTGGCCCGCCACACAATACGTCCTCAACGCCGTCCTCCCCTACTACCGCGCCACCCAGGCCGCCTCCAGCGTCGTCCAGAAAAACGACATGGTCTACACCTGGTTCTGCGACGACATCCGCGCCTACTCCCCCGGCAAATCCTACGGCGACTGGTTCGGCGGCTACACCTACACCTGGCTCGGCAACGTCCACACCGGCCCCAAAATCACAGACCCCGCCGCCATGATCGCCCGCCTCAAATCCAGCGGCTTCAAGTACATCATCGTAGACCGCGAGCGCGCCAAACGCGGCGGCACCATCTACGGCGGCACCTTCCTCGAAAGCGGCCTCGTCAAGCCCTTCGTCACGGTCCCAAACACACAAACCGTCTTCGACGATGGCAGATACGCTGTCTATCGCTTAACCTGAATAAGAAATGAAATATTTGAGCATCGTAGCTCTTGCATCTACCGTCTTCCTGAGCTCCTGCGTAACTGAGAAAGAAAAAGCCCCAGTCCTGCCTGAGGCAAAGATCGAAAAACTCCTCCCCGACAAGGTCATGGAAGGCCAGCCCTTCAACCAGCAACCAAACGGTGCCTCCGCTCTCAGTGTCCTCGGCAGCAACCTCATCAAGGGCTCTCGTATCAAGCTCAATGGCATGCCACTCGAAACCGCTTCCGGCGACGGCACCTCACTCGCCGCCCTCGTCCCCACAGCAATGTTCTCCAAGCCCGGCACCTACGCAGTCTCGGTAGAAACTCCTGACGGCCGCCCCACCAACACCATCCAGTGGATCGTCCTCGCCAAATCCGGCCCAGCCCCCGAAATCAAATCGGTCCACCCCGACACCACCCCAGCCGCCAAAGGCTTCAACGTCCAGGCCACCGGTGGCTCCGCCATGGGCATCGCTGGCTCCAACTTCCTCCCCGGCGCAAAGATCCTCATCGACGGTAAAGAACTCGAAACCAACTTCGGTAATGTCGACGCCCTCGGCGCTATCGTCCCCCCAACCGTCTACGCCAAACCCGGTAAATTCAAGGTCACCATCAAGAATCCCGACGGCAAGCTCAGCGCCCCGAAGGACTTCATCGTTACCAAGTGAAACGACGCTTCGAACTCGTCATCATTTGTGCCTCACTGGTGGCTCTCCTCGCCGCTACCCTCCCTTGGATCTACGATCTGGGCCTCGAATATGACGAGGCCCACTTCCTCCCTCTAGCTCACAAAATCGCCCACGGTGCCGAAGAAAAACTCGACCTCCCCTGGGGCTACACCATCGCCCACCGCCCCATCCCCTTCGTCACCATGCCCTACGTCGGCACCCTCGACTCTTTCCTCTACGCCGTCCCCATGCGTCTCTTCGGCACCAGCCCCGCAGTCTTCCGCTTCACCAACCTCCTGCTCGCCTTTGCCATCTTCCTCCTCGCCTACTGGATCGCCCGCCGCGAAGCGGGCCCCTGGGCCGCCGCCCTCACTCTCGGCCTCCTGCTCGTCGACGTAGAGCTCGTCCTTCACCTCCCTACCGGCTTCGGCCCCATCCTCCTCCAGCAGCTCCTCGTCCTCTCTGCCATCGCCGCACTCCAACAATGGTGGCGCACAGGCGGCGCTCCCCTCTTTCTCCTCGCCACTGCTTTCCTTGCTCTGGCTTTCCACGAAAAACTCACCTTCATCTGGATCCTCGGCTCCCTCGCCCCAGCCATCCTTCTCTTCAAATTCAAACCCACCTGGCAACACCTCAATTGGTGGTACATCCCTGCCGCACTCCTCCTTGCAGTCACCATCGTCAGCCCCATCCTCTACTTCGCCTGGGCTGTCCCAGAAGTCATCCTCGGCTTCGGCAAAGCCAGCACCAAAGCACCAGCCGACTGGGCCAAACTCCTCACAGACCGTATTCACGTCTTCGACCTCATGCTCCGGGGCAACTGGACTATGGAATTTACCGTCGGCCATTCGTTCAATCGCAGCCCAGCCCTGATCATCCTTTTCTTCACCGGCCTCCTCGCCGCTGCCTTCACCAGACAACGCCTCGCCCTCACCCTCTACTCGACAGCCATCGGAGTCTGGCTCTGGAACCTCGCCTTCCCCGACGCTGGCCGCATGCACCACCTCCTCCTCATGGCCCCACTATGGCAACTCGGTGCCGCCATCGCCATCATCACCACACCCAAACCAGTCCAGCTCGTGAGCACGCTCCTCCTCCTCGTCAGCGCCTACGATGCAACCCACAGCTACACTCAATACGCCGTCCACGCCAAACAAACCGGCGGCGTCAACCACTACAGCGACATGACTACCCGCGCCAAAGAATTCTTCGATCAGAACCCCTCCCTCGAACCAGTCACCACCTCTTGGGGCATAGATCGTTCTCTCAACATCCTTTCAAACGGCCGCCTCAACGCCTCCGAGTTCTACTTCGATACCCTCGCACCAACCCTCTCCCCCGAGACCACAACCAAACTCTCCACCCTCATTCAGAAAGACCGTCAGATCTGGCTCGTCTCAAGCGTCATGCCCATCTACCAGGAGCAATGGCAGCGCGTGGTCACCCTCGCCGCCTCTCTCAGCAAGACTCCAAACAAGATCGCCGAATTCCCCTCCCGCAACGGCCGTCACAGCATCACCGCATATCGCTTCGACACACCCAAACAAAACCCCACCAATTGGCAAAAGCAATCCGGCAACACAATCAAGCTCCCCACCAACTGGCAAGCCCTCCGCCTAACCCTCTCCGGCATCGCCGATCAAGAGACAGAAAGCATCACTCTCCATTGGCAGGACGCAACCGGCAAAGACCTCTACACCGACAACCGCCACCTCGGCTGGTCCCCACACATCCACCAAACTTCCACCTTCGAATTCACACCCAACTACTGGCCCAAATCCTTCAACCGCCAGCAAACATCCACCGAGCCACCCACCCAGGTCCAAATCGAGTCCTCACTCATCAAAGCTAAAATCACTTCCACGGAGCTAGCCCTGCCATGAAATTCCTTCTCTTCTTCCTCACCCTCAACCTCGCAGCTCAGTTCGATAACTTCGACGCCGCCGCCCGCCAGCAACTCGAAGCCCAGCACATCCCCGCCCTCTCGCTAGCCTTCAGCGACGCAACAAAAACAATCCATCAACTCCACCTCGGCACCGCCACACCGCAAACCCAATACCGCGCCGGCTCCATCACCAAACTCTTCACCTCCATCGCCATCATGCAACTGGTAGAAGCCGGCAAGCTCGATCTCGATTCCCCCATCTCCCGCTACCTCCCCGAGCTAAGCTTCAAATCCACCCTCCGCCAAATCGCCTCCCATCGTTCCGGTATCGTCCGCGAACCCGGCCAGGGCCACTACTTCGACACCAAACCAGCCACGCTCAAGCAAGTCACAGCCAGCCTCAAAAACACCCAACTCGCCTACGAGCCCGGCACCACCACCAAATACTCCAACGCCGCCATCAGCCTCCTCGGCGACGTGATCGAACGCACCTCAGGCCAAACCTACCAGCAGTACATCCAGCAACACATCCTCACACCCCTCAAGCTCACCCACACCACTCTCAAACTCAGCGAAGCCACGCAACTCCCCAAATCCCTCATGTGGACCGTGGACGGCCGCGAATTCCCCGCCCCCGCCTTCGACCTCGGCACCAGTTCCGCAGGCAACCTCATCACCACCACAGAAGACCTCCTCACCTTCGCCCGCTGGCTCATGAGTGACAACCCATCCCCGATCCTCACTAAACAATCGCTAGACCAGATGTGGCTCCCTCAATCCGGTGGAACCCGCTTCGGCATCGGCTTCGCCCTCAACCCGCCCTACATCGGCCACAGCGGCGCCGTCTACGGCCACTCCGCCATCCTGCAAATCGACCCCCAACGCAAGACAGCCGCCGTAGCCTTCGCCGCAAAAGATTCCATCGACCTCAAGCCGCTGATCGACCCTTCGATAGACGCACGCCCCCTCACGGCCTTCAAGCAACTCGCCACCTACCCTGCGATGCCTCCCGCCTTCACCTCCAAATCCATCGGCGAATACGGCTGGGATTTCAACAAGCTCTACATCCTCGAACACGAAGGCAAACTCCACTGCCTCATCGAATGGTTCTCCCTCATCGCCCTCGAACCCAAAGGCAACAACCAGTACCGCTTCCCCGACAACTCCATGTATGCCGGCGAAACCCTCACGCTCAAATCCAACGGCCTCTTCGTCGGCCCTGTCTGGTTCCCTCGCCTCCCAGAGCCCAACCGCAACTTCCGCATCCAGATGCAGAAGTCTCTAGCCGAACTCAAACAAATCGCCGCCGCCAGCCAAGCCCCCACGCAACCGTCCAACCTCCGCAAGCCCGAACTCACCAATCTCCGCACCTTATCCAACACCATTCAATTCGACATCCGCTACGCCACCTCAAACAACTTCATGGGAGCCCCCCTCTACTCGCAAAAGGCCGCCTACCTCCAGCAACCCGCCGCCCAGGCCGTCCTGGCCGCCCACAACGAACTGGCTAAACAAGGCTACGGCCTCCTCATCCACGACGCCTACCGCCCCTGGCGCGTCACCAAGATGTTCTGGGAAGCCACCCCCGAAGCCCAGCGCAACTTCGTAGCCAACCCGGCCACCGGCTCCCGCCACAACCGTGGCTGCGCAGTAGACCTCTCCCTCTACGACCTCAAAACTGGAAAACCCGTCGAGATGGTCAGTGGCTTCGACGAGTTCTCCGATCGAGCCTACCCCAACTACCCCGGCGGCACCTCCCGCCAGCGTTATTTCCGCGAACTCCTGCGCTCAGCAATGGAAAAACAGGGCTTCACCGTAAACGAAGACGAATGGTGGCATTTCGACTTCCGCGACTGGAAGCAATACCCCGTCCTCGATCTCAGCTTCGAGCAACTCGGCTCGCGCTGATCTTCGATTCCACCCACAGCAGCACCAGCAACAAAAACACCATTAGACTGCACCACAACGGCACCGCCATTGCCGATGACTCGTCCGATAAATACGCCCAAAAGCCAATCAGCGCCGGCGCCAAAAACCCACCCAGCATTCCCAACCCGAAGATCCCGTGAAACAGGCTCGAGTGATACTCCCGAAAACGGCTGCCGATCCGTTCCACCAGCAACGGATACACAAACGAAAATCCCACCGCTGACAACGCCAACCCGAATCCAGCCCCCCAAAAGTTCTCAGCACTCCCAAAAATCAATATCCCCAGCCACGACATCGCTGCACTAGCCAGCAACAGTCGCCGGTGCGGAAACCGCTGCAACAAAGCCTGCGCCACAAACCTCCCACCGAGCAGCGCCGCACAGTAGAAACTCAAAAAATACATCGCTGCCGAAGGGCTCATCCCCGCCCTCAAAATCAAATGCAGCGCCACCCACTGCAATACCGACAATTCAGCAGCCGTCTCAAAAAACAGCAGCGCCGCAAACAACACATGCACCGGGCTCTTCGATTCCCGCAACACTTCTTTGAACCCAAGATCCACGATCTCCGGGTCCATCGGCATCCCCAACCGGTAAAGCCAGGCACCCACCCCAAAAGGCGCAAGCGCCAACAAAATAAACAAACCGTCAAACTCCGTCCACGAATACGACAACGCACCCAACACCGCCGTAAGCAAAGACCCCAGCCCCATCAACCCACCAGCCAGGTTCACCGTTGCCGCAGGATCCTGCTCGTACAACCGTTTCAACAACTGGAATGTTGCTGCCATGATCCCGCCCTGCGCCAGTCCAACCAGTCCAAGCGACAAATCCCTTGCCACTTCTGGCGTAGGAGGCCCGCTAAACTCCACCATCACAATCCCCATCGCCGCAATCAGCATCGATGTCGCCAGCAGCCTGTGCACCCCAAACCGCGACAAAAAGAACCGGCTCAAACGCAGCGCCACTAAGACCCCAGCCGCAAAACTCAGAAAATGAAACCCGATAGCCAGGTAAGGCGGCTGCAAGTGATATCCCCACGCCGGCAATGCCGCCCCCGGGATTGCTACTAGAACTCCAATCAGAAAGAACCCAAGAAACGCCCTTCGACTCGCGGAAGGCATAGAGGCCCCTGCACCAGAACTACTGAGCGGTGTCTGTACTGTCGTAGCCACTGCTTGATTCTAGTCTCATTCGCCCTAGCTCTTCCACTCTCGCTCCTCAAATCCCCCCAGTTTTGCAACCACACTACAACCACCAGACCTATCGATTCGATCACCACAATCTATAGCGTTTTGCTCCATTTTTCTCTTGAAAAAAGTTTTCAATCGAAATATCATCGCAGTATCACTGAGAAAGGAGGTGGTCCAGTCGAAAATGGTAAACAGTAGTAATTCAGACGAGACAAAGCGTGAGGTGATCGACTGCTAATGCAGGCTTGATCATGTAGAGGCTCCGACAGTGCCCGGAGCCGTTGTGACTGTGGACCGGTTGCCTCACGCATAAGGTCTTGCGAAAATCCCGCTACTGCCCTCAAAGCAGTAGCGGGATTTTTCAATTGAATTCTAGTAGTCCTTCTTCTATAAGCCGGTTCCTGTTACGGCAAAGCTTGCGCTTTGCCGCAGGCAATCATTCATCTGGGCGGCATATTACTACGCCACTCTAGCAACCTACCCGGGAGTCCTGATGAGACGGGCCACCTCTGCTCCCCTATTTGGTCTTGCTCCATGTGGGGTTTTCCCTGCCAGGCGCGATTGCTCGCCCCGCGGTGCGCTCTTACCGCACCTTTTCACCCTTACTCCCTTTGCCGAAGCTCCAGAAGCGGTACATTTTCTGTGGCACTTTCCGTCCAAACCGCTTTGAGCGATCCAGCCCGGCCGTTAGCCGGCACATTGCCCTATGGAGACCGGACTTTCCTCCAGAAAAATCCCTTAAAAAGAAATTTTT
>JBIPMY010000046.1:0-21099 GCA_044376335.1 Bryobacter sp.
CAACTGGAGGCTGGGCCCGCTCGGCAACTGCAGCAGGGACACGAATTGCGTCCATGGTGAGTTCAAGCGCTCGAGGCTTTACCGGGACCGGAGACAAAGCGGAATCCAATTTTGCCAAATCTTCGTGATTGGAACTAACCATGTGAGGAAACCAGCTCCTTTTCCATCAACTGGATTACTCGCGATTCCAGTTGGTTGACGACTGTTTCAAGACGCTCCCAACGCTCAGAGCAAGGGGAAACTGGGGTAGGAGGTGCCAGGGCGGCACCAGCGAGCACGGCGGCGCGGGCGTAATCAGAGACACTTCGTGCGCCAGAGCGGGCGCAGGTGTCTTTCAGTGTCAAATACTCGTCATCGCTGAGGCGGAAATTGACGAGGCGTGTACGAGGGCGGTAGACAGGCAATGGAACTCCTAAAAGCTAAAGCAGGATTGCGCGGCGCCGTTTCTGAACTTGAGGTGGATAAAACGGCAAAAGGATAAAAGCCGTCGCACTAATGTGATCGGATAACAAATGAAATCCAAGAGTAAGCCGGTGCATTTTGAGGAGGTATAAATTTTTGCTGCAAGATTCGCTCAAGAGCCCGTCAATAACACCGATAAGACGGACCGATGCAAGTTCAGTCAACTATTTCTACCTACTCCCTGGCATTGCGTGGTCTGAGCAAGCTTGTGAGAAATCTATCCTCCCTGAAGCCTGTCAGTGGCCCGGCCGAGGAAGTTTTCCAGAAGATCTGGGCCAACAACTATTGGGGCGACGCGGAATCGCGCTCTGGCGGCGGGTCGAATCTGGAGCAGACAGCACTTTTGCGGCCTGCGCTTTCGCGACTGTTGCATGAGCTGAAAATACAGAGCATGCTCGACTTACCTTGCGGGGACTTTCACTGGATGAAAGAGACCCTGTTTCCGGATGGGATGAAGTATGTGGGGGGCGATATTGTCGCTCCGCTGGCGGAAGCAAACGAAGCCAAGTTTGGGGCGCCGACGCGGCGATTTGCACAAATGAACCTGATGGAAGACCCGTTGCCGAAAGTGGATCTGGTTTTCTGCCGGGATTGTCTGGTGCACCTGAATTATGAGCAGATCGGCAAAGCAATCACAAACGTGAAACGGAGTGGGTCTACCTATCTGTTGACGACGAACTTCAATGGCGGGCGCAAGAATCATGACATCCGGACGGGCCAGTGGAGGCCGCTGTCACTGAGTGCGGCTCCGTTTCGTTTTCCGGAGCCGATCCGTTGGATTGACGAGGGTTGCACAGAGAACGGCGGGAAGTTTCGCGACAAGACGATGGCCTTGTGGCGGATTGCGGAGTTGCCGGACTTAGCTCTGTAGGGAGGGAGCCGCTTCCTGATCTTTGTACTGGAGTTGATAGAGACGCCAGTAGAGGCCACGCTCGCGCAGGAGTTGCTGGTGTGAGCCGCTTTCGCGGAGTTGGCCGCGGTGCATGACGAGGATGCGATCGGCTTTCTGAATGGTGCTGAGGCGGTGGGCGATGACGATGGCGGTGCGACCGGTGAGCATGACATCGAGAGCCTTCTGGATGCGTTGTTCGGTTTCGGTATCGACGCTTGAGGTGGCTTCATCGAGGATCAGAAAGCGGGGCTTGCGGACGAGGGCACGGGCGAAGCTGACGAGTTGCTTCTGGCCGGTGGAGAGACCGGCACCACGCTCGTGAATTTCGAGGTTGAGACCTTCGGGGCGGGACTGTACGAAATCCCAGAAGTTGACGCGGCGGCAGGCGTCTTCGATGCTTGCGTCGTCGATGGATTCGTCGCCGAGACGAATGTTGTCACGGAGGGTACCGGTGAAGAGGAAGGGGTCCTGGAGGACAACGCCGAATTGGGAGCGAAGGGCGGCGGGTGAGACGGAGTTTACGTTTTGGCCAGCGACGAAAATGTCGCCCTTCTGGATGTCGTAGAAGCGAAGCATGAGGTTGGTGATCGAGGTCTTCCCTGCCCCGGTGTGACCAACGATAGCTATGGTTTCGCCCGGAGCGACACGGAAGCTCAAATCGCGTAAGACCCAGTCTTCGTCTTTGTAGGCAAAGGTGACGTTGCGGAACTCAATGCTGGAATCGTCATTGAGCGGGAGGGGGTTGGAGGGAGCCTTGATGTTGACCGGCTCATCGAGCATCGAGAATACCCGTTCGCTGGCGGCCATGGAACTTTGGACCGTATTGTACTTTTCACTCAGATCCTGGATGGGACCGAAGAAGCGCATGGCGAACTGGAAAAACGCGATCAGAATACCGACCGTGAGATCGCCTTCGCGAGCCGAGTAGCCGCCCCAGGCGAGGACTGCACCGAGAGCGATCATGCCCTGGAACTCAATGGCAGGGTAGAACCAGCTGTAGGCAACGATGGAGCTTTTCCAGGCATCCATGTTTTCGTTATTGATGGAGGTGAACTGCTCGGTAGCGGTTTTCTGCCGGTTGAAGAGCTGGAGGACGTTCATGCCACTGGTGTGCTCTTGCAGGAAGGAGTTGAGTTTGGCGATGGCGACACGCTGGCGGCGGTAATCGTTGCTGACCCGCTTGCGAAAGACCATGGTAGTGATCACGACAAAGGGGAGGACGCTAAGCATGATGAGGGTGAGCTGCCAGCTGAGGCCGAACATGGCTACCAGCACGAGGCCGATTAACATGATGTCGCCGAGGATGGTGACCAGGGCGGCGGAGAAGAATTCGTTGAGCTGGTCGACGTCGCTGGTGATGCGTGTGACGATGCGGCCGACTGGGTTGCGATCAAAGAACTGAACGTCGAGGCGCTGGAGGTGCGCGTAGAGGTCTCGGCGCAGATCGAACATGATGCGCTGGCCGGTGTACTGCATGACGATTTGTTGAGCGTATTCGATGACGAGGCGGACAAGTAGCATGAGGGCGAAGACACCGCTGATGAAGGCGAGGCCCTGCCAGATGTCTGTGGGGAGAAAGGGGTTGAGGAAGGAGAGGAAGCCGTCGAAGCCCTGGACCTTCTTGACGATGTACTTGTCGATGGCCACGCGGGTGAGCATGGGGGTGACGACCTGAGCGAGAGTCTGGACGGTGAGCAGGATGAGGCTGAAGAAGACGGGCCAACGATAGGGCCAAGCGTAGGGGAGAAGCCGACGGAGCTGACGGCCGTCGTAGAGTTTGCCTTTGACTTGTTCTTCCATCTAGGCCTTTGCTTCCGGCAGGTGGAGTTTTCCGGCCCAGTTGGCCCAGGCCCAGACGAGGCCGGTGGAGCCGCTGAGGCAACCTGCGACGACGGCGATGGTGCGGGGGTCGATGCTTTCTGTGGCGATGCCGGCGGCAAAGAGGCTGAGCATCATGGTGGTCCAGGTCATAGTCTCCATTGTCGCGAAGACGCGGCCACGAAACTTGTCGTCGGCATATTGCAGGACTTTTGAATAGTTGACGACGCTTGAGGTTGAGCCGGCAGCTCTCGAGAGGCCGATGAAGACGAGGGCTAGAGCGAAGTTTTGCTCGAGGGCAAAGGCGACGTAGAGTGCGCCGTGGGCGAGGTAAGCGATGCTGACGGTGCGCTTGTAGCCGGCGAAGCCAAGACGCTTGTTGAGCCAGTTGGCGAGGATGCCACCCAAGACCAGACCGAAGCCGGCGGCACTCCAGATGATGCCGATACCGGCAGGGCCGCGATTGAAGACTTTTTCGCCAAAGACGCTGAAGAGGATTTGAGCGGCGCCACCGCCGGTGGCCCAGCCGACGCCGATTAGGGCGATGGAGAGCAGGAGGGGTTCGCTCTTGAGGTAACGAAGGCCTTCGAGGAATTCCTGATGGGGGTGGAAGGCACGGTGGGTGTTCGATTTGGGAGGGACGAATTCGCCGGGTTGGGAGCGGAAGAAGTGAAGACAGAGGGCGCTGCCGAGGAAGCTGAGGGCGTTGAGGACAAAAGCCCATTCGTAGCCAAAGGCAGCTACGGCAGTGCCGCCGAGGAAGGCACCGACGCCGGTGGTGGCCCAGGCGGTGGTTTGGGTGAGGGCGTTAGCGGGTTGGAGGTCATCACCCTTGGCGACAACGGGGAGGATGGAGTTGCGGCCGCTGGTGAAGAAGGGGCTGGCGAACATGAGGAGGGCGCTTAGGACGAAGAGGAGAGTGTTGCTGGATTGGTTGATGCAGAGGATGAAACCGAGGGCAACGATGGCGCGGACGAGGTCGCTGGCGATCATGACCTTGCGACGGTCGAGCCGATCGAGGATGACGCCGGCCATGGGGCCTGCGATGAGCATCGGGATGGCGCGGGCGATGAGGACACCACCGACGAGGAGGCCGCCGTGCTCCTGCCGAATGGCCATCGAGAAAACGGCAATGTTGTTGAAGTGATCTCCGACTTCGCTGATCAGTTGACCGCCCCAGAGGAGGCGGTAATTGTGATTGGTCTTGAGCAGTTGGGGAATCGTGACCGGCACTAGAAGCGCTCCGTCAGGTAGACACCGAGGAGGATGAGGAGGCCGCCGCCGACGAGGCTGAGGCTCATGGCTTCACCGAGAAAGGGGACAGCCAAGGCCGAGCCCATGACGGGCTGCAGGTAGGTGAAGGCCGTGAGTTGGGAGGCGGGGAGATGTTTGAGGACGCGGTAGTAGATCAGGAAACAGAAGACGCTTGGGACAGCAGCCATGAAGAGCAGACAGAGCCAACTGATCGGAAGGAGTTGACGGAAAGGGAAATCGAGGGAGAGGGTGATGGTGGCCGGGAGCAGGAAGACGACAGCACCGGTGAAGTTGAGAGTGACAGTGGCGACCGGAGAGAGCGTACCGCTGAGGGGCTTTGAGAAGACAGTGAAGATCGAGAAGGTGGTGCAGCCGAGGAGGACGAGAGCGTCGCCGGTGAGGGAGGCTGTGCCGGAGGTTTTGGCCTGAAGGATTGCGATACCGGTTAAAGCAACGGCCATTCCGATGAGCTTTTTGGGTTTGAATTGCTCCTGGCCGATGGCGGCGGATAGAGCGTAAACGATGAGGGGGGTGAGGCCGACGATGAGGGCACCGTGGGCGACGCTGGTGCGTTTGACGCCCATGGCGAAGAAGAGCTGGTTGGCGGCCATGCCGAGGGTACCGAGGCCGACGAAACGCCAGAAGATGGGCCAGGTCCAGGCATGGGGACGCTCACGCCAGTAAAGGGGCAGGCAGATGAGGAGCGCGAGTGTGGTGCGCCATCCGGTGAGGAGTACGGGGTTCCATTGCCGCATCGCTACTTTGCTCGTAATGAAGTTGAAACTCCAGAGCAAAGTGACCAGAAACATCAGCGCGTATAAGTGGCGTTTACTACTTCCTTCGCTCAAGGTTTGCTGATCGTCTCCTGTCTGACGGTGATGGAGTCGAGGAAGGCGTGATCGACATCGAAGCCAAAGCCGGGGCCTTCGGGGACGGTGATGAGGCCTTCGGGGGAGACTTCGACGGGAGTAGTGATGACTTCTTTTTTCCAGTAGCGCTTGGAGGCGCTGACGTCGCCGGGGAGGACGAAGTTCGGAAGAGTAGAGAGGGCAATATTGGCAGCGCGGCCGATGCCGGATTCAAGCATGCCGCCGCACCAGACGGGGATGTTGTGCTTCATGGCAACATCGTGGACCTTGATGGCTTCGGCGAAACCGCCGACGCGGCCAAGTTTGATGTTGATGATGCGACCGGCCTTCATGCGGATGGCTTGTTCGGCCTGGTGGGCTGAGCGGATGCACTCGTCGAGGCAGATGGGGGTCTTCAGCTTGGCCTGGAGCTCGGCGTGATCGATGATTTCGTCGTGAGCGAGGGGTTGCTCGATCATCATGAGGTTGAATTCGTCGAGGGCGGCGAGGAGTTGCCAGTCTTCGAGGCGGTAGGCGGAGTTGGCGTCTGCGGTGAGGAGGACTTCGGGGAAGCGCTTGCGGACGGCACGGATGACTTCTACGTCCCAGCCGGGGGCGATCTTCATCTTGATGCGGCGATAGCCGGCATTGATTTCCGTGTCGATCTTGCCGAGGAGTTGATCGACGTCGTCCTGGATTCCGATGGAGACGCCGCAGGCGATTTGCTTGTGAGCGCCGCCGCCGATGGCCTTGTAGAGAGGGATGCCTTTTTGTTTGGCTTCGAGATCCCAGCAGGCTGCTTCGAGGCCGCCGCGGGCCATGAAGTGGCCGCGGATGTGGGCGGAGCGATCGCCTACCTCAGAAGCTGAGGCGAATTCGTGTCCGAGGACTCGGGGGGCGACAAAGTCGCGGAGGATGAACCAGGAGGAATCGGTCCATTCTTCGTTGTAGAAGGGGTTTTCCCCTGCAGTGACTTCGCCCCAGCCGGAGATGCCACCGGCGAGGACTTCGACGAGAACGATCTTGCGGGAATAGGTGCGCCCGAAGCTGGTTTGGAAGAAGTGTACGAGCGGCATCTCGATCTGCCGCAGTTTGATCTGTTCGATTACGAAGGCCATTTGCTTAAGATGTAGGTTCCTTTGTCTTCTGCACGTTCAAAGCCGGTGACGGCAAGGCCGGCCCGGAAGTGCTCTTGAAACTGATTGCTGATGGCAGCCTGGGCTTCGCGGGCGCGGGCTGGGTCCTGGTGTTTCCACTGCTGGATGGCGTTGGGGATCTCGATGCGGGCGGCTTCGGCGGGGCGCTCGAAGGAACCCTTGTCGAGGAGTTGGATGACGCGCGGGCTATCGACGTACCATTCGGCGACGCAGCGGTCTGTCGGTAGGCCGCCGTGGAGGGCGCTGGTGGTGGTGCCGTACTGATTGAGGACGTAACGGCGGACGACAGCACCTAATCGCTCGATATTGAAGAAGGCGTTTTTGACTTCGAGGGGATCGAAGGTCCATTCGACGAGGGCGATGCCGCGGGCGATGGCTTCTTCGCGTTGTTTGAGTTTGAGGAGGCGGCCGATACCGGCATTGCGGTACTCGCTGAGGACGCCCATCATGTGGCTGTGCAGGTAGTATTTGCCGCCGGGCTTGAGACCGGGGATGGCGAGCAGGAAGGCGACCATACGGCCCTGATCGAAGGCACCAAAGACCTGACCGCCGACTTTGGTTGCCACGACGAAGAGGCGCACCGGGAGTAGTTCGATTTCTTCAAAGCCCCAGATGGTTTTCTGAAGCGCAACGGCTTCGGCGAATTCGCGGTGCTCGTTGAGCGAGCGGACTTCAATCATGCTTTCTTGGCCTCCTGCCAGTAGCTTTCCATCTCTTCGATTGGGGTGTCGGCAAGAGTTTTGCCTTGTTCGTTGACCCGCTTTTCGACATGACTGAAGCGCTGGCGGAATTTTGTATTGGTGTGACGCAGGGCTTGTTCGGGGTCGACTTTGGCCCATCTTGCGAGGTTGACGACGGTGAAGAGGATGTCGCCGATTTCGGCTTCGATTGCGGCCTGATCTTGCGAGGCACGGGCCTCAGTGAGCTCGTTGACTTCTTCAGTTAGTTTGGCGAGGACGTCTTCGTAGGTGGGCCATTCAAAGCCGGCTTTGGCGGCTTTTTTTGAGATCTGGATCGATTCCATCAAGGCGGGTTGAGCGCGATTGACTGAGTCGAGCAAGCCCTGGGGAGTGCCAGCTTTTTCTGTGGCTTTGATGGCGTCCCAATTGGTGAGTACGTCGTCGGAGTTTTCTACTTTGGTGTCGGCGAAGACGTGGGGGTGACGGCGGATGAGCTTCTGGTTGATTGCGTTGAGGGCATCAGCAATGTTGAAGAGACCGGCTTCGGAGGCCATTTGAGCGTAGAAGACGGGCTGGAGCATGAGGTCGCCGAGTTCTTCGCAGAGGGCCGGAAAGTCTTTTCGCTCGATGGCGTCGATGACTTCGTAGGTTTCTTCGATGGTGTAGCGCTTGATGGTGTCGAAGGTTTGTTCGCGATCCCAAGGGCAGCCATCTGGCGCCCGCAAACGCGCCATAATGTCTACTAACTCTTGAAAGGAATCTTTGGCCTCTGAACCCACTTGAATCTCAGTTTAACATCCGGCAGGCGCGCTTCCCGGAAGATACCGAAGCGGTGCGGCAAGTCTTTCGCGATTATCAGGCCGATATCAACGTGGATTTGTGCTTTCAATCGTTTGAGGAGGAGCTTGCAGGGCTGCCGGGGAAGTATGTGTGTGTGCTGCTGGCGGATGGTGGGTGTGTGGGGCTGCGGCCTTATGGGGGAGACACGGTTGAGCTGAAGCGGTTGTTTGTGTACCGGGAAGCGCGTGGGAAGGGATTGGGGTTGTTGTTGATGCAGACGGCGATAACGCGGGCGGTTGAGCTTGGATACAAGCGGATGCATCTGGATACGCTGAAAACGAAGATGCCCAGCGCGGTACGAATGTACGAAGCGCTGGGCTTTGAGGAGGTGCCGGCGGGGGGAGGGAGGACGATGCCGGACCTGGTGGATATGGAACTGGATCTAGTTCTTTTTGTAGCGAAGCAACGAGGCACCAAAGAGGCCGGCGGCGCATAAGAGGTAGGTTTGTGGCTCGGGGATTTCGCCGCCACCGCCACCACCGCTGGGAGCAGTGATTGTGGCATAAGCAAGGTTGTCGAGCAAAACACGATTCACATTCGTGTTGGTTGGTGTGTCGATCATGAGGCGGATCGATGAGATCGTTCCGGTGGTGGTGAAGCCAAAGAATCCCGAGACGGGAGAGCCCGACGGCACCAAAAGGCTCTTAATGCTGGTGAGGGATCCGGATTCGTAAACCTGTAAGGTGAGGTTGATTGGAGTTCCGCCGGAATAGATACGGGCACCTGTAGACGTCAGTTCCCGCCAGGCAGAGAAGTTAAAGCTGAGGGCGTTGAGGCCAGCCAAAGCACTGAGGTCCACCCGAAGCCCGGCGTCAACAGTACCTGTACCAATTGCGCCGTTGGAGCCCCCCATCATGTATGAGCCCGACCCAATTGAGTCTCCAGCCAATGGGCTGCCATTGAGATAGGTATCGTAGCCAACGACAGAACTCTCATTGTAGAAGCCGCGATAGTTGATGGACCCTGCTGTGATGCCCAAACTTGAAGTGACATAAGGGCTGCCAAGACTGCTGAAGGTTTGCTGGGGAGTAGCTACTCCGGTTGCGGCTGACCAGGTTGCGAAGTCTGTGTATTCATTCAGGATCGTTGCCTGGGCAGAGGCACCGAGAATGAGGGCGGTTAGCGCCGCACGGGCGATCGCGAAAGATATGTATTTCATGATTCGCAGAGGTAGTGTGTGAAAACTTTAGACGATCTCTGGAATTAATATTCGGGGGATGGGTAGTAAGTAAGGGGGTATTACTTGTTTTTCGAAAGGGATAGAACGATTTGCTTCTGGTAGTTCTGGGCCTTGGCGATGATCTCTGCGCTTTTGATCTTTACGGGTTTGGAGGCACGGACGACGGGTTCGCCGTGGATGTAGACATCGGTAACATCAGCAGCTTTGGCGGCGTAAACGATTGTTGAGTAGGGATCGAAGCTGGGTGTGACGTTGGGTGAGTCTGTGCGGAGGAAGACCATGTCGGCGAGCTTGCCGGCTTCGAGAGAACCGATCTTGTCGCTCATGCCAAGGATGGCTGCGCCGTGGACTGTGGCCATCTCCAAAGCAGTTTTGGCGGGTAGTACCTCTGGATCCATGGCGTGGACTTTGGCGAGTTTGGCGGCGAGATCCATTTCTTCGATGAGGTGGAAGTCGTTATTGGAGCCGGCCGGGCCATCGGTGCCGACGCCGACGTGGAGGCCGGCGGCGAGTTGTTTGAGAACGGGGGCGATGCCGCTGGCGAGTTTCATGTTGGAAGAGGGGCAGTGGGCGATGCCGACCTTCTTGCGGGCGAGGGTAGCGATATCGGCATCGTCGACCCAGATGACGTGTGCGGCCACGGTGAGGCCATCGAAGATGCCCCACTCGTTGAGAACCTGAACGGGAGTCTTGCCGTGCTGCTTGATCATGTCGTCGTTTTCGCGTTTGGTTTCTGAGACGTGGATGATGAGAGGCTTGTTGTACTGGTTGGCGAGTTTACGGCAGTTCTGGAGGGTTTCGCGGGTGTTGGTGTAGAGGGCGTGTGGAGCGACGGCTGGGGTGATGAGCGGGTCGTTCGCGAATTTCTTGAAGAAGTCTTCGGTACGGGCGAGGGAATCTGTGGGGGTTTTGGCGTCAGCTACGGGGAAGCCGATGATGGTTTGGCCGAGGACAGCGCGGAGGCCAGCGAGTTTGGTGGCGCGGGCGATTTCTTCCTCGAAGTAATACATGTCGGTGTAGGTGGTGGTGCCGGAGAGCATCATCTCGAGGCAGCCGAGCATGGTGCCCCAGTAGCAGAATTCGCGGGAGACGTTGGCGGCTTCGGCGGGGAAGATGAATTTTTCGAGCCAGTCCTGGAGGCGCTTGTCGTCGGCGATGCCACGTAGAAGCGACATGGGGATGTGAGCATGGGTGTTGATGAGGCCAGGGATGAGAATCGAGTTGGGCTGGGAGACGCGGCGTGCGCCTTTGAACTCGCGTTCGATTTCAGCCCGCGGGCCAACGGCGAGGATCTTTGGGCCTTCGATCGCGACGGCACCATCGTTGATGACACGGCGCTGGGCATCCATCGTGACAATGGTGCCGGCGCTGAGGATGGTGCGCTGCGGGGCGGCGATAGCTGAGCCCGCCAGGGCGAGACTAAACGAACGACGACTGATTGAAGGGGTGCGGAAGAATTTCGGCGAAGGTATAACGGCGTTCTGTTTCATTGGCTCCACATAGAATGATCTCAAGTTCGGGGCCAAAGAATTCTGCCATTACCTGACGGCAGAGCCCGCAGGGTGCAGCGGGGGTGCTGGAATCGGTACAGATGACGATGCGGCGGAAGTGGCGGTGGCCCTCTGAGACAGCTTTAAAGATGGCTACGCGCTCTGCGCAAAGGGTTGCGCCGTAGCTGGCGTTTTCGATGTTGCAGCCGGTGAAGATGGTGCCGTCGCTGGTTTCCAGGGCACAGCCTACGTGATACTTCGAGTAGGGGGCGTAGGCGGAGCGCTGGGCGGTGCGGGCTTGTTGGACAAGGCTCATACAGTGGGAAGCATAGCGCGGATGAGATTGATGAATTGCTGGCTTACGTCGCGGCCAGTTTCGAGGACTTCATCGTGGTGGATCTTTTCGTTGGTGATACCGGCGGCCATGTTGGTGACGCAGGAGAAGGCAACGACCTCGGCACCCATGTGGTTGAGGGCGATTGCCTCGGGGACGGTGGACATGCCAACAAGGTCTGCACCGATGATGCGGAGGTAGCGGATCTCGGCTGGTGTTTCGTAAGTGGGGCCGGAGAGGCAGGCGTAGACGCCCTGGTGCAAGGTGCTGCCGATGCGCTGGGCGGTATCGAGGGCGAGTTGGCGCAGGCGGGGGGAATAGCAGAAGGTCATGTCGGGGAAACGCGGGCCGAGGGAGTCGTCGTTAGGGCCGAGGAGAGGGTTGGTGCCCTGAAGGTTGAGGTGATCGGTAATCAGGACGAGTGCGCCACGGTTGTAGCTGAGGTTGATGCCACCGGCAGCGTTGGTGAGGATGACTTTGGTGGCACCGAGGCGGGCCATGACGCGTGCGCCGAGGACCACCTTGTCGATGGAGTGGCCTTCGTAGAGATGGGCGCGGCCTGACATCACGACGACGTTGCGGCCTTCGAGCTGGCCAAAGATCAGTTTGCCGGCGTGGCCAACGGCGGTGCTTAGGGGCCAGCCGGGGATGTCCTCGTAGGGAATGACAGTGGCATCGGTGACTTCGTTGGCCATGGGGCCGAGGCCGGAGCCGAGGACGATAGCAATTTCGGGGCGGACTTTTATGCGCGATTCGAGGTAGGCGATTTGATCTTTCATAGGAGCATTCCTGCGATGCAGGCTGACATGAAGTTGGCCATGGTGCCAGCCATTACGGCCTTGAGGCCGAGGCGGGCAATGTCGGACTTGCGGGTGGGCATCAGAGCGCCCATGCCGCCGACCTGAATTGCGACTGAGCTTAAGTTGGCAAAGCCGCAGAGGGCAAAGGTGGCAATGGTGAAGGAGCGGGGCTCGAGCATGGCCTTTACTTTGCCGAGTTCGATAAAGGCAACAAATTCGTTGAGGACGAGACGGGTGCCGAGGAATTGGCCGATGGTTTGGCAATCATTCCAGGCAACGCCGAGGAGCCAGGCGACGGGGGCAAAGGCGTAGCCGAGGATGGTTTGCAGAGTGGGTGCGCCGAGGCCGACGAGGCAGCCGTTGACCAAAGCGATGAGGCTGAGGAAGGCAATGAGCATGCCACCGATGTTGAGGGCGAGCTGGAGGCCGTCGCCAGCGCCGCGGGCGGCTGCGTCGATGACGTTGATGCCGGGCTTCTCGACTTCGAGTTTGACGTCGCCGGAGGTCTCGGGGACTTCGGTTTCAGGCACGAGCATCTTGGCGAGCATGATGGTGGCTGGGGCGGTCATGATGACGGCGGTGAGGAGGTGTTCGATGGAGACGCCGGCAAACTTGACGTAGGCGGCCATGGTGGCACCAGAGACGTGGGCCATGCCGCTGCTCATGATGGTGAAGAGTTCTGATTCGGTGAGCTTTGCGAGGAAGGGCCGAATGGTGAGAGGGGCTTCGGTTTGGCCCATGAAGATGGAGGCGGCGACGTTGGTGGATTCGGCGCCGGAGCCACCCATGGTGCGACGCATGACCTTGGCCATGACACCGATGACGATCTGCATGACGCCGAAGTAATAGAGGACCGAGAAGAGGCTGGCGATGAAGATGACAATCGGGAGGACCTGGAAGGCGAAGAGGACGCCGAATTCGGGATTGGCTTTTCCGAGTTTGTCGCCGAAGAGGAAGGAGGCGCCGTCTTCAGAGTATTTGAGGAGATTGTTTACCGCCGAGGAGGCTACCTGAAAGGCAGAGCCGACGGGGGTTTTGAGCACAATAATGGCAAAGCCAAATTGCAAACCGAGGCCCCATAGTAGGAGCCTCGGCTTAATTGCTTGTCTATTTGTCGATAGTAGGTAGCAGGCTGCCAGGATGACAACCAGGCCAAGTAGGCCGATCATGAGAACTAGCCTACAACTTCGAGAACGATCTCGCGCTGTTCTGGAGCATTATTTGAGATTTTGAAGGAGTCTTCGACGATCTCAGCAGCTTCTTCGAGGTTGTTTTCGCTGGTGTGATAGAGGCGGCAGAGAACTGCGCCTGCATCGACCTTTGAGCCAACCTTGACTTCGAGGATGATGCCTACGGCATGGTCGATGGTGTCGTCGACAGCGTTGCGGCCGCCGCCGATCATGACTACAGCCTTACCGATACCTTCGGCGTCGATGGCGCTGACATAGCCACCACGGGTGGTGACGATTTCGCGCATGCCGGTTGCATTGGGAAGCAGGTCGAAACGGTCGAGAACCTGTGCGTTGCCACCCTGAGCGGTGATGACTTCTTTGAATTTGCGGTAACCGGAGCCGTCGAGCAGCTTGGTTTGGGCGAGTTCGCGGGCGGCCTCAAGGGTAGGAGTGATCTTGGCAAGGAAGATCATGCGAGCGGCGAGTTCGAGGCTCAAGCGGGTGAGGTCGATGGGGCCGGAGTTCTGGAGGGTCTGAGAGACTTCCATGACTTCGAGGGCGTTGCCAACGGCGTAGCCGAGGGGCTGGTTCATGTCGGTGATCAGAGCCTGAACCTTCTTATCGAGGCGGCGACCGATACCAACCATCAACTGGGCCAGACGGCGGGCGTTGACCTGGCTCTTCATGAAAGCGCCAGCGCCGACTTTGACGTCGAGAACGAGAGCATCCACACCGGCAGCGATCTTTTTGGACATGATCGAGCTGGCGATGAGGGGAATCGATTCGACAGTACCGGTGACGTCACGCATGGCGTACAGCTTGCCATCGACGGGAGCGATCTGTTCTGTCTGACCGATAAATGCCAGGCCGTGGGTTGCGAGCTGGGCCTTGAATTGATCGAGAGTGAGGTTGACGTTGAAGCCGGGGATGGACTCGAGCTTGTCGAGGGTTCCACCGGTGTGTCCTAAGGAACGGCCGCTGATCATGGGAACAATGACACCAGCTGCGGCAGCGATGGGAGCAGCGATTAGGCTGGTCTTGTCGCCGACGCCGCCAGTGGAGTGTTTGTCCACTTTGAGACCGGGGATGTCTGAGAGATCGATTTTCTCTCCAGAAGCAATCATCAGGGCGGTGAGATTGTCTGTTTCGGCTTCGGTGAGTCCTTTAAAGAAGACGGCCATCAAGAATGCGGATATCTGGTAATCGGGAATTTCACCCCGCATGTAGCCTTCGATGAGGAATGCCAGCTCTTCTTGCTCTAGTTCTTCACCTTCGCGCTTACGCTGTATGAGTTCGGGGACACGCATGACAATTTGCTAGATTAGCACAATAACTTCTTGCAAAGTAAAGGAAATAAAGGAATTCTGCATTTTCCCTTACGATTTCGATTGTCTGGGTCGATAGTGGTGTGGTGGAATGGTTAGGCTTGAAGGATAGAAACGACGAAGTTATTGTGCCGGTATTGGCACCTGCAGAGGTGTTAGCCGGAATTGCGTGGCAGGGAATGGAGCCGGTTTTTGCCGATCTGGACGCTGAGACGATGAGCCTGACACCGGCGACGGTGACCGACCAGGTGACGGTGCATACGAAACAAGTCTTTGTTTCTCCAGTATTTGGCGTGGTTGGCGAGTGGGAATCTCTTCGCTCGGTGACGGAACCAAGAGGCATACACCTACAGGTGGAAGGTGTAGGCGGATCGTCGAAATGGGAGAAGATTGCGCCGGGAGTGCGGGGGATGGCCGGGAGCCTGGTAAGGGTAGACGGGCAGTTGATCCATGGGGGTGCAACGGGGTTTGCGGCGGAACTCGAGGCTTTCGGAATTCTTTCGCAGCGGATGCCGGAATGGCGTGGAAAACGCCGGGATTTCCCCGGGATGGCAGCGATTGAAGATGAAGTTTTAGTAATAGAAGACTGGCGTGGGCAGATTGAGGTAATCCAGGAGTGCGCGAGGGTGGCTTCCCGACAGGGCCAATTTGTGTTTGAAGAACCGCGCCGGCTACCCGGTTCTGCCGGGGTGGACGAGTTTCGGGTTCGCCGCGCTGTCTAGTAGGCGAACGTCGAGGGAGGCGCCGCCGCCGTTACGATTGGAAGCCGAAATTGAGCCGCCGTGCTGGTGGACGATGCCTTCTGAGACGGTGAGACCGAGGCCGGTGCCTTTGGAGTCAAGCCTGGTAGAAACGAAGGCATCAAAGATATCGGGAAGGACATCCGGGGGGATGCCGGGGCCGTTGTCTTCCACACGAATCGAGAGAAGCTGCTTGCCGTCTGTGCGGATGGAGCAGGTAGTGACCTGGATCTGGCCTCCCTTTTCTGGTACGGCTTGAAGGGCATTGCGGATCAAGTTCAGAAAGACCTGGAGGAGGCGGTCTGCATTGCCGAGGACGGAGTCTGCGGGCTTGGCCTGATTCAGGAAGGTTACGCGTGAGGCTTTCTCTTCGATCGATGCGATCTGCCAGGCTTCTTCAATGAGGTCGCGAATGGCGACGGGTTCATTGGCTTCGCGGCGAACACGGGAAAAGCCTACAAGGGATTCTGAGATGCGTCTGAGACGTTGGGTCATCTTGAGCATGCGGGCGAGGCGCTCGGTACTTTGAGCGGTTTGGCTTTCTTCAGCGAACTTCTCGATGTAGCCTTGCAGGACGGCTAGAGGGGTGTTGAGTTCGTGAGCGACCGAGGCAGAGAGCAGGCCGAGTGAGGCGAGGCGATCCTGTTCGAGAAGTTTGGAGCGGGCGGATTCGAGTTCTTCATTTTGTTTTCGCAGACGGCGCATGGTTTCATTGCGGGAGAGCATGATTTTGCCGATTTCGTCTTCGAGGATTTCGTGTTCGCCGATGAGTTCGTGGTCGCGATCGTCGACTCTGGCGGCATCGTCGGCATCGAGAAAGAGTTGGATGGGCCGATAGACGTAGGCAGGCATGACGAGGAATTCGAGGAGCAGGATTGCGGCGAGGTAGAGGATGGCGAGAACTATGAAGAGGGTGTATTTGGCTCTGGTGACAAGGCCGTCGTAATAGAGTTCGGGGATGGTGATGGCGCGGTAAAGGCCGGCCAGCGGGGAGCGCTTGTAAATGGTGTCTGAGACATCCGGATTCATGAAGACGCGGGTTGGATTTTCGTTGAGATATTCGACGGCTTCGCGGGGCATGGCGAGGGTGGCCTCGTCGCCCTGGCTGTAGGAGTAAAGCCCCATGAGCTGGAGAGCGGGGAGGCCGCCATCGTCGGTGAAGAGTTGAGCGAGGAGGGTGAATTCCCGCTGCTTGGCGCTGGCTACGCGGCGCTCAAACAGCGGGATGACACTCCAGTAAACGCCAATCGTGAGCACAAGGAAAAACAGGTTGTGCAGAACGAGGAGCTTGGGGCGGATGCGAAGATTGCCGAAGAGTTGGAAGGCGCGACGACGGAGTTGACGCGGGGTTTCCTTGAAGGTCGGCATGCTGGTCTTATTTTAGACAAGGTCGATTGAATCTTCGTTGCGAGAGCGGAAGTATGTACGAATACCGTCGCGGAGACCGGGGCTACGGTCGGTGAGACAGTAGAGGCCCTGGGCATCACGTTTGAGGTCTGTTTCGGGATTGTATTTGTTGTCGACGAGGATCTTCCAGCGATCGGAATAGTGACGATCTACTTTTCTTCCGTGCCAATGGTGATTGAGGAGACCGTCGACATAGCCGATGTTGCCTTTGACGAGTTTGGTGGCACGATCCTGCCATTCGAGGACTTCGCGTTTGTAGGCAGGATTGAGTTGTCTGGAGAGAGTTTTTTCACCTTCGCCGATCAGGCAGGCGGCCATATGCCAGTCTGCTGAGCCGACGATGCAGAAGTCGAGAAGGCAGCCGAGGGCATCGAGAGCAGAGCGGCGTGCGGCCCAGGCGAAGCCGGGGTGCCAATAGCCACCTTTGGAGTAGCCGTAGTAGCCTTCGGCGGTGCGCATGGAGCCTGTTCTTGGGGTGCGCTCGGCCTTTGGCTCGTTGTAGTACATCCAGGCGAAGCTGTTCTTGATGGGGCCGACGGGTTCGTATTTGGGGCCTAAATCAAGAGCATGACTGAACATCTGCACGACTTGAAAGTGCTGGAGTTGCTGGATGGTTTCATAAGCCCAATCGGGACGGGCAAAGGTAACGTCGGCATCGACCCAGGCGAAATATTCAGCATCGGGGTTGTGACGCAAGACATGTGCGAAAAGAAGATTCAGGGCGTTTTCTTTATGCCAGAGTTCGCTTGCGGTGCGGACCTGGAGGTGGCGCGGGTTGGTTGGATCTGTGACGGCAAAGGGGCGATTGCCGTAGGCGACTTCCACAGTCCAATGACGAATGTGGGTGCCTTCATTTTGTGCTTTGAAGCCTTCAAATAAACGGTAGCGCGAGGCATACCGCACGGGATTGGAAATCATGGTGCAAACGTCTAGGGTTGCCGCCCCCGCTGGCTGGATGGAAGCCGGACGAGGGAACGACGGGGCACTGGGCTGAATCATGAGGAGACCTCAAAACTGAAAGGCAAAGTTTGTCGCAGCCGTCACAAATTGCGCGGCCGAGCGGTGGAGCCTTTCACTCTCACCGGATTGAAGATAAAGCAGGCGGGAGCGGGGCTTTTTTGAGGGTGTCGGGGAACTTATTGAAAACAGGGCAAAAATAAAAATCGGTGGGCCGTGAACGGGATGTCTCAGCAGGAAAGTTGCAATTGAGAGACAATCGAAAATTACATAAGGCTCGGAGTCCTTTTTTCCTCATGGCAAAAATCAAAGTAATGAACCCCGTCGTCGAGATGGACGGCGATGAGATGACACGCATCATCTGGCAGTCGATTCGGGAGCGTCTGATTCTTCCCTACCTCGACATCGATCTGAAGTACTACGATCTCTCGGTGCAGAAGCGCGATGAGACCAATGACCAGATCACGATTGATTCGGCTAATGCCGCTCGTGAGTATGGAGTGGCCGTTAAGTGCGCAACGATTACGCCGGACGAGGCGCGAGTGAAAGAGTTTGGACTGAAGCAGATGTGGCGCAGCCCGAACGGGACCATTCGCAACATTCTCGACGGGACGATTTTCCGTGAGCCGATCATTTGCAAGAACGTGCCGAGGATTGTGGGCCATTGGGATAAGCCGGTGGTGGTTGCCCGTCACGGGTTTGGCGATCAGTATCGCGCGCAGGATTTTCAGTTTCCGAGTGCGGGCACGCTGAAGCTGACGTTTACACCGAATGATGGTGGTGCGCCGATTGAACGCGAGATCATCAAAGCGCCGAGCGCCGGGATTGCACTCGGCATGTTTAACCTCGACAGCTCAATCGCCGGTTTTGCTCGCGCCTGTTTTAACTATGGTTTGGGCCGCGAGTACCCCGTGTATCTCTCGACGAAGAATACGATTCTCAAAGCCTACGACGGGCGATTCAAGAATCTCTTCCAGGAAATTTTCGATGCCGAGTTCAAGGCTGCTTATGAGGCGAAAGGTCTCACCTACGAACATCGCCTGATCGACGATATGGTGGCATCGAACCTGAAGTGGAGTGGCGGTTATCTGTGGGCTTGTAAGAACTATGACGGCGACGTGCAGTCTGATACTGTTGCGCAGGGTTATGGTTCGCTTGGGTTGATGACGTCTGTGCTGATGTCGCCCGATGGCAAGACGGTGGAAGCAGAGGCTGCGCACGGTACGGTGACGCGACATTACCGGATGCATCAGCAGGGCAAGCCGACTTCGACCAATCCGATTGCATCGATCTATGCCTGGACGCGGGGCCTGCAGTATCGCGGCCGGATGGATGGAACGCAGGATGTGGTGGACTTTGCGCTGGCAGTGGAAAAGGTTTGTGTGGATGTGGTGGAGTCTGGCCGGATGACCAAGGACCTCGCTATCCTGATTCGCCCGGACCACCCGTATCTCACGACAGAAGATTTTCTGTCGGCGATCGACACGGAACTGCAAAAGCAACTCAGCTAGTTTGGATCAGGAAAAGGGGGCCTTCGGGCCCCCTACTTGTTGGTGTTCAAGTACGAAGTTTGTGCCGATGGACAAGAAGCATTGCGAGGCCCATCCCCATCAACGTGATCGCGGCTGGTTCTGGTGTGACAATCGTCTCGCCTCGAGCGGAAATCATGCGGAAAGAAACATTTATCGAATTGTTTGTGGTGAAGAAGAGGTTGTTTGTGTCCCACTCGAAATCGTTAGCGCTGAAGACTCCCCCGCCCCCTACATTTTGAGAAGCTGAGAAATCCTGTAAACCGCCCACCTGCTGCAAAAAGGGAGTGGGCGAAAAGATGTTCCAGGCCAGTAAAGAGCCCCGGCGACGTATAAGACTACCGCTTACCCAATTGTCCAGAAAATCAGAATTCGTCAGGTAAGCGGAAGACGAAGAGGCTGTAATTTGGATGCTCTGGTTGCGATTGGCGGGCTGAGTGGCAGTTGCACCATTCGGCATGGGGACAGGAGGAAAATCGAGGGAATTGGCAAAGTCTGGACCAAAGTCGGGATTACCCTCGATCCAGACAAGACGGCGGGTGATCCAAACAGGATCTGTAGTGGAGCCAAATGTAGTAAGGAATCCTGGATCTGCAGAATTCACCACAGCCTGTGGAGCGAGAGAAAGGTCGTACTCCATAAGGCCGAAGAGCTTCAAGCCAGCCAAGTTTGGGCTGACTGGCCTGGATAGAGAGGTGACCGAGCCGGAATTAATCAAGGCTTCAAAACTCACGCGGTAGATGGTGGAGGCAGTGAGCGAGGCATGACAGAGGAGAATTGCGCAGAGCAAACGTTGCATTGGCCTACTATGGGCGAATTTGTGCGATCCGGTGCAGTAAGGCGGGGTGTTGGCGGGGTATACTACCTCAGGCAAACGATTGATGAGAATGCAGTTAGGGGCAAACGAACAAAAGGCGGCACTGGAGCGGATACTGGCAAGCAACGAGATGTCAGGGAGCCCTCGCATGGCGCAATTGCTGCGATATCTGGTGGAAGAGACGATTGCCGGGCGCGGAACGAGGCTAAAAGAGACGGTGATCGGGATTGATGTTTTTGCCCGGCAGCCGAGTTATGACCCGAAGACGGATCCTGTAGTTCGAGTTGAGGTGCGGAGACTGCGGAGCAAGTTGCTGGAATACTACGATGGCTCCGGGAAGACCGATCCGGTAAGGGTGGAGTTGCCGAAGGGGAGCTATCAGGCCAGCTTTTCACAATTGGCTCCGGTTGCTGCCACACCTGCGCGGTGGCGGCCACTTATGGGTGCAGCAATCCTCGCGGCGACGGGATTGGGAATCTGGATCTTGACGCCGACGCAGACGCCAGTAGGGGTGCCACGGCTGATTACGGGCAATCAGGATTTTTCGCGGACGCCTGTTTTTTCTCCCGACGGAGAGACGCTGATTTTTTCTCGTGACGGAAGTGGTGAGTGGTCGCATATTTATAAACAGCCCGTGGGGTCGCGGGTGGCGACGGCAATTACCAGCGGGGAGGTAAGGGATTACGAACCGGCATGGTCAAGCGAGGGGGCGATCGCTTTTTTGCGGGAGAAAGCGGGTGGCCGGTATGGGTTGATGTGGATGGGAAGTAGCGGTGGGAGTGCGCGTGAATTGTCGGAAGTGGCGGTGCGCTCTTCGGTTAGTTTTACGGGTGACGGGGGAGCGATTGTTGCAGCAGACCGGGACTCGGAATCCAGCCCGACGCGGCTGGTGAAGGTCTCGGTAGCGGATGGGAAAAAGATTGCGATTACACAGCCGCCCAAAGATTTTCAGGGTGACCAGCAAGCGCATGTGCAGCCGGGCGGGAAATGGATCGCCTTTGTTCGAGCGAAAGAGGCGTCGGTGCAGGATCTTTGGCGAGTGCCGGTAGAGGGGAATGAATCTGCGGCGAGAGCCATTACTAAAGAGAAACGATTGATTGCCGGTTTTGACTGGACAGCGGATGGCAGGCAACTGGTGGTGGCTACGTCGCGGAACAATGAGGCTCGGAGTCTTTGGCGCGTGGATCCGGAACGTGGGCTGCAAGAACGCATTGCTGTGGCGGGGATTGGTGCGCAGGCACCGGCGATTTCGCGTAAGGGGGAGCGTCTGGCGTTTGTGACTCGCCTGTCGGATACGAACCTATGGAGGGCGGAGCTTGGGCCGGATGCGAAGTTGCGGCCGATTACGAACTCTATTCAGCCGGACAGTGGGCCACAGATCTCACCAGATGGGAAAT
>JBIPMY010000047.1:0-21095 GCA_044376335.1 Bryobacter sp.
TCACCGACGATCAAAGAGCCGATCTGATGAGCTGTGCCGGGCACCCCATCTTGCGCACTCCAAACATAGATCGACTGGCTGCGGGGGGCGTCCGATTCACCAACAACTTCTGCGCCACGGCCATTTGCTGCACCAGCCGCGCCTCTCTCTTCACTGGCCTTCACGAGAAAAGCCATCGCATTTCCAACTTCAGAACACCACTCTCGCCAGAGCTTGTGCAGCTCAGTTACCCGGCGCTGCTGCGCCAAGCGGGCTTCAAAACTGGCTTCGTCGGCAAGTATGGCGTTGGCGGAGACGGTGCCCCCAAAGAGCTCTTCGACGTAAGCCACGGCAATCCGGGTCTCGAACACGTAGGCCAGAGCCGCGAGATTGGAGCCCAGGCAATTCAATTTCTCGAAGGAGTTCAGGCGACAGAAAACTTCTGCCTCAGCGTCAACTTTCGCGCTCCCCATGCGCGCGATGCAGACCCCAAACAATACCTCTACGACCCCGAAGAAGCCAGTCTTTACCGCGATGCAAACGTCCCTGTGCCGCTCAAGGCCGACCCGAAATTCTTCGATCAGATGCCAGACTTTGTCCGCAACAGCGAAAGCCGCGCCCGCTGGCAGAAACGATTTACCAATCCCGCTCACTTTCAGGAAAGCGTCAAGAGCTACTTCCGTCTAATTGCAGGAGTGGATGTGGTGGTAGGCGATATCCTTAAGACGCTCGAGCGGCGCGGCCTCGCCAGCAACACGGTTGTGGTCTTCAGCTCTGACAACGGATACTTCCTCGGAGAACGTGGCCTGGCCGACAAGTGGTACCTCTACGAAGAATCCATCCGCACGCCGCTCATCATCTACGACCCGCGATTGCCAGCAAAACTTCGTGGCAAGACTCGCACCGAGATGACCCTCAACCTGGATGTTTCACCGACGCTGATATCGCTCGCCGGCCTGCCAGTACCCGAAGCAGTGCAAGGCAGAAATCTGATGCCACTGGTGGAAGGCAAAAAACCCGCCTGGCGCAAGGATTGGTTCTATTCGCATCTTTTCCCGGGCAACCCGCCGGCCGTCACAATTCCAAGCAGTGAAGGCATCCGCACCGAACGCTATAAGTACTTGCGATGGGTAGACCCCAAACCCGCCGTTGAAGAAGTCTATGACCTCAAGAAAGATCCTCAGGAGTTAAGAAACCTCGCTTCCAGCCCTCTTCGTGCCAAGCTTGAGTCTCGCTGGACTCAATGGAACAACGCGCTCGATCAATGGAGTACCAGCAAGAAATGGAGCGACCCGGCATGACTAGTCTCACCCGCCGTGGATTTATCGGAAGCGCTGTGCGGCGTCGCCGTCCGAACATTGTACTCATCATGGCCGACGATATGGGCTATTCCGACATCGGCTGCTACGGCAGCGAAATCGAGACACCCAATCTCAATCGTTTGGCCAACGACGGGCTTCGCTTCACTCACTTCACCAACACTGCCCGCTGCTGTCCAACCCGCGCTTCTCTGCTCACCGGGCTCTATTCCCATCAGGTCGGAATCGGACACATGGTAGGCGACGACGGCCTGCCAGGCTATCGCGGCACCCTCAGCCGTCAACATGCAACCATCGCCGAAGCCCTCAAGCCTGCGGGCTACAAATGCGGAGTCTTTGGCAAATGGCACGTCTGCCCGAATGGCCCAAAGCATCGAGACAACTTCCCGCTGCAGCGTGGTTTCGATGCCTTTGTCGGCACACTCGACGGAGGAGGCAACTACTTTGACCCCTCACGCTTCATGATCGGCAATGACGTACAACCAGCGGCCAAAGATGGCTTCTACTTCACAGACGTAGTTGCCGATGCGGCATCGGCCTTCATCCGTGAGCAGGAAGGCACTGGCAAACCGTTTTTCACGTACATTCCATTCACTGCCCCACATTGGCCTTTACACGCTCTCGATCGAGACATCGCCAAGTACGCCAACCGTTATCGCGACGGGTGGGACAAGATTCGACAGGAGCGCTACGTCCGGATGAAGAAGTTGAAAGTGGTCGACCCCAAGTGGGGAATTGCCGAGCGCGACCCGCAGGTGCCCGCCTGGGTTGACGCGAATTCGAAAGACTGGCAGATGCGGCGGATGGCCGTTTATGCTGCACAAGTCGAATCAATGGATCGCGCCATTGGCCGTGTTCTCGATACCCTCCGAAAGACCAAAGCAATGGACGATACACTAGTGATGTTTCTCGCCGACAATGGCGGCTCAGCCGAGATTCTGAACGAGAGATCCGGCTTGCCGGCTTATTCGCCTCGCACTCACGATGGCATCCGGATGCAACGCGGCAATGACGGTAAAACGATGCCAGGCCCTGAATCAACCTTCCAAAGCTATGGCCGGGAATGGACTCACGTCTCCAACACGCCCTTTCGAAAGCACAAGGCAGTGGTGCATGAAGGTGGCATTGCAACTCCACTGATCGCCCATTGGCCAGCAGAACTCAAGAGCAGGGGCCGTGTGAGTCATGAAGACGGGCATCTCATCGACCTGATGGCTACCTGCTGCGATGTCGCTGAAACCCGTCAACCCAATGCGATCGAAGGCAAGAGCCTGAGGCCACTCTTTGAAGCCAGATCCAGGGTTGGCCATCAGGCGCTTTTTTACGAACACGAAGGCAGTCGCGCCGTTCGCAAACAGGGCTGGAAGCTGGTTGCAGACGCAAGCCAGCCATGGGAGCTGTACAACCTCAAAGAAGACCGCTGCGAGCTCAAGAATCTGGCTTCAGCCATGCCTGATAAAGTCTCAGCCCTTGAGCAGGATTACAAGCAATGGGCAGTCCGCGCTCAGGTTGTTGACTGGGCTGAGATTCAGAACATCAGGCGAAAAAAACAACCGCGACCCTAAGCGAAGTAAAGCCCGCCATTCACTTCGATCGTCTGGCCATGGATGTACTTAGACTTCTCCGAGCAAAGATACAGGATGACATCGGCAGTCTCTTCACTCGTGCCAAGATAGCCAGCCGGCACATTCGCCTTGAAGGCCTCCAGCATTTGCGGCGTTGAAAAAACCTCGTGGAAGTTGGTTGCAATCACGCCAGGAGCCACGCAGTTCACCCTGACACCAGAAGGAGCAAGCTCCTTCGCCATCGCCTTGGTCAAACCAGAGACGGCACTCTTGGCCGTCGCATAAGCAGCAGCACCCGGGCCTCCGCCATTGCGCCCGGCAACCGAGCCCACGTTCACAATCCAGCCACTCTTCTGCGCCACCATGTGCGGAATCACGGCTTGTGTGATGTAGAACACGCTCGAGAGGTTCAGCATGATGGTCTGCTCCCAGTGGCTCGATGGCATGTCGGGCATCTTGTGACGGCCAATCAGCGAACCAGCGTTGTTCACCAGAACATCGATCTTGAGCCCCTTGATTTGTTCAGTAAAGGCTTGTACGCCTTCGAGCGTGCCAAGGTCTGCCTGAATCAAAGTGGCGGTGGAACCTTCTACCTGCGACTGGGCCGCTACGGTTTGAGCCCCCTGAAGGTCGCTCGAATAGTGAATGAAGAGATTCGCTTTTTCCTTGGCAAACGCAAGAGCTGTGGCGGCACCAATCCCTTTGCTGGCACCGGTGATGAGAACGTTTCGCATTGAAGCTAGTGTATGTCAGCGTTTACAATAAAGGGGATTCGCGGCAAGAAGGAGCATCACAGTTAACGCCAACACAAAGAATACCGAACGGCCATTAAAGACTCTCGAACGCGTTTTGTCGAAGGCCGGTCTTGGTTCAAGAACAGATGCTCGCAGTTGGATTCACGAGCGTCGCGTGAAGGTAAACGGCAGGATCGTCGAAAATCCTGAGCATTGGGTGGATCTGATCAAGGATCGAGTTGAACTCGACGATCGCCTCGTTAAAACAGTCAAGCGTCTCTACGTCCTGCTCTACAAACCTACCGGATACATCACCAGCAAAGGCGACCCTGAAGGGCGCCCCACCGTCTATGACCTTCTCAAAGACGTGCCTTCTTTTGTCGGCACCGTAGGCCGCCTCGATGAAGACACCAGCGGCCTGCTGCTGCTCACCAACGACACGATGCTGGCCGAACGGATGACCAATCCCACCTTCCACGTCGCAAAAACCTATCTCGTCAAGTGTGCCACCAGGCTCAGCGACGAGAGCCTCCAGAAGCTTCGCCAGGGCATAGAGCTCAAAGACGGCATGACCCGCCCCGCCAGAGTAAAGCGCGTCCGCGATGCTGAATCGAAGACCTTTCTCGAGCTCACCATCACCGAAGGCCGCAATCGGCAAGTACGCCGCATGATCGAGGCCCTCGACAGCAAAGTGCTCAAGCTCGTACGTATCCAGCTTGGCCCGCTCACCCTCGACGGCATGAAATCCGGCACCTGGCGCATCCTCACCGAAGGCGAACTCAAGGAACTCAAAGCCCTGACACGCCAGTGAGACACTGTAGGAATGGGTCGTTCTGTTTTCTTACTTTCTGTCCTCACCTTAGTAGTTCTCTCTGCGCAAGAGCATACGCCGCAAAACGAAAAAAATCCTCTGGCAAACGATGCCACTGCCGCAGTTGCCGGGCGTAGGCTCTACGGCCAGGCCTGCCAGGCTTGCCACGGTGGCAACGCCGCAGGCAGTGAGCGTGGGCCCGCGCTCTCCACTGGTGCCTTCAAGCACGGCGCAAAGGACGGCGAACTCTTCCTCAACATCCGTAACGGCATCGCAGGCACCAAGATGCCCGCCTTTGGCAAACTCGAGATCACCCAGGTCTGGCAAATCGTCAGCTACCTGCGCAGCGTGAGCGGCGCCGGTGGCAAGATCAATGAGGTAGTTTCAGGTAACCCAAAGAACGGCGAAACCCTGTTCTTCGGCAAAGCTGCTTGCGCCAGTTGCCATGAGGTGAGCGGCCGCGGCGGCATCCTCGGCCCAGACCTCTCCGACGCAGCCACCAAACCCGCAGAGGCTCTTCTCAAAAAACTCCAGGACCCGAACGACGTCCAACAAAAGCGCCGCGGGCCGCGCGTGGGCACCATCACGGTAACCACCCAAACCGGCGAAACCATCGAAGGCATCCGTCGCAACGAAGACAGCTTCACGCTGATGCTGGCAGACCGCAGCGGCAAGCTCCATGTCTTCGACAAGCAGACCCTCAAATCGCGCAAAGATCAACCCGTCTCGATCATGCCGGCAGACTTCGCCAAGCGTTTCTCTCCCACAGAACTACAAGACATCGTCGCCTACCTTAAGACCCTCAACGGCCGCGATTTCTCAAAGACTATCCAGGCCGCCATCCCTGCCGGGCCCCTCACCTACGACCGCATCAAGAACGCCGCCAACGAGCCCCAAAACTGGCTTACCTACTGGGGCGATTACGCCGGCCACCACTTCACCAAACTCGACCAGATCACAACCTCGAACGTAAAGAACCTCCAAACCAAGTGGGCCGTGCAGATGCCCGGTGATTCGATTCTTGAAACCACTCCCATCGTCGTCGACGGCATCATGTATACCGCCGGCATGCCAGGCCAGATCTTCGCCCTCGACGCCCGCACAGGCATGGAAATCTGGAAGTACCAGCGGCCGCAAAAGAAGGTCAACGCCTTTGAAAGCAACCGCTACAATCGCGGCGTTGCCGTGCTGGGCAATCGTGTCTTCTTTGGAACCCTCGACGCCGCGCTCATCGCTCTCGACGCCCGCACCGGCCGCCCCCTCTGGGAAACTCAGGTCGCCGACACGATGGAAGGCTACAGCATCACAGTGGCTCCGCTGATCGTGAAAGACAAAGTGATCGTCGGAGTTGCTGGCGGCGAGCACGGCATCCGTGGTTTTCTCGATGCCTACGATGTCGTAACCGGCAAACGCGCCTGGCGCTTCAACACCGTCCCAGGCCCCGGAGAATTCGGCCACAACACCTGGAAAGGCGATAGCTGGAAACTCGGCGGCGCACCCACCTGGCTTACTGGCAGCTACGACCCTGAACTGGACACCCTCTACTGGGCCACCGGCAACCCCGGCCCCGATATGGACGGCGAGGTCCGCAAAGGCGACAACCTCTTCTCCTGCTCCGTCCTGGCCCTCGACCCCAACACCGGCAAGCGCAAGTGGCACTACCAGTTCACCCCCAACGACACACACGATTGGGATGCCAACCAGGACCTCGTCCTCACCGAACAAGTCATCGACGGCGTCAACCGCAAACTCCTCGTACAGACCAACCGCAACGGCATCTTCTATGCACTCGACCGCACCAACGGCAAGCTTATCTTCGGCAAACCCTACGTGCGTCAAACCTGGAATGCCGGCTTCAATCCAGACGGCAGCCCCAAGGTGATCCCGGATACAGACTCCACCCCCGAAGGCCGCGTAGTGTATCCAACGCTCGTCGGCGGCACCAACTGGCAGAGCCCATCCTATGACGCTTCAAGCGGCCACCTCTTCGTCGTTTATGCCGATGGGGCCGAGCGCTTCATCCGAGAGAAATCCACCTACGAGCCAGGCAAAGCCTATTGGGGTGGCCGCTCGGTTTCAACCGGCGACGCCCCAGTCACCGGCATCAAAGCCATCGACACCAAAACCGGCGACGTGAAGTGGGATTACAAGATCTCGCGCGGCTCGCTCGCCGCAGGGGTACTGGCAACTTCAACCGGCGTTCTTTTCTCAGCCACCGGCGAAGGCAACCTCATCGCGCTAGAAGCCAAAACAGGCACGCCTCTCTGGCGCATGCAAACTGGGGCCAGCACTGCCGCTTCCCCCATCAGCTACTCTGTCAACGGCAAGCAATACATCGCAGTGGCTTCCGGCATGGTTCTCTACAGCCTCGCCCTGCCAGACTAGAACGTCATCCAACGCAAGCCCGGGATGCGTTCAAATTCACGAACATTACGCGTGATCAGAGTTGAGTTCTGGGCAAGCGCAATCGCAGCAATCAGATAATCGTTCGGCCCGATCGGCGTGCCCTCGCGCTGCAGCAGTGCTTTTATCCGCCCGTAATAATGGGCTGCTGTGAAATCAAACGGGACCGTTGGCACCTGATCGGTCAGCAATGCAAGCGCCTGCAAAGACCTCGAAACATTCTGGCTCTTCGAGGCTCCATAAGAAAGTTCCGCAACCACAATTGAAGGCAGTGCAATGGTCCCAGCTGGAAACTCATCCAACCTGGCCATCACCACAGGCTCCCGCTTCATCGCCGCAATGCAGATGTTTGAATCAAGCAGGTAAGTCATCGAAAGACCATTCAGGATCAGGATGCCTTTCGTCTCGATCTGGCGCGACAAAGTCCTCAGGCAAAGGTCCGAGAGCCCCAAGCTTCATCCAAAACTCCGGGCCGAATGGCTTCTTTTGAGTAGACTCGCTCAACAGCCGGTCCACTACAAATTTCGAAAGCGATTTGCCCGATGCTTCAGCATCCACCTTAAGCCGTTCAGCAATCTCGTCCGGTACATACAAATTCAGCTGCGCCACGTATACAAGTATACTTGCACACGTATACTCAGTCAACGATCAGGTCAACAGTCACCGGGCAATGGTCACTCCCCGTCACGTCATTCAGCATATCGGCCCCGCGCAATCGCCCAACCTCTTTGCTTTGAAGCACATGGAAGTCAATCCGCCAACCGATATTCCGCGCCCGCGCACCCAACCGCACACTCCACCACGAATACTTCACTTCCTCGGGATGCTGATTCCGCCAGGTATCGGTCCAGCCGGACTTCAAAAACTGATCCATCCAGGCTCGCTCTTCCGGCAAATATCCAGGGTTCTTCTCGTTGTCCTTGGGACGGGCCAGATCAATCGGATAGGGAGCGATGTTGTAATCCCCACCCAAAACAACCGGCTTGCCTTTTTTGCTCAGCTTGGCCAGATGCCCTGCCATAGCATCGCAATAGCGCAGCTTGTAATCCAGCCGCTTGCCAGCCTCCTGCGAATTCGGAAAATAAGCGCTGACAGCGATCAAGTTATCGAACTCCGCAGTCAGCACACGCCCTTCGCCATCGAATTCCTCATAGCCAAAACCAGGCGTCACCTTCTTCGGGGCCGCCTTCGACAGGATCGCCGTCCCGCTATAACCCTTCTTCACCGTCGCTGGAAACCACTGCTGGTAGTAATGCCCGAGCGACGTAACTTCCTCAGGAATCTGATGCTGATCTGCCCGCACTTCCTGCAACATCACCACATCGGCATCATGCTCACGCATCCAGTCTGCAAGACCAGACTTCGTACAAGCCCGAATCCCGTTGATATTCCAGGTAGCGAGTCGTACTAGCTTCTCGCCTTTTGGCACGCCTCGGCCAGCCTTTCCAGCATCCGCTGCGTCGTCGGCAAATCGATGCACTCATCCGTGATCGATTGTCCAAAAGTCAAAGGCTTGCCCGGAACCAGATCCTGCCGCCCGGCCACGATATTGGATTCAATCATCACGCCAAAGATTCCGGCCTGGCCGGCTTCGATTTGTTCTGCGATCGATTCGCCCACAATGGTCTGATTCGCCGCATGCTTCTGCGAATTCGCGTGCGAGCAATCCACCATCAAACGATCGGGCAGCTTCTGCGCCCGCAACGTATCGAGCGCACTCGACACCGATTCATCATCAAAATTCGGCAACTTGCCACCACGCAAAATCAGGTGGCAATCGGGATTTCCGTCCGTCTCGACAATGGCCAGATGCCCCGTCTTGGTGACACTCAGGAAGTGATGCGCTTCCTTGGCCGCACGAATCGCATCAATCGCAATCCGCACATTGCCATCGGTGCCATTCTTGAATCCTACCGGGCACGACAATCCGCTCGCAAGCTGGCGATGGCTCTGGCTCTCGGTAGTACGCGCACCAATCGCACCCCATACGATCAGGTCGGCAATGTACTGAGGCGTGAGCATGTCCAGGTATTCGGTTGCAGACATCAGCCCCATGTTGCCCAGATCGAGCAACAGCTTACGCGCCTTGCGCAGCCCTTCATTAATGTTGAAGCTGTCGTCAAGCGACGGGTCATTGATCAAACCCTTCCAACCAACAGTGGTGCGTGGCTTCTCAAAATAAACCCGCATCAGGGTTAGAAGCTGCCCGTTCAAGGGCTTGGCCATTTCCTGCAGTCGCCCGGCATACTCAATCGCCGCATCCACATCGTGAATCGAGCACGGGCCAACCACCACCACTAGGCGCGGGTCGCGCCCATGAACAATCTCATGCAGGGAAGCACGGGTTTCAGTGATCTGGCGTCTTAGTTCTTCGGTGGGCTGGAGGTCTTTGAGAATCTCAACCGGGGGGGTAAGTTCGCGAATGCCGCGAATACGAACGTCGTCTGTACGGAATGGCATGGGAGGTGTCTAACGAAACCTCTATTTTACAAGGCTTATGAGTCGCTTCGCTCGCTACAATAACGAAATGATTCTCCAACTCTCGGTGGTGCTATGCCTTGCGCAAACGCAACCCATCGAGAAAAAGCCGGAGAGAAAAGATGCAATCACCGTTAGCGCCGAAGCAGGCAAACGCGAATCCCTCGATCTGGTACCGCAACGAGTAAACTCGATTACACTCGAGCGACTGAGAGAACGAGTCACGATTGGCCTCAACGACGCCTTCAAAGAAGAGGTTGGCCTCGAAGCCCAGCGCACCTCCAGCTTCATGGGCGGCATCTACATCCGCGGCTTCACCGGTAACAAAGTCGTGGTCTACCGGGACGGCATCCGCTATTCCAGCTCCTCCGGCCGCGGCGGTGTCAGTACCTTCTTCAACCTGCTCGACGCTGGCGGCATCGAACAGGCCGAAGTACTACGTGGCCCAAACAGCGCACAGTACGGCAGCGATTCCCTCGGCGGCGTGCTCCACGTCATCTCACGCAGCCCTGAAAAACTAAGTCCGCGCCTTGAATGGACGCCCTTCTACTCCAGCGCCTCCCACACCTTTGGCAACGGCCTCACCTTGGCCCGTACCTTCACCCGCGGCGGCATCCTGCTCCGTGGCACCTCACAACGCGTCAACACCCTGCGCACCGGCCAGAGCATCGATAGCCACGCCGCACTTACCCGCTTTCTCAACCTGCCCGCCTATGGCCGCCAGCCCGATAGCGCCTTCACCCAGTACGGCGGCAGCTTCCACGCTCAATTCAAAGAATCCCCGTCAGCCGACTGGATCTTCCACTACGAGCGAGACCAGCAGGACGGCGCCAAGCGCACCGATCAACTCTCTGGTGGCGACGGGGCCAGCCTCGCCGCAGTCGCCAACATCATGGGCGACTTCGCCTACCTCCGACACAACCGCAGCAACTTCGCTGGCTTCGATCTCGTCAGTGCCTCACTCAGCTACACCGCCCAACGCGAAGAACGTATCAACCAGGCCAACCCCACTGCGCGAATCCAGCGGCAATACGAACGCACCCGCACCTGGGGCACACAAGCTCAAGCAGCCAAGCGTCTCTGGCAAAACGACCTCTACTTCGGTGGCGAAGCCTATTTCGATAGCCTCAGAAGCCCCGCCCAGAACACCCTCCCGCGCATCACCGACGGCTCAACCTACAAGCAATATGGCGTCTACATCCAGGACAGCGTCCTGCTCTGGCAACAGCGCCTGCGCGTGAGCGGCGCCACGCGTTGGGGCGGCGGGCAATTCGAAACCAACACCGCAAACGCCTGGACGGGCCGCATCGGCGCAGTCTTGCGTGCCACCAGTTGGTTCTCGCTCCACACCTACGCAAGCCGAGGCTTCCGCGCCCCCAACATGACAGACCTCGGCTCACGCGGCCTTCAGGGCAACGGTACCTTCGAGGCTCTCCCGCCCGCTGGCCTGCGTCCTGAATTCAGCGACAACGTCGATCTCGGCCTGCGCCTGCGTGGCCGCAAGCTCGTCTGGGAACTCACCGGCTTCCGCTCCCGCATCAGCAACGTCATCGTCTCGCAAACTCTTCTCCTCCCGCAAGGCGCAACCGGCCAAATCCTCTCCGGCGAGCGCATCACTAATCAGCGCGCCGACGGCGCCGTCTTTGTTAACATTTCCAACTCCCCCGTCACCGCCAAACGCAATCAGGACGCGGCAATCTTTAAAGGAATCGAGCAGCGCCTCGAATGGTCTCCCTCACGGGCAATTCAAATCGAAGAAGGTTTCACCTGGCTGCGCGCAGACAACCCCGCAACCGGCCGCGTACCCAATCTCGAAGGAGCCTACCCACCGGCCATGGGCTACCTCAAACTGCGCTACAACCCGGCTAACAAACGCTTCTGGATCGAGCCCTACTGGACCCTCAACAACCGTCAAAACCGACTCAGCGAGCTCGCCCTCAACGACCGCCGCATTGGCGCTCCCCGTACCCGCGCCCAGATCGCCACTTTCTATAACAACAACCCCACACTCGCCGCCCTCTCTCCGCTCACCCTCAGCCAACTCCAAGACCGGCTCGCCAACACCCCCCTCTTCCCTGCCCTGCCCGGCTATGGCCTCATCGGCCTGCGTGGCGGATACAGCTTCACCGATCAGCTCAGCCTCTTCCTCGATGCCGCAAATCTCGCGGATAAAAACTACCGTGGCATGAGTTGGGGCGTCGACGGCCCCGGACGTGGAGTATCCTTACAACTTCGATGGCGATTCTAGAACAGCTCGAAACTTACTTCGAATTCAAAGCTCTCAACACCAACTGGCGCACCGAGATCCTGGCTGGCGCAACCACCTTTATCACGATGGCTTACATCCTATTCGTGAATCCGTCGATCCTCGCTGAAACCGGCATGCCCTTCGGGGCAATCACTGCCGCCACCTGCCTCAGCGCCGCGTTCGGCAGTATTCTGATGGGTGCCTACGCCCGCTACCCGATCGCACTCGCCCCCGGCATGGGCCTCAACGCTTACTTCACTTACGTAGTCGTCAAGGGGATGGGCGTCAAGTGGGAGGTCGCCCTCGGCGCGGTCTTCCTCTCTGGCATCGCCTTCCTGCTCCTCACCCTCACCGGCCTTCGTCAAAAGATCGTCGAAGCTATGCCCGCCGAGCTTTACTCCGCAGTCGCCGTCGGCATTGGCCTCTTCATCGCCTTCATCGGCCTCAAGAATTCCGGCATCATCATCCCAGACCCCGCCACCACCGTCACCCTCGGCAACCTCCGCGCCCCCAACACACTGCTTGCCCTCGCCGGCCTGCTCGTCATGGCCACCCTGATGGCCTGGGGCGTACGTGCGGCTATGCTCATCGGCATCGTCGGCACCAGCGTCACTGCCATGATCTTCGGCGTTGTCCAGTGGAAGTGGCAGCCCAGCTACTTGCCGCAACTGGGCGAGACCGCCTTCCATCTCGACCTCCCCGGCGTCCTCAACCTCGGCCTCTTCGAGATCATCTTCGTCTTCCTCTTCGTCGACCTTTTCGACAACCTCGGTACTCTCGTCGCCGTCGGCAAGAAGGCCGGCCTGCTCAATAGCGACAACAAAATCCCGCGCGTCGGCCGCATCCTCACCGTCGATTCCCTGGCCACCATGTTCGGCTCGCTCACCGGCACCTCTACCGTAGTGAGCTATATCGAAAGCGCCTCGGGCGTCGCCGCCGGAGGCCGCAGCGGCGTCACAGCCATCGTTACCGGCCTGCTCTTTCTCGTCGCCCTCTTCGCCGTGCCGCTCGTTGGCGTAATCCCCGCCGCAGCCACAGCGCCCGCACTCATTCTCGTCGGCAGCCTCATGATCTCCCACGCTTCTGAGATCCAGTGGCAAGATGCAGAAGCCGCCATACCGGCTTTCCTCACCATCGTCACGATTCCCTTAAGCTTCTCTATCGCCAACGGCCTCGCTTTCGGCTTCATCGCCCACACCCTGCTCAAAGTCGCCCGGGGCAAAGGCGCGCAGGTCGGCTGGCTTGTTTATCTTTTAACGACACTTTTCATCGTGCGCTTCATCTATCTAGGTAAGGGATGATCAATTAGATGTTTCAACTCGGCTGGCTCTGGAGCGATCCGCTCAAGGTAGGCGCCACAGCGCCCCCCTTCAAACTCAAAGATCAGGACGGAAACCTGGTCGACCTCGCAAAGATGAGAGGCAAAAACGTAATCCTGGTCTTCTACCCGGCTGACGACACCCCCGGTTGAACCAAGCAAGTATGCGACATCCGCGACAACTGGTCTCGCGTGAAGTCGAAGAATGCCGTAGTTTACGGCATCAACCCTGGCTCAGCCGAAAGCCATAAAAAATTCGTCGACAAGAACAAACTCGAGTTCCCGCTACTGGTAGACGAAGGGCAAGAAGTAGCCCGCCTCTACAGCGCCCACGGGCTCTTCGTCAAACGGACGGTCTACCTGATCGACCCCGAAGGCATCATCCGCTTCGGCACCAGAGGCATGCCTTCGCCGCTCGAAATCCTCAAGTTCGCGAAGTAGCGCGTGTACCGGCCTTCGCCCCTACGAAGCAGCGCGCCCTTGGCAACCATATCGGCAAGGTCACGAGTGGCCGTGGCTGGTGCGGCGCCGGTAATCGCCGCATAATTGCCAGCGCTCAATCCGCCCTCAAATCCCTCAGGCCCTTCGCGCAAAATGCGAAGCAGCGCCTTTTCCTGCCGCTCATTCAGCTGATTCCGCAGCCGGTCCAGGAGCTTAGTCTTCTCAATGAGAAACTCGATAGAAATTGCTGACCGGCTCTGCGCCTCGATTACGATCCCCGCAAACCAGTTCAGCCAAAGAGTGATTTCATTGCCTTGATTGGCGGCCTCTAGCGCCGCGTAATACTCCTTCCGACGGATCAGAATCGTGGCTGCCAATGCGGTCAACGTAGGTTGTCCTACCGATTGCGCCAAAGCCTTCTCTGAAATCGCCCGGCCAATCCTCCCATTGCCGTCTTCAAATGGATGAATCGACTCAAAATAGAGATGCGCAATCCCCGCCCGCGTCAGCGCCGGCAAGGCATCCACACCGCCAGGTGCAGTGCGATTAAACCAGTCGATAAAGCGGCCCATCTCATCAGGCACCTGCGCTGATGGCGGTGCCTCAAAGTGTACTTTGGGGGAATGAAAACCACCCGATACTACCTGCATCGCCTCTTCGTCTCGCCGGTAACGGCCTACATCACGAAGATCGCTGCGCCCCTGAGTCAGCATCCGGTGCCAGCCGAAGAGCGTCTCCTCCGATAGTGGACTGGCGAAAGACCGGTAGAGGTCTACCACCAACTCGGCGATGCCACGCTCAGCGGGTTTCACCCGCCGTTTGTCGCTACCCAAACCCAGTTGCCTGCGAATGGAAGACTGAACACTGGCGCGGTCCAGAAGCTCGCCCTCAATTTCAGAACTGGTCAGCGCCTCCTGACTCATCGCTTCGATCGTAATCTGCTCTCGATCTGTCGAATCAAGATGTTTCACCGTGCCGACAAACGAGCCACACCCAAGCAGGAACTGCTCCTCCGCCCTGCGCAGGCTAGCCACGTCCCAGGTGAATTCCGGCCAATCAGGTTTTTGCCAATTCCAGATCATGAGCGATAGACCTCTATTCTATCGCTCAAATACTGCCACTTTTTGATCGATAGACTAAGGCACCAGAATCGGGAAGGTCCCCACATTGCCACGAGTCTTCCGCGCCAGCGTCTCGGCACGCGCCTTGCGCACCTCCGCCGGAAACCCAGCCAGCAGCGTTTCCAGCTTAGCCGTCATCTCGCGCACCACCTCCGGGCGCTCCGGCGCAATGTCGTAACTCTCAGCCGGGTCAACGGACAAGTCATAGAGCTCAGCACTCGCCAGCGGCAAATTCACTCGCCCGCCCGCCGGTGCCGGGCTATACACCTGCGAGTTGTACCTTGCCACATGCAGCTTGTAATTCCCCTTGCGGATGCACTGCGCATGCCAGCCGTCAAAATAGATCAACGCCTCGCGCTCAATCGAAGTCTGCTTTCCGCTCAGAACAGGCCAGAGGTCGATACCATCCAGAGGCTTGGCAGGCAGCTTCGCCCCAGTCAGCTTGGCAAAGGTCGGCAACATATCCATCGTCGACACAAGAGCGTCTGACACCTTGCCCGCCGCCACGCTCCCCGGCATGCTCACAATCATCGGCACCCTCACGCCACCCTCAAGCGTTGCGCCCTTGCGCCCACGCAAACTCCCGGGCGAGCCCTGAAACCAGGGGCCATTGTCAGAAGAAAACACAACCAGCGTGTCCCGTTCCAACCGGTGCTTCTTCAGCGTCGCAAGCAACTGCCCGACGCTCCAATCCAGCTCCTCCACCATATCGCCATACAAGCCCAGCGGAGATTTGCCCCGAAACGCCGCCGAAGCCGCCATCGGAATATGCGGATAGGTATGCGGCATGTATAAGAAGAAAGGCGTATCCTTGCTGCTCTCGATAAAGCGCACAGCCTGCTCGGTATAACGCGGCGTCAGCGTCTCAAGCGTCGCCGTCTCTTCCACCGTCTCCACCTTGCCCGGCACGCTATGCAGCAGCGGTCTCGGGTTCATGTCGTTGCTATAGGGAATGCCGTAATACTCGTCAAAGCCGCGGTTAGTCGGCAGAAACGCTTCGTTATGCCCCAGATGCCACTTACCCACGCACATCGTCTTGTAGCCTTCAGGCTTCAGCATTTGCGCGATATTCGTCTCCCCATCGGGCATGCCCTCTTTGTCGTAAGGGAATAAGACCCTCGGCACGCCCACGCGTGTCGGATAGCGCCCGGTCAGCAGCGCAGCCCGGGACGGCGAACATACCGGGTTGGCCGACAGGCAATGCGTAAACCGCACTCCTTCGCGTGCCAGGCGATCCAGATGAGGCGTACGGATCTTGCTGCCATAGCAGCCCAGATCGCCATAGCCCAGATCATCGGCATAGATCAGAATGACATTCGGCTTCTTTCGCGGAGCAGCTATCGCGGCAACACCCAGTTGCCCAAGTAAGGTGCGTCGAGTCAGAGCCATACTATTTGTTCTTCTTGCAGCTAAAGGTGCCGCTGGCCTGGCCAGCCAACTCCACTTTGCCCTTCATCGTGTCGCCGCTGACTGTAGCTTCATAGGCAATGCTGCCCAGGTCGACCTTGAAAGACCATGCGGCCTTGTCCCCAGTCACCTTTCCAGCAACGTCAGCGTCGCCCAACTGGCCGCTGTACTTGCCCTTTAAGCTCTCACCTGTCTGAGTGAATTCAAAACGAGGCGAGCCACTGCCAGCATCGGTCTGCACCTCACAAGCCCAGGCCCCAGTCAAATCGGCGGCAAAACTCAGCGAGGAGAATGCCAGTGTTAGGAGGAAAAACTTCATAGCTAAATAATATAGGGCCTCCCTTGCGGGAGGCCCATGTTTTTTCTAAATCGTTTTAGCGATTAGAAGCTGTAGCGCAAGCTTAGCTGAACATTACGTTCGCCGCCCTTGCCGGTGACCAAGCCAAAATTAGCGTTGGCCGGATTTGCTTCGACTCCGCCCCAGTTCGGGTGGTTGATCCAATTGAAGCCTTCAGCGCGGAAGGTCAGTGCCTGACGTTCCGTGATGCGGAATGCTTTGAATAGAGCGATGTTCCAGTTCTGGAAGCCAGGATTGTTGAAACCAACTGAGTTCCGGTTCTGGTTCGGCAGAGTGCCGTTGGCTGGACGGCTGGACAACGTCTGGGCGCCTGCGGCGTTCCTGACTGGATCGAAATAAAAATCGGTAACGCCGAGGTAGTTGCCAGCGGCATTACGATTCGCAAACTGCTGTTTTACGACCGGCTGACTATTCAAGTTCCACGGCTTGAAGTTGGAAGAACCGATTCCAAGATAATCGTCAGTATTTCCGATCGTAAATGGAGTGCCCGTCTGGAACTGATTTACACCCGACAGCTGCCATCCGCCAGCAATTGCTCGCGCAATCTTGTTGCTGTCGTTGGAGTTAAAGAATGGCATTTCCCAAACAAAATTGACCACAGCGATGTGTCTGGAGTCATTTGCTGACTTGCCCCAGTTCAAACCCTGGTTAAAGGCGTCGATGAATCCATCACGAGGACCTGAATTGTTATCCATGGTCTTCGAGAGAGTGTAAGCGAAACCGTAGCTGAAACCGCGAGTAAACCGGCGTGTAGCTTCGATCTGCAAACCATGATAGGTGCTGCGGCCTGAGTGCTCAAGCATGTTGATATTCGCAAAACCTTTGAAAGGACGAAGAGAGTTCACATTCGCTTGGGGCAATCCATTGCCGGCCAAGTTTTCAGGCCGGAATGTTGTACCGGTTGGCAGTTGGTTAAGGTCGCGCTCTCGCGACAGGTAGTTACCCACCGTGCCAACGTAGCCAACTTCAAGAGTGGTCGAAAAACCAATTTCACGTTGGTAAGTTGCATTCCAGTTGTAAGAACGTGGAATCTTGTACGCACGGTCAATGGTCATGAAGAACTGAGGAAACTGAGTCCGAGTTGCTCCACCAGGCTGATCGGCAGACCCTCCAGTTACTGATGCCATTGGCTGGAATGGCGGGTTGCCGCCGAGGAACACGCTGTCGTATACACCAGGACGAGCCATGAATCCGCCGAAACCGGCCCGAATGACCTGCTTATTGTTGAGCGAGTAAGCCATGCCAAAGCGGGGCATCATGTTGAACTGGTTGGGTGAAGGATATGCGTCACCGCCGTCAAAAAGACGGTTGAACTGCGGATCGCTCGCAGCAGGGACGCGGCCAATCGCCGCCTTAGGCCATTCTTTACCCGGGATTCGTACGCCATTGAAGCGATCGCCGCTGATTACGTTACCTGTTGCACGATCCAGGACAGCGGCGTTTGCCTGGCTGTAAGCTGCAGGGTCGAAGTAGGCCATATTGCCCCAAAGCGACTTGTAGTAGCCATTGGTCCAGGATCCCCGGAAACCAAGCTCCAACTTTAAGCGCTGCGATACCCGCCAGCTGTCTTGCGCGAAGAATTCGAACAAGTGACCGCGATAAGGGGTAAAGCTTCGAGGTCCGATTTCAGCGTATGTTGAAAACAATCCGAGAGCCGCATTCGCCAACCCAGTGCCTGCGCCGGGCCCGCCGGTGCGGACGTCGTCAAACTGGAAGCGGCCATTTTGGTTGTTCGTGCCTCCAGGGACGCCTGCTACGTTGATCTGGTCAAAGTCGTTCTGTCCAGAACGTTCGAAGTAGAATCCAGTCTTGAAGGTATGGTTGCCGGCAATCTTGGTGAAGTTATTGGACAACTGATAGATAGGCCCTGATGAACTTGCGGGATACGGCCCTCCATTGATGGTCCCGACATTTGGGATAGCTACCGTCGGAATTTTGTCTTGAATTTCCTTCGGATCGGAGAAGATATAAGGATATGTAATGTTATTTACCGAACGCTGAAAGCGTCCCGTGCGTAACACACCAATGGTTACACGGTCATTCGAGGCTGCAAAAAGGAACTCATTAATCATGGTTGGGCTTAGAGTCCATACATGCCCGATGCTGGCCGTCTTATTGGGACGGTCGAGAGTTGAAGGAGCAAAATCGAAACCGTCATTAAATGCGTTTGATTCCACAAACGCATAGTTCGCATGCCGGAAACGGATCACTTGGTTTTGGGTTGGGTTGTAGTCAATGTTGTAAGTGTCCTTTCGCTGATCGCGGGGAGCGGGTCGAACCTGGAAGAAATTAGCATTCCCTGGGAACGTGCCATTTACCTGCGGATATGTTCTCAAGAAGGCAATTCCATTTGAACTCAATCGATTCGCGGGAATAATGTTTCCAGGAAATGGTGTTCCGCTTGGGTTCGCTGCCGTGATGGTGTTTGGGTCGATAATGTTGCGGGGAGCATTGTAGTAAACATTGCTTCCCAACAATTCACTAAAGTTGCCATCTCGCATCAAATTGGTCGGCACACGCTGAAAAGTTGAAGATTCCTGACGAACCTTCACCCACTCTTGAGCAAAAAGGAAGAAAAGCTTTTCGCGATCCTTATTGAAAACTTTCGGAATGAAGACCGGGCCACTGATGTTGTAGCCGTACTGGTTGTATTTGTAGGGAGCAGTAAAGTTGCTGGCCGCGCTCTGGTTACGAGTCCAAGTATTTGCGTCCATTGCGTTGTTACGCAGATATTCATAGAACGCACCGTGGAATTCACGACCACCAGAACGGGTCACCATGCGGATCTGCCCGTTACCGGAACGGCCATACTCTGCGGTGTAGTTGGCGGTAAGAATCTGTACTTCCTGAATGGTGTCGACGTCGGCAGAACCGATCGAAGTACCATTGGCTCGGGTACGGATACCAACGGCGCCGTCGAAGGTGATCAGCGAGTCGTTAGAGCGGCCACCGTTGATGGTGAAGCCACCGCTGGACAAGCCAAAGTTCTGGTTGCCCAGTGCGCCACCACGAACACCCGGCTTCAAGAGAGCCAGCTGAATCGGGTTACGGCCATTGAGCGCCATGCTCTGGATTTGCTTCATTTCAACCGTCTTGCCTACCGTGGCAGACTCCGTGTTGATCTGGGCAACGCTGGCTTCTACCGTCACTGTTTCAGTGAGGGCACCGACGGCGAGGTCAACATTGACTGCGATCGGGATACCGGCGTCCAGCTTGTTGCGGCTGATCGTAGCCTTCTTGAATCCAGGAGCTTCCACGCTGACCGTATAGTAGCCAGGAGCAATGTTAGTTGCGGTGTAGAAGCCGGAGGAGTTTGTGGTTACCTGACGGTCGAACGAAGTGCTTTCGTTGCGAACAGTAACCTTTGCGTTGGCGACAATAGCGCCGCTTGAATCTTTGACAACGCCAGAGATTGTGGAGTTATCGGATTGTGCGAAACCTAGACTGGTGGCAAGAAGCATTGCCAAAGCGAGGATGCCCGCACGGGAGAGAATTGAGCTTACATTGCTCTTCATATATTTTTTCCTCAGAACAGAGAGTGAATGTTGAGCGTGGAGAAAGACCACGCCAGAATAGCGAGACTCTGATTATTCTATCGGAAAAGTACTACGAATAGGTTAGGCTTCGATGAATCCTGACTAGAAGTAGAACTTTCCGCCAAGCTGGATTACACGGGTGGTAATACCCTGTACACCGCCGCCCACCATGCCAAACGTGGCAGAACGGACGTTGCGATCGAGCGAACCAGGATCCGGATTGTAGTGATTGGCGATGTTGAACACTTCCGTACGGAATTCAAAACGCATCGTTTCGGAGAACTGGAAGCTCTTGTTTACCGAGAAATCGACGTTAATGATGCCAGGTAGACGAATTGCATCAGTACGCGGGGAGGTGCCAAAGCGTCCGTAGGCCGAAGGATTCCGGTCTGCGGAAACAAAGGCGCCCGTGTTGAACCACTTCGTCCAGGTCCGCTGGTCGCCCGGCAGATTGCCGTTCTGGCCCGGCAGTTGATCGGGACGCGAATTCACGCCCGTGCCAGTGGTGTCGATATTCGCAGTCACAGGCGAGGGGAAGCCACCCTGGAAGGTCATGATCGTCGAAGCCTGCCAGCCGCCAAGAGCACCCTTGAGGAGCTTGTTGGTGGAGTTGCGGAAGAACGGCAGATCATAAAGCACGGTGTTCACCTGGCGATGACGCAGGTCAAAGCCAGAAGTACCGCGATCGTTTTGTGCATTGTAGACATCCTGCGGTGCGCCGATAAAGTTACCGCCACCAACCTGGCCACCGATATCATTCGGGCCAGAAATCGAGTGCGCCCAGGTGTATGCGCTCAGGAAGGTGATGCCCTTGGCCATGCGGCGTTCCAGCTTCATCTGCAGTGCATGATAGGTGCTGTTGCCGACAGACTTGTCGCTGCGCACATTACGCAGGAAGGCCTGGTTGGGACGCCGTGCGTTGATCGAAGCTTGTCCGGGGACCCGCGGGTCGATCAATTGAATCGGCCTGTTCAGATCTTCAAACGTCACGATCAGCTTGGTGCCCTTCGAGCCGACATAGCCGACATCGATAATCACATTGCCCGGCAGTTTCTTCTGAAGGTTTACATTCCACTGCTGGATGTAGCTGTCGCGCATGTCCGGGTCGTTCGATACTGCAAAGTTCAAAGCGCCACCAGTTTGTGCACCAGCAAAGGGATTATTGAAGAAAAGATCGGGTGTGCCTGACGGGCTACCGACAATATTGGCACCGGCCGTAGCCTGCGCACCTTCCGCCATTGCAAAAATCGCATTCGAAATCTGAGGCGTGAAGTAAACCCCGTAGCCAGCACGAATCACTGCATCATTCACAAAGGCGGGGCGATAGGCAAGGCCAAATCGCGGCCCCCAGTTGTTACGGTCTGGACGGATCAGGCT
>JBIPMY010000332.1:0-7023 GCA_044376335.1 Bryobacter sp.
TTCACCCGCCTCTATCAAAACGGTCGCATATTTGAGTTCTCAAGCCCGGAATCTCTACTCGAACTCAATTTCAATTCTCCCGTCTTCGCACTCGTAGACCGTCTTGTCATGGCTGCCGACATTCGAGCCCGCCTGGTGGACGCAATTGAAATCGCCTATCGGGAGGGCGGGGAATTGATCTTTGAACAAGCCGGCACCGACACCCCGCGCCAGCTCCGTTTCAACGAAAAATTCCAGTGCAAAACCTGCTCGACCGAGTTTCAAGACCCTGAACCACGCCTCTTCAGTTTCAACAATCCCTTCGGCGCCTGCCCCACCTGCCAGGGCTTCGGCCGCGAAATGGATTACGACCTCGAAAAGCTAATCCCCAATCCCGGCCTGGCTCTCAACGAAGGTGCCATCGACCCCTGGACCAAGCCGATGTACCTTTTCTACTACGAAGAGTTCAAGAAGACCGCCAAAGGCAAAGTACGCCTGCACATCCCCTTTGCTGACCTGAAAGATGACGAACAGTATTTTGTCATGCAGGGCATCCGCAAATTCTTCGAAAAAGTCGTCGAGCCAAAGAAGTACAAAGTTCATGTACGCGTCTTCATGGCCCGCTATCGCGGTTACACTACCTGTCGTGATTGCCTGGGTACCCGCCTCCGTCAGGAAGCACGCAACATCCGCATCGGTGGCAAAATCATCAGCGAAGTCACTCGTCTGAACATCCGCGATGCAATGCACTTCTTTGATGGCCTCACCCTTCGGCCAGAACAACGCGCCGTCGCCGACAAGATCCTTCGCGAAGTCCAGCAACGCCTGCGCTTCCTCAACGACGTTGGCCTCGACTATCTCACTCTCGACCGTCTCTCGATGACCCTCTCCGGCGGCGAGGCCCAACGCATCACCCTCGCCACCTGTCTTGGCTCACGCCTCGTCGGTGCCTGCTATGTGCTCGATGAGCCATCTATCGGCCTGCACTCACGCGACACACACCGTCTGATCAAGATCCTCAAAGACCTCCGTGATCTCGGCAACACGATCCTCGTTGTCGAGCACGATCAGGAAGTGATGGAAGCCGCAGACCATGTCATCGACATGGGCCCTGGCGCCGGAGAACATGGCGGCGAGATTATCTTTGAAGGTCCCTACGGCGATCTGCTCAAACCCAAAAAATCCCCGAAGTCGCTTACCGGCATCTACCTCCGCAACGAAAAGAATGTCGCCCCGCAGCGCGTCCGTCGAGTCCCCAATTCGAAACGCGAAATTGTTTTCCGCGGTGCCCGCTCCAATAATTTGAAGGGTATCGATGTCATCATCCCGCTGGGCCTGATGGTCGCCATCACGGGTGTCTCCGGCTCTGGAAAATCCACCCTCGTCCATGACGTGATCTTCAAGACCCTCGAGCGGCGCTTGAGTCTCGGCACAAACACCAAGCCCTCCAGCCGCAAGAAAGCATCGGAAGAAAGTGCCGACGAGACTCCTTCAATGGAGGTGCAACGTCAAACTTGCCGCTCCGTCGAAGGTGACTATCACCTCAGCGACGTTATCCTCGTCGATCAGTCGCCCATCGGCCGCACCCCCCGTTCCAATCCGGTTACCTACATCAAGGCCTTCGATCAAATCCGAGACCTCTTTGCCCACACCGCCGAAGCCCAGAAGCGTGGCTATCAGGGCGGGCACTTCTCGTTCAACATCCCCGGCGGGCGTTGCGAAACCTGTCAGGGCGATGGCACCGTCACCGTCGAGATGCAGTTCCTGGCCGATGTCGAACTGATCTGCGAAGACTGTAAAGGCACCCGATTCAAGCCGCAAATCCTTGAGATCACCTACAAGGGCCTGAACATCCATCAGGTCTTGCAGTTGACCGTGCGCGAAGCCAGCCACCACTTCCACGACGTCCCACGCCTGCTGCAAAAGCTGCAAGTGCTCGAAGATGTTGGCCTCGGTTACCTGCGTCTGGGCCAATCCGCAACTACCCTGTCGGGCGGCGAGGCCCAGCGTGTCAAACTCGCAGCGCACCTTGCCCAATCCTCAAGCGCCAAGACCCTCTTCATCTTCGATGAGCCAACTACGGGCCTGCATTTCGACGACATCCGCAAGCTTCTCACCAGCTTCCAGCGTCTAATCGAAAACGGCGGCAGTATCCTTCTCATCGAGCACAATATGGACGTCATCAAGGCAGCCGACTGGGTAATCGACTTGGGGCCTGAGGGCGGCGACGGCGGCGGCCGCATCGTCACCGAAGGCACGCCAGAACACATCGTTTCCATCGAAGAATCCCACACCGGGCGCTTCCTCAAGCCGGTTCTCGACAAGTACTATTAAGCGAGTTGCTTATACGAAGTCGTTATAATCGTACGCATGAGGACCACTCTCAATATTGATGACGAGCTCCTGGAAAACGCTCTCGCAAGAACAGGGCTTACGAGCAAAACTGAGCTGGTCAATCGTGCTCTCCGTGAACTAATTCAGCGTGATGCTGGCCGACAACTCATTGCATTGGGTGGGACCATGCCGGACGCATGGGTGCCGGAGCGCAATCGAATCACCAGGTATTTGAAGCAAGAGGCTGAGGCTGAACTCAAGCGCGATGCGCGTAGTCGTCGATAGTTCTGTCTGGATCGATCATTTGCGTGCTACCGATAAACTGATTCAAATCCTGCTTAGTGAAAATCGAGTTTTCCTAACCGACACCATACTCGGCGTGCTGCTTGTTGGGAATCTTTCTAGGCGCTCAAATATTCTGACTCATCTTCTACAGCTTCCCCGGCTCGATGCACCTGATTTTCACTTCATATTTCTCTTGCTGGAAGAGCAAAACCTCTTCGGGTCTGGGCTCAATTGGGGCGATGTCACAATTCTCGCCACTGGCTTTGAAAACCGTATCCCTCTTTACACCCGTGATGTACGGCTGCACAAGGCTGCTGCAAAACTGAACCTGGCGATCTAGTTACAAGCTATACTCACTGCTCAGGCCTACTACGTTGCTGATCCCCGCAGATAGCTTCGACGAACTATACGTCCAACTCAAACGGCTAGCTCGCCTCCACCTGAGTCGAGAGCGCCCTGATCACACCCTCCAACCGACTGCGCTCGTTCACGAGGCCCTCATGCGTCTCAATCCTGAAGCCAGGCCAGATCTCGATGGCCCCCAAATCTTTGCCATCGCCAGCACCATGATGCGGCGCATCCTCATCGATCACGCGCGGTCCCGCCGCAGCCGTCTGGCCAATGAAGCGGTTGCACTCGAACTCCCCACCGGCTTCCACCCTGCCCTCCAGGTTCTTTCCATGGAGCAGTTACTATCTCTCGATCAGGCTCTTGATGAACTCAATTCCGTTGATCAGCGTCAGGCCCAGATCCTTGAGATGCGCTTCTTCGGTGGGCTCACCATGGATGAAATCGCTGAGGCACTCTCACTTTCCAGCCGCACCGTCAAGCGCGAATGGTCCTGCGCTCGCGCCTGGCTCCTCACACGTATCCTGCCCAGCTAACTCACCCATGTCACCTTTTACCCGTCACCTCCGCTAGAGTATTCGAGAGATGGCTGCGCCTGCCCGTTGGCTTCAGATCAAATCGCTCTTCTTCGACGCTCTCGATCAGCCCACGGGCGAGCGTGCTGCCTTCCTGTCTGCGCAAACCGTAGAGGACCCTGAACTGCATCAGGTCGTCTCACAAATGCTTTTACAGCACTCACGCGATGTGGAAGGTTTTGAACCAAATCCTTCTTTACCCACCTACCCAGCCCGCTTCGGCCCCTACAAAGTCACCGCTCTGGTCGCTTCAACACTCACTACCTTGGTGCTCAAAGCCATCCGCGACGACGGCCTCTTCGATCAAACCGTCGCCATCAAGCTCATTCATCCCTCCTCTGTCTCTCCAGTCACCTTGCTCCGTCTCGAATCAGAGCGCCGAATCCTCGCTACACTCAACCATCCCTCCATCTGCCGCCTCCTCGACTCAGGCCAACTCCCCACCGGCCAACACTACTTGATCCTCGAATGGATCGAGGGTACTTCTTTTCTCGATCATGCCCGCTCCCTCGATCTCCGCTCAAAGCTCCTGCTCTTTTGCGATATCTGCAGCGTCATCGAGGCCGCTCACCGCCTCCTGGTGGTACACCGCGACCTCAAGCCCGCCCACATCCTCATCACTCCTCAAGGCAATCTCAAGATTCTAGACTTCGGCATTGCCAAGTTAATCCAATCGACAAACTCAACCGACTCGCAACTTACCCAATACGGTCAGGCGCCACTCACTCCTGCCTATGCCTCCGCAGAGCAGTGGCGTGGCGACCCCGCGACTCCGAGTTTCGATGTCTTTAGTCTCGGTGTTCTCTTCGCGGAATTGCTCACTGGCAACCACCCCTTTGGGGCCTCGCCTGCACTCCCGCACGAATGGGCCAGCCGCATAGCCGCGGGTCAGCCTGTGGGCCTCACCGGCCTCAAAGCGGATCTCCGCGCTATCGCTGCCATGGCGATCGAGCAAAACCCAAGCCAACGTTATCTCAGCGTCGAAGCCTTCCGTCGCGACATTGAAAATTATCTCGATCACAAACCTCTTCTGGCTCGCCCCGATAGCCACCTTCACGATCTCTGGCTCTGGCTTGTCCGCAATAAAACCTATTTGATCCCGGTCAGTATAATTCTTGCCTTTGCCCTCTTTGAAGCCCAGCAATATTGGGCTAGACGCGAAGCCGACATCCGCAGGGGGGAGCAGGCGCAAGTCGCCGCACGCCAACTGCTTTTCCAGACTTTCGAAGCCCTTACCGGCACTTCCGTCCCAGTCGCAACCCGGCGTCAAATCCTGTATGCTGCCATCAAACAACTCGAAGTCTGGGAAGCGAGCTCTCCCGATGAAACGCAGCTCAAAGAGATTGCCGCTCTCTACAGCTCGATTAGTGGTCACCTTGGCGAAGGATTTGGAGATCACCTCGAAGACTACACCGAGGCCGAAAAAGCAGCCCGCCGCTCTGTTTCTCTTTGGGATTTGATCCCCTCTGCTCCACTCATCGCCCGCATCAACAATCGCATTCTTCTGGGCGATATACTATTCAGCAATTCAAAGTGGGCCAAGGCGCGTAAGGTCTATTCCGAAGCTTCAACACTAATGGACAGACTCCCGGACGCCCAATCTCTTTCCACCCAGTTGTATAAGACAGTAGCCGATTCCATGCAAGGCGACATCCTGCTCGCAGAAGGCAAACCAGAGCAAGCTCTCGAAATTCAAAAGAGTGTTCTTGCCCGGCGCATTGAGCTCAGCCGCCAGAGTGGAGGCTTCATCGATTCTCAGCCAGTCAGCTTTAACCTCGCGAATGTCCAGCTTTCTCTCGCTCAAACCTTCGCAGCACTCCGGCAAACCCATCTCGCTCTAGACCATGCCCGTGACGCCGTGAAGAATTACGAAATTGCTCTAGAGACAAAACCCGGCGAAAGAGATCTCATTATGGCCCTGATCCTGCTTGGAGATCTCGAAGCCAGTCAGGGAAATAGCAGCTCGGCGCTGCTAACTTGGCGCAAAGCAGAACGGGTTGCCGCCGCTTTTCTCGCTAAAGATCCACCAGCTCTTCCCCGTCAAAAAATGCTCAACGAAATCCGAACACGATTGATACAGCGCTAGTTGATTCCAGCCAGAGCAGCCGTCAGCAACATCATGTACTTGGTGCCCCGCAGGATGGACGCCTTCTCGGCGCTCTCCTCCAGCGAATGCGCCCCGCCTCCAATAATCGCGCCAATCCCAATCGACGGAATCCCCATCGCCACACCAATGTTGTGATCGTCGCTTCCACTATCCACAGCTACTGTCTTCGTCTTCCCATTCAATTGCATATGGTCTGTCACCGCCAGTGTTGTCTGCACCAAAGGATGATTCAGTCTCACTTCTTTCGGCAATGCCTTTGAATAGTCATGCACCAGATTGATTCCCTCAATCTTGAGCCCCAACTTCTCCTGATTCGCCGCCCTTTGTCCCAGGCTCTTCACGTCTTCCACCAGCTTCTGCTGGGCCTTCATGTCCTGGCTGCGAATATCCACTGTCAGAAAAACACTCCCCGGTGTCGCATTTACCACCGTGCCACCTCCGAGTGTCCCCACATTGGCTACCGGCAAATTCGGCGATCCTCCCGCAACCGGTGCTGGCATTTCCATCTCATTGAGTGCCAGAATCATCCGGGCAGCTCCACGTGCAGCATTCGTCTTGCCCTTGCTAGCCAGCGTGTGCATCGTCGGGCCTTCGAACGTGAATTTGTATTGCTCAATCAGCAGCGCCCCATAGCCAACGCTCCCCAGACGCGAGTCCACCGCAACAAACAGATCCGGCTTTTTCTCGCGATGTTCCAGCCAGTACTTCGCCCCCAGTAAACCGATTTCTTCCTGCACTGTTGCAACAAAGATTACATCGCCCTTGGTCTTGATCCCCTGTTGCTTCATGATGTCAAACGCATGTAGAAGCGCCACCAGCGCGCCAGTATCATCCCCAATGCTCGGTGCATGATACCGCCCTGCATCTTCTCGCACCTTGATCTTCGTATCCATCGGGAAGACGGTGTCCATATGCGCTGCAAACGCAAGCTCCGGTCCACCCCCGCTGCCCTTCATTACCCCCCAGACATTTCCAATCTCATCCTGTTGAATTCCAGTCAGCCCCACCCGCGCCATAGCCGCTTTCATATAAGCAATCCGCAGTGTCTCTTGCTTGGACGGCGCAGGAATCTCTGTCAAATGCACCCATTCCTTCTCAATCTTCTCGGCTCTTGCATCCACTTCTGCGAACGCCTTTTTCATCTGAGGCTGCTCAGCCATCGCCGGATCAAACTTCTGCCCCAACAGCGCCATCGCGCTCATCATCAAAACCAAACTGCGAATCATATTGGACCTAGGGTACCGCTATTCCCTCCACCACACGCAATCGCCCGTCGCTTGTCTGATCCACAAAGTATCGCCGCACCTTCTGCCCATCCCAAACCACTGCCCCAAACTCGGTTGCCATCACGATTTTCTCCCCATAACGAGCGATACCGTGAATCACCCCTGCAAC
>JBIPMY010000048.1:0-21029 GCA_044376335.1 Bryobacter sp.
AGAACTTCGCGCATGTTGTCGCGGCTGAGAAAGAACTTGGTGGAAGCAAAGTCTTCAAAGAGACGTTCGATATTGCGGTTGGAGAAGGCTTGCCCGGGCGGCATTTCAGCCTTTTGCGCGACGACAATGTTGTGCTCGTCGTGAATCTTGAAGTGATACTGCGGGATGGATTGGGCGCGCTCATCGGCATAGAAGTAGGCGAGGAGGTGTGCGCCTGGTTCGAGGATGCGATGAAGATGATCGATGGTTTTGTCGAGGAGAGAAGGACGAAGGAACTGGAGGCAGTCCCAGACGAGGGCACCGTCAAAGGGGCCACGTTGCTCTGAAAAAGTCTGGATCAGAAAGCTGTCGACGCGGGCAGGATCGCGTTGATTTTCGTAATAGTCGCCATCGCCGAAGCAATCTTCGAGAGTAGCGAAAAAGTCTTCGGAGTAGAGACGGGTACCCAATTGCGTCATGAACTGGATGTTTGCTGCATTGGCACCACCCAAATCCAGGAGACGAAGGTCGCGGTTGGTGTCGAGCGAGCGGACGAATTGTTGGAGAGCCGAACTGGGACGCATCTGCGGAGGCGCAAATTCGACTGGTTTGGTGGCGGGAGGAGGAGCATCCGGCCTGGGGGAGGGGCGAGAAGGGCGCAGGCTGCTATCGGAATCGTCAGATCCCTGAACTGCGCGGAGTAATGCCTTGAAGGGGTTCGCCATCTCCTCTGGTACTAAAGTAACAGGCTTCTAATTCGCACGCAGCCCAAGTTAGCGCTTTGTTTCTCCACTACCAGCAGATGCGGCCATGGATTGTTGAGTGCCGCCGGGGGTGGCAATGGGTTGGGGCTTGGGAGCGGCCTTGGGAGCTTCAACTCGAACGATGTCGATGGAGCCTTTGAAGATGGCACCGTCTTCGATCGAGATGCGGGCCGTTTTGATATCGCCCACGAGACGCGCATCCTTCTTGATATCGATCTTGTCGCTTGCTTCGACGTTGCCCTGGACGGCGCCGAGGACAACAATGTCTTTGGCTTTGATGGCTGCCTTAACTTTGCCGTTGGGCCCGATGGTGATCTTGTGTTCGTTGGCTTCGATGGTGCCATCGATTTCGCCGTCGATGATCAGATCTTCGCGCGAATAGATCTGCCCGGTGATTGTGACACCCTTACCGATGGTGGCGGTGCGGGAAGGCATTGGTGCATCGTTCTCAAATCTCGACGAGGTGGTCTGCATTGGCATTCCTTCGGCTGCTCCTGGTGAGGAGGGATTCGGGCTGGTCGGACGGGCGGTCGGTTCTTCTTCTTTTCGGCGATTCCACATGCGGTTGGGACTCCTGTGAGACGATTACGTTTCAGTAAAAAGGCTAGCGAATACAGGGAGTCTAACGCAAATGAATTTGGAACTTAGTATGAAAATGGGGCGTAGGACCTAATTGTGAGTACTGTTATCGAATGTCAGGGACTGGGCGTAAACTACGGGGACTTTTCTGCGTTGCGGGAATTTGACCTGCGATTGCCTGCGGGAAGAGCAGCAGTACTGGTGGGACCAAATGGGGCTGGCAAGTCGAGTTGTCTGAAGGTGCTTGCCGGGCTGGAGAGCGAGTCGGTGGGCCGGGTTGAGGTGCTCGGGCATCGCCCGAAATCCGCACCGCGGCAGTGGCGTGCGCAAATGGGTGTGATGCCGGAGCACCTTGGGCTCTTTGATGCGCTTTCGATTGAGGAGCATCTGAATCTGAGCGCTGGGCTGTATGGGATTGAGAAGGCGGAAACAGGACGGCGGAGTGCGGAATTACTGAATCTGCTTGGGCTGGCGGAGGGAAAGACGCGTTTTGCGGCTGCGTGCAGTTACGGGATGAGGAAGAAGACAGCGCTGGCGCTGGCGGTTTTGCATGCACCCAAAGTGCTGATTCTGGATGAGCCGTTTGAAGGATTAGACCCTGCCAGTTGTGAGACTGTACTTGCTCTGCTGAATGAGCTGAAACGGCGTGGGACGAGCATGATTGTGTCGTCACATATGCTGATGCACGTGGAGCGGCTGGCCGATGAGGTGCTGCTGCTGGATGGCGGGGCGGTGGTTTGGAGGAGTGAGGCCAAGGCCGAGGGTGAGTTGAGGGCACACTATCTGGATGTGGTGAAGGCCAGGGAACTGCCGGCACTGGAGTGGATGCGTTGATTGCACTGCTGCGCGCGATCGCCGTTACGGCGTACCGCGAAATCCGAACGCTGAATTCGATTCAGGGGAACAATTTCTTCTGGTTTGCATTGTTGCTTTCGATGCAGCCCGAGAGCATGGGGTTTATCTGGACGCTGATTGGGAGTTTGATGGTGGTGCCGGCGCTGGCTGCACCACTGGCGCGAATTCCGGAAATCCGGTTGTCGCTGTGGCCATTGACGCAGGTGCAGGCGCGATTTCTGCGGGTCTTCGCGCGGCCGGAATCTCATGCGAGCCCATGGCTTTGGCGGCTGCTGCCTACGCTTGAGTTACGCCAGATGCTGCGGACACTCGACTTTTGGCTTGCCGCATTGATTGCGGGGTCTGGAACTGCCTACCGGTACTTGTATTCCAAACCCCAACCGGAAGCTTATCCGGTACTTTCCATGATGGTTGTGCTTTGCCTGAGTACGATGGCTCAGAATCTTTTTGCGTTAGATGGATTGCCGGGGAGGTTGCGTTGGCGGATTTCGCCGTCACGCGGATATCGGATTCTTGCAAGGAAGGGCCTGGTGCTGGTGGGAATGACGGTGCTGCTGACGGGGGGCTTAAGCCCGGTGGGGGCGCTGGCTGGGATGCTGGCAGCTTTGGCCGTGGGGCACCATTTCAGTGTTTTTTCGCAGATCGATTCCCCGCCCTGGCGATTCACGATGGGTGAATTCTTTCCTTACGGATTCTTGCAGGTGATTGGGCTTTTCTCTTGCGGGATCGCAACTGCGAACGGGGAGCTGGTCTATCTTGGCATTGCTGGAGCGGCTTACGGAATCAGCTTGCTGCTTTATGGGTGGATTCTGGAGAGGCAATGATTAAGATTCACTTAAGCGAAGATAAGCGCATGATGTTAAGGTAATAGCGAGTTTGACAATGCGAATCCTTGTGGTGGAAGACGAGAAGAGAATTGCCGATTTTCTTGGCAGAGGGCTTGAGAGCGCTGGTTACGCAGTAGATATTGCTCCGGATGGGCAGGCTGCACTGAACCTGGTACACGCCACGGATTATGACCTGATCACCCTCGACATGATGCTGCCAGATATGGATGGCTTTACGGTGCTTGAAAAAATCCGTAACCGTAAGACCAATCCTCCCGTGTTGATATTAAGTGCGCGTGGTGCAGTTGAGGACCGGGTGAAGGGTCTTGAGCTTGGCGCTGACGATTATCTGACGAAGCCATTTGCCTTTGTCGAGCTGCTGGCGCGGGTAAGAGTACTGTTGCGGCGAGGACAGCCTACTCCGGAGAAACTGGTGGTTGGTGAGTTGACGCTGGATTGTATTCGCCGTAAAGTGACCCGGTCTGGAGACAACATTGAACTGGCTCCCAAGGAGTTTTCGATCCTCGAGTATCTGATGAGGAACAAAGGGCGGCCGTTGAGCAGAACGATGATCGTGGAACATGTTTGGGACATGGATTACGACGGGCTGACTAACATTGTCGATGTTTATATTCGCCATCTGCGTTCGAAGATCGATGACCGCTATCCGGCCAAGCTAATCCACACAGTTCGCGGTATCGGCTACATGCTTGAGTTGCCTGAAAGCCGCAGCGACAAAGCTGGACAGGAATAGCAAAACTGCGACTGCTGTAAATTGAAATCATGCAGCGCAGTTTATTCAGAGGTCTACGGTTTCGGCTTGCGCTGAGCTACGCTGTTTTTTTCGCTATTCTGCTGACAGGTTTCGGGTTTGTGCTGCGGGGGATGTTGCGCGGGGTAATCGAGACCACAGTGCAGGGACTGCTCGATGAGGAATGGGCCGCAACCAAAGGCTTCCTGCGCATCAATGCGGTGGGCAAGCTGGAATGGGCTTATGACCCAACCGACCCGGAAGAAACAGCAATCGTTGAGCGATTGAAGCTGATCTACATGATCGCCGACGAAAAAGGCGAGGTACTGGAAAGCTCTGAAATGTACCGCGAGATGGGGTTTCAAAGCCCTGCGCTGATTGCGACGATTCTGTCTCAAGACAAACCTCGCTATACGTTTCATCCGAGCGTGCGAGGACAGATTTTCATGGTGCGGGAAGGGACCCTGAGTGAGCGGAATCACAAGTATTTCGTTGCTCTCGGGCGCAACTTCACACCCAGCCTTTATGTGATCGACCAGTTCAGTCAAGACTACTTCATCGCACTGCCGTTTATCATTCTGACGGCTGCGGGGCTGGGGTGGCTTCTGGCCCGGCGGGCGATGCAGCCCGTAACCGAGGTGGCTGCACAGATGGCGCAGGTTTCGGGATCCAATCTTTCGTTGCGAGTGCCCCTGCGTAGTTCGCGCGACGAGTTGGACCACATGATCGCGAGTTTTAACGGGATGGTGGAGAGGCTGGAACAGAGTTTCCAGCAGATTCGACAATTCTCGACAGACGTATCGCATGAGTTGAGGACGCCGATCACAGTGGTACGCGGGCAACTGGAAGTGGCGCTAATGACGGCGAAGACGGAGGAAGAGCTGCGAGTTGCCATTGAGGCAGCGCTGGTGGACATTGACCGGTTGTCGCAGATTGTGCGGGCATTGCTCAACCTGGCCAAGGCCGAAGGGGGCCAACTTGCACTGCAGATGCAGGATCTGGATCTGGTGCCGCTGGTGCGGGAGGTTTTGGATGAGTTGGAGATCCCGGCACAGGATCGCGGAGTGGTGTTGCGTAATCAGCTTCCGCGCAGGGCAGTCATCTCAGCGGATCGAATCCAAATCGAGAGACTTTTGTATAACCTGATCGATAACGGGATCAAGTACACGCGACAGACAGGCTTTGTTGAAGTGATCGTTACAATGGACGCCAACACCAACAAAATCATGCTCGAGATTCGCGACAATGGGGAGGGCATTGCACCTGAACATCTGCCACACCTTTTTGACCGTTTTTACCGGGTGCCGATGAAAGACACCGGTGCAGAAAAGGGCCTCGGGTTGGGGTTGAGTTTTGTCTCCTGGATTGTCAAGGCGCACAGTGGGGAGATTCAGGTGAGTAGTAAATTGGGTGAGGGTACGAGCTTTCTCGTTAGCTTCCCTGCGAAAATAATCGATATCAGGAATCAGATAGAACATGCAAATCAAAGAGAGACAGCGGGAAGGCATTCGAATTCTTGACCTTGAGGGTTCGTTGATCGCTGGCGAGCCTTGCCAGCAATTGCGGGAACATGCAACAGCCGACCTTGCCTCCAAGCCCAGAGTTGTGGTGAATCTGGCTGAGGTGGATTACATCGATTCCAGTGGCCTGGGGATGCTGGTGAACTGCTTTTCTACGCTTGAACGAAACGGCGGGGGATTGCGGATCCTGAGTCCGTCTGAGCGCGATATGGAGTTGATGGTGCTTACAAAGTTGGCTACCGTGTTTCAGGTGTTCAATGACGAGCAGGAATCGGTGAACAGCTTCTTTCCAGACCGTGTGATCAAAAAATTCGACATTCTTTCGTTTGTGCAGCAGCAGCGCAAGGCGAAGGAGAGCAAGTAGGCGATGTTTGCCAGGCCGAATACTTTGTTGGTCTTTTACCGGGTATCTTGCCCGACATGTAAGCTGACACTGCCTTATCTGCATCGAGTGCAGATGCCGGTGCTGGGGATCTCACAGGATGATGCGGAAGCTACAGAGAAGTTCCGGCAGCAGTTTGAGGTGAAGATTGAATCCGTGCTGGACCTTGCCTCTGAGGGATATCTGGCTAGCAACGAGTTTGGGGTTCACCACGTGCCTACGATGTTTGTTCTCGATGAGAAGGGGAAGATCGCCGAGCGCATTGAGGGCTTTGACAAGGATGCGCTGGAGCGGCTTGGGGCGTGCTTTGCAGAGTCAGAACGGGTTCCGGAGTTTCGGCCTGGTTGAAGAAGCAAGAACTAGCGCCCGTGTGGCGCTAAGAGGGTGTTGAGGCCCCAGCAGACTTGGGCTAGGAGACTTTTAGTGGGTTGCGCACGGCAAGATCGAAGCGTGAGAAATCACGATCGGCGGTTAGAAGGGTGGTGACGCCGTGAGCGCGGCAAATCGCTGCAATCCTTGCGTCGTGCACCATCGGCCCAACTGCGGCACTGGTCTTGAGCAGTTGCTTTAGGATTTCCCAATAGTTTCCAGATTCGCCGATCAATTGCAAAGTTGGAGATTGGAACCAGGTATCGAGATCGGCCAAAGCAAGGGCTCCCGGCGTTGGAGGAGTATATATACGAGGATGAGTTGCGATGCTGAAGAACTCATGGATGCAGGGCCAAGGGATCGCCCAAGGCTCTCTGCCCTCTGCCAGTTGAACCAAAGTTGCAGCGGCGGTTTTATTCCAAGGAGAATCCTTACGGTGCGCATATACGAGGATATTGGTATCGACGGCTACCATCGATCTTCATCTTTGCGGTCAATCCCCCCACGTCCATCGTAGGCGAGTTCGCGAATGCTGGACCAGTCTTGAATTGCTTGACCCTTGCCTTGAAAGCCGAAGGGCTTCATCCGAAATGGAGTTTTCTTCTTCGCAGGCTCCAAACTCATGCGTAGCGAGGATTCGATCAGCTCTCTCATAGAGATTCCATTGGCAGAACAATGTTGTTTTGCGAGGCGAAAGAGCGGATCGGCAATTTCAACAGTTGTTTTCATGTCCGTATTTTCCCATATTTATGGATTGCCGATAAGGGGATATGGCTTGTTCATCATGTGATAATCAGGGCATGCCTGTGGCGCACAAAATCGTCTTTGTGGTGGGGATCACAATTATGATCGCCGCTGATGCATTGCAGATCCTGTTAGGGGCAATGACGCCTGGGATGCTCTACATGCAGGCCTTTATGCTTTTGGTGCCAGCTATCGCTTTAGGCGTCCAGAGATTCGCAAAGAAATAGATGAGATCGCCTTCAAAACTGATCGGGCTGGTGGTGATTCTCGCTGCTGACGTGTTTATGATTGCTACCGGCAGCATTCGATCGAGTCTGATCGTGATGCAGTTGATGATGATTCTGACGGTGATGATTATCGTGTATTCGCGGTCGAAAACGAAGGCCTGAGAAGAGAATACGGGATCTGACGGAGCAATCTGATTGTATTGAGATAAACTCATGTTTTATGCAGGAAACACCTCGTCGCGATTTTCTTAAGGTAGCCAGCGTTATCGCAGCTCCCGCCATCATTAAAGCCCAGACCGTTACCAATGCCATCAAGGTTGGCCTTGTAGGGGCCGGTGGCCGTGGAACTGGCGCTGCCTCTCAAGCCCTGAAGGCGGATGACTATGCGGAATTGACAGCGGTGGCTGACGTGTCCACCGAACAGATCAACGCTTCGCTCGGGCGGATTGCCCGCATCAACGGAGCCAAGGTTAAGGTTGCCGATGGCAAGAAATATCTGGGCTTCGATGCCTATCAAAAGGTGATCGATTCCGACATCGACGTGGTGCTGCTCTGCACGCCTCCCGGATTCCGCCCGACGCAATTGCGCTATGCGGTGGAGAAGAACAAGCACGTGTTCACCGAGAAGCCGATGGCTGTCGACCCTGCTGGCGTTCGCAGCGTGATCGAGTCGGTAAAGATTGCGCGTGACAAGAAGAAGTGCATCGTTGATGGCTTTATGTGGCGCTACGCCAACCATATCTCGCAGTTGATGGAACAGGTTCATGCCGGCATCATCGGCGACATTCTGTCCTACTACGCGACCTATTACACCGGCCCGGTGAAGCCAATGCCGCCCGCCTCCACTCGCCCGGCAGGGATGAGTGACGTGGAATGGCAGACCAAGAACTGGTACAACTTCATCTGGACCTGCGGCGATGGCTACGTCGAACAGGCAGTGCACTCGGTGGACAAGGTAGCGTGGGCGTTCAAAGATACGCCGCCCATTTCGTGCGTAGCGCACGGTGGACGTCAGATCCCGCAAGAGGGTGGCAATATCTATGACCACTTCGAATGCAATTACCTCTACCCAAATGGCGCGCGTGCGTTTATCGCTCATCGTCAGATCCCCGGCATCTACAACGAGAACGCCGACTACATCATGGGAACCCAGGGTAAAGTCACGATTGGCCGCGGGCCGCTGCCGCTGGTAGAAGACCACAAGGGCAAGGTGCTTTGGGCATTTGAAGGCACCAAGAACGATGGCTATCAGTACGAGCACGACATTCTGTTTGCTGCGATTCGCAAGGGCGAAGTGGTCAACAAGGGTGACCGGATGATATCTTCCACCTTGCTTGCGATTCTGGGCCGGACTGCCGCCTATACCGGTGCGCAGATCACGTGGGAACAGATTCAGAATTCGAAGCTGTCGACCTTCCCTGAGCCTTTTGACGCCAAGGGGAGCCTGCCGGATATGCCAACGCCCAAGCCCGGCATCACGAAGTTTGTATGATCCTGTTGTTTGCTTTTTTTGCTGTCGACTTCGTTACCGAAGTCAAACCCGTCATCGAGAAGCAATGCGCGGCCTGTCACGACCGCGCATTCTTCGTCCGTAAAAAGGACAAGATCGTTTCGTCGCTTGCCACTATGCCACCTGGTGGGCCTTTGCTCAATGCGAAGGACAAGGCAACGCTGACCCAATGGGTGGCTGAGGGCCTTCCCTACCCTGAAGCGCAAAAAGCCATGGCGGATGATCTGGAGTTGACCAAAAACATCCATTCGCAAATCGTCAAGGCCTCAGCCAAGGACAAGGTGATGAAGCCTTACAAGGCCATCATCCCGGGAACTGATGTGCCTTATGAGATGGTTCCCATTCCGGCTGGGAAGCTCAAGATGGGCAACAACAATGTGAAGGACGAGTCGCCTGAGCATGAAGTGGCAATTGAGCCCTTCTGGATGGCACCTCGCGAGGTGACCTGGAACGAGTACCGGCTCTTTATGTTTGCTGCTTTGTCTGGTGAGATTGCTGGCAATAACATTGCGATTGATGCAATCAGCAGGCCAACGAAGCCATATGTCGAGATGTCTTTTGGCATGGGCATTGAAGGCTATCCGGCCATCTCGATGACGCATCATGCGGCTAGCAAATACGCTGAGTGGCTGAGCGCCAAGACTGGGCATTTCTACCGGCTGCCGACTGAAGCCGAGTGGGAGTACGCTTGCAAGGCCAATGCACCGGCACCAGCGCAGTTGAGTGATGTTGCGGTGTTCAAGAAGGGCCAGTATGAACTGGTAGGCACCAAGAAGCCGAATGCGTTTGGGCTTTACGACATGCTTGGCAACGTGATGGAGTGGACGACCGACCAATACTATGCGGACGCTTACAAGAATCCGCAAGTCTGGTATCCGTCGAAGACCTCTTATCCGCATACGGCACGCGGTGGATCGTGGGCAGACAAGCCAGAGCGGGTTACCTGCACCGCACGCTTTCCGTCTGATCCGAGCTGGAAACAGCAGGATCCAAATTTGCCGAAATCGATTTGGTATCACACAGACGCCCTCGGGCTGGGCTTTCGACTGGTGCGGCCCGTGAAGATTCCGGCGGCTGAGGAAATGCATAAGTTCTGGAACAATGGAGTCGCGGAAGACCAGTAGTTCGTTTCCGTGCATGGGGACGCTGATCCGGATCTCGGTCTATTCAGACGAAGATCCAACAGCGGCGATGCTAGCGGCTAAGCGGCGCTTTGAAGAGCTGGACACGCGGCTGAGCCACTATAAGCCAGACAGCGAGATCAACCAGCTCAAGCCAGGTTTGACAACCAGAGTGAGCCCGGATCTCTTCAGCATCCTGCAATTCGCGCAGCGACTCTCGCTGCTCTCGGGTGGAGCTTTTGATGTTACCGTTCGCGGCAATCCGATTGGGTATCAGAACATCGCACTGGGACGTCAAACGGTAACTCTGCTCAAAGAAGGAGTGTTGCTCGATCTGGGGGGCATCGCTAAAGGTTATGCCAACGACCAGGCTTCTAGAGTATTGACCACAAGCGGTTTCAAGCGTCACTTGATCGCCGCCTCGGGGGATGTACTGGCTCGCGGTAAACCTGGGTGGAGAGTGGGATTTCAGCAGACCGAGCGAGTGCTGGTGAACCGGGCTGTCTCGACTTCAGGCAACACCTATCAGCCTGGACATATTCTGGATCCGAGGTCAGGGCAGCGAGTGATGAGCGCTGAGACGATCAGCGTGTTGGCCCGAGACAGCATGACGGCGGACGCCCTGGCTACAGCTTGTTTGATTCTCAAGGGTGCGGAGAGGGCAGCGTTGATTGCGGCTTATGCCGGAGCGGAAGTAGTTTCGGCGTAGCGAATCTGCTTCAAGCTGAGGCTCTTGCTCTCGCCTTCACCAATCTTTACACTGCCAGCGCGGTCTTCAAATTTCTTGAGGAATTCGGGGTCTGACGCAGTGGCCATGTCGACTTCTTCAAAGGCGAAAATCTTGTACTCGCCAGGAGGCAGATTGGCGATGCTGAACTTGCCGGCATCTTCGACGCGGGCGGTGAGATTGATGAAAGTGAGCTCGCTATTGGGGCCTACTTTGGCGACGATCACGGTGCCGGGTGCGTCATCCTGCTTTTGTTTTTCGACCATACCGTCGACCTTGGCGATCTTGGTGGAGAGGATCACCTCCATCGGGCCACCGCCTCCACCTGAGAGATCTATACCGGTTTCACGGATGTCCTGGCCGCCCACGTTGATCGCTTTGACATAAGCGTTAGGGAGTTGTTGGGCGAGGCTAACTTTGTACTTCTCGGGAGAAAGGTCTTTGAGAGTGAAAGAGCCGTCTTCAGCTACTTCGAGAGGCTGATTGAAAGGCATTTCACCCTGGACCTGAATCCGAACCTGCTTCAGGTTGACGAGAGTCTTGTCACCTTCTACCGTGACTTTGCCCTGGAAAGAAACGACTGGCGAGGGTGAGACAACAATGCCATCGACATTGTTGTTGCCGACACTTAGCTTCATGGAACCTACGACTTTGGGACGGCCGCCATCAAAGGAACTCACTGTGAGTTTGTAGGCGCCTGGAGTGATGCTGGCGAGCTCGAAGGTTCCGTCTGGACGCACCTGGCCACCGCCCATTCCGGGCGGGCCGAAACCAAAACCCATGTCGCCGCTGCTGCCATCGGCACGGAGTTGGACGACCATGCCACCACCGCCGCGTCGGTTGCGGTTGCCTCCTGCAGCATCGGGGGATGGGGCCTCGACGCCAGCAACTCGCCCTTTGACGCGGTATACGCGCACCTTGCGCAGGGTCATCTGGACACCGCTAAACTCCTGGCCAGCGCCAACGTCAACACGCTGTGCCTGCTCCAGAGTTTCGACGCCTGGGAAGTAAAGCTTAGGGTAGCCAAATTCTTCTTTACCCTGTTGGATGGGTGCATTGCCCATATTGATGCGCTGGACGAGCACGTAGTATTTGCCGGGTGCGACGTTGGTGATTCGGAAGTCGCCACGGTCGTTAGTTTGATTGGCACCCTGGCCCATCATGCGCCTCTGGGCCTGGAAGTATGTGGGGCGGATGAGGCTGACAGAGACGCCTTCCATCGGCTCGCCGTCTTCGTCGAGAATGCGGCCACTGACGATGCCCTGCGGGGTCATGCGGACGACGACATCGGCTTTGTCAGAACCAGCGCTTACGATGACCTCAGAGCCGATGCCACCACCGCGGCCGCCGAAGGTGGAGCGGATGAAACCGGTTTTTTCTCCTGAGACTCGATAGCGGCCCGGGGTGACGCTTTCAAAAACGAAGTTACCGGCATTGTCGGTGGCCGCGCTTGAGCCGCCCCGCATGCCGACACCGAAACCTGGAGGCCCGCCCTGCATTTGCTGAGCGCCTGCAGGCTGCATGGTTACGGTAGCTTTGCGGACCGGCTCGCCGGTGATTGCATTCAGGACCTTGCCCGACACGCGCCCTGGCTTCTCGGTAGCAGTTTGCTGCTGTTGAGCACAGAGGCTCAAGGAAAGGGCAGCCAGGACAAAGAGGCGCATCGGGAAAACTCCTTCTAACTATTCACTACGTTTCACAGCAAAACCGTTACTGTGAAGGACGCGGTCGACACCGTCCGGGTTTAAGCGAGTTGCGTCGTATTCGACCATCATTCCGCTCATATCCGGACGGAGCTTGTAGCTCATCACTCCATAGACGCTCAAAAGCCGGGAAAGTCTCTCGTACTCGGCGTCCCCGAGGGGCTTCACCAAGTCGTATTGCAGTTCTACTCTTGTCATAACTTTAATTTTCGCTCTTTAGCTTCCACAAGATCTGCCGGATCATCCCGAGCCACATGACGGCGTCATGCTCACGGAGTTGCATGCGGCGGCTGAGCCGGCGCAGCTTCTCAATCACATTGTCGGTATGAACGTAGCCGGAGAGTTGTAAAGCTTCGTAAAGCCGGGCGACGAGTTCGTCAAGCAAACCGGCGGGGGCGAGATCTGAGCGCGGGTTGTCGCGAATCAATTCATAAAGGGTGACGGCGACAGCCTGGCCAAGATTCATGCTGGTGGCACCTTCGATAGTGGGGATGCGAACCAGCCAGTGGCAATGGGTCATGTCTTCGTTGGAGAGGCCGAATTTTTCGCTGCCGAATAGAAGCGAGACAGGGCCGTTGTGCCGCTTGACGGCGAGAGCGGCTACTTCGAGCGACTCGATCGTCAGGTTCACGTCGCGCTTGTGAGCGCTGGTGGTGCCAATGACGAGAGTGGAGTCGGCGACGGCTTCGGCGAGGGTGGAGAAGTCGCGGGAGTCTTTGAGGACTTGACCGGCGTGTGGGCCGCTGCGGGCTTCGTCGGCCGCAACGCGGTAGGCATCCACAAGGCGGAGATCAGGGAAGCCGAAATTGGCCATGGCGCGCGCTGCCGCACCGATATTGAGTGGATTGCGTGGGGCAACGAGGACGACACTCAGGTTTTCCAAAGCAGGTATCCCATCCCGATCATGTAGGCGGCGGTCGCTTTCCATTCTTCGTTTTTGATGTAGAGGCTGAAGTCAAAGTCGCCGGAGCCAGGGGATTTGGGGATCTTGGGCAACAGCAGGGGGACACGTTCGGCATACTCGCGATAGCCTGCGAAAAGCTTGATCAGGTGTTGTTCTTCCTGCTCAATGACAGGCAGATAGACAAGGCCGAAGACGGCCACAGTGACAGCGAGAACGATCCAGCTTTGGGCGGCTAGAGCCAGGCCCAGGGCAACGAGGAGAGTGCCTAGATAGAGAGGGTTGCGAGTCCAGGCATAGGGGCCACCGTCGGCTAGATCCTGATTTTTTCGGAGATGCCCGGCAGCCCAACCTCGAAGTGCAAGGCCAGGGAAAGCGAGCAGAGGGCCGTAAAGAAGGCTCATGGGTGTAGGTGAGGCTAGGAGACCAAAAGAGATGCCAAGCAGGAATCCGCTCGGGACGCGCATACGCATCACAAAATCGGCATAGGGTTTGGGGAACCAGTGTTTCCGCATTAGAGGACCTCTTCCAAAGTTTGCCAAACACGGTCTACATCGAGTTGCATCATGCTGGGAGAAATTTCGTTGTCGCGCTTGTAGGTAGTGGCTGCGCCGGGGCTTCGCAGGACTCTAACGGTAGCGCCGTGTGGGCCGTTGCGGGCGGGGTCTGTCGGGCCAAAGAGTGCGAGGCCGGGCTTGCCAAGGAGAGCGGCCAAATGCAATGGACCGCTGTCGAGACCCAGGACGGCATGTGCGCGGTGTGTTGCGTCGATCAAACCCTCCATGCCGCTTTCATGACGCCAGATGAATTCGCTAGCAGGCAGTTCGGCGCCGGGCATGACATTGAGTACAAGTTGCATCTGATGTTTTTCTTTGAGGCGCTTGCCGATTTCTGTGTAGCGATCGATGGGCCATTGCTTGGACTTCCAACCGGCATAAGGAGCGGCCAGGACAAATTTGCCTGCGGGTAGCTTACCTTCCGGAAAGCCTTTGGGGCCGAGATTGCGAAGTGGAGCGTTGAGGCCTAGTGAAGAGACCAGATCGAGATTCTTCAGCACTACATGTTCACTTGGCGATTCGAGCATGTCGGTGTAGAGGACGCCGGCCTCGGGTTCGCGGAGTTGCTTTGAGGAGAAACCGATGCGGCGTTGGGCGCCGCTGACGAGGGCAGTGATGGCGCTCTTCCAGAGCCCCTGGAAGTCGATTGCAATATCAGGCTGCCATTTGCGGAGCCATCTGGCAGCTATCCAGATGCTGAGGAGGTCGCGGCGATCGAGAGGCAGGAGATGATTGGCCAGCCCGGTACCCGCCAGCAGAGGCATCCAGCGGGGCTCGAGAACCCAGGTGATTTCTGCATTGGGTAAAGCCTGACGCAGGCGATCTACCGCAGGCATGGCGTGCAATATGTCGCCCATCGCACCGAGACGAACGACGAGAATCCTGGTCAAGGTCTAGCGGACCTCACTTTTCCGGAGAACCAATTGTTCCAGTTCGTGACGAGCTGCGTTCTCCTGGTCGCGGAGGTCGAGTGCACCTGGCAGGGTCCCGATGGCGACGTAGCGCACAATGCCCAGGCTGGCGGCTAATTCGGCACGCGCCTGCAGGCCGAGGTATGAGTCTGGCCGGTCTGTGACGAGGGCAAGCAGAGGCTGGTTGAGTTTCGCGAGAACTGGGGCCAAGAGTGGATCGCAGTCGATTTGCACTGGCAGCAGACCTTCTTCGGCAATGCGCAGGGCAGCCTGATCGAGCGGAATGATTTTGTTTCTGGTGTCCAATCTTCTATTTCAGCAAGTCGAGGGCCTCCAGCGCTACTCGCTGTGGCGAAATGCTTGTCATGCAGCGGTGGTCAATCGGACATTCACGGAGCTTGCAGGGGGAGCAATGGACTGGTTGGCGGACGATGCGGGCGTGTGGGCCAACAGGCCCAGTGCCAATATGATCGGTGCTGCCGAAGATGGTGACACTTGGGGTTCCCACTGCGTAGGCGACGTGCATGGCGCCGCTGTCGTTGGTGAGCATGAGCTCACAATTGGCTACCAGCTGGATGAATTCGCGGAGTTTGGTGCGCCCTGCATAATTGTCTACGGCAACGCCGCGGGCTTTCAGGCCGGCCTCGACGATGGCGACGATGTCAGCTTCTGCCGGGCTGCCGAATAGGGCGACGCGGGAGTTGCGTGCCAGGGCTACGTCGGCTGCGGCTTCAGCGAATCTCTCGGGATACCAGCGTTTTGCAGTGCCGAAAGCAGCACCGGGGCTGATGCCGATTACGGGCTGCGGATGGCGCTCGATGCCGTTGAGGCGAATGGGAGATTCTGCATCATAACCGTCAATCCAGCCAGCGAGGCGGAGAAGTTCAAGATAGTAAAAACGTTCGTGGCCGATCACTGGTACCGGGATTGGCTGCGTGAGGAGAAGCCGGCGGCCGTCGCGATTGAAGCCAGTGCGTTCGGGGATTCGCGCGAGAAATGCGAAGGCTGCAGATTCAAAGGCATTTTGCAGCAGGAGAGCCTTGTCGAAGCGGCCCCGGAGACTCCTGGCCAAAGCGAGCTTGGCGGCCCAGCCTTGGTTTGGATAGGCAATTACTTCATCGCAAAAAGATTCTGAAGAATAGAGATCAGCAAGCCAGGGATGGCCGAGGATCGCAATGTGGGCTGAAGGATTAGCCGAGCGCAGTGCGTGCAAAGCCGGGAGACACATGATGGCGTCTCCGAGCCAATTGGTTGCACGAACAAGAATCCGCATAAAATCTATCACAGCATGTTAAACGCAAAACAGCTTGCCGATTTAGACCGGGATGGTTTTTTGGTGTTGCCCGATGCGGTGCCCACAGAGATGCTGGACGCCTTGCGCGGACGCATTGATGAGCTTTTTGAGATTGAAGGAGAGAACGCTGGCGGTGAATTCAAGAAGGAGAGTGGAGCGCGGCGGCTGGCCAATTGTGTAGACAAGGGTGAGGTTTTTCAGGCTGCGATTCAGATTCCCGAGATGCTTGAAGCAAAGGCGCATATTCTCGGGGACAGCTTCAAGCTTTCGAGCCTGAATGTGAGATCCACCAATCCGATGAGTGAGGCGGATCAGCCGCTGCATGTCGATATGAATGGCATCCCCGATGAAACAGGGTATTGGGTAGCAAATACGATTTTTATGCTGGATGACTTTACACCCGAGAACGGCGCAACCAGGGTTGTTCCTGGATCGCATCGATGGGGGAAGCGTCCTCAGGAAGTGATGGCTGATCCGTTCGCGGTGCATCCGGATCAAATTCTGGTTACCGGCAAGGCCGGGACTTTGGTGATCTGCAATGCGCATACCTGGCATGGCGGGACTGCGAACCGGACGAATCGACAACGTCGGGCGATGCATGCGTTTTTTTGTCGCGGGGATAAGCCGCAGCAGCAGTACCAGAAGCGGCTCTTGCGCTCTGAGACACAGGAAGCGCTAAGCCCTGCATTGCGAAAACTGCTTGCCCTTGATGACGCGCAAAACGATATCCTGTCGTCGGAAGTTTTGGTTACGAGCGGTTTCCTGAAGTAGCCAGTTCAAACCAGAAAACCGATCCCTGGCCAACAGCGCTTTGAACCCCGATGCGACCGCCCATCAACTCCACCAGCTTTTTGGAGATTGCCAGGCCCAGGCCAGTGCCGCCAAAGCGGCGGGTGGTGCTGCGGTCGGCCTGTTCGAATTCTTCAAAAATGCCATCGAGTTTGGCAGATTCGATGCCGATGCCGGTATCTTCGACGATGAAACGCACGAGGTTGCCATCCACCATGCCGACGTCGAGCGTGACGCCACCGCGGTCTGTAAATTTGAGAGCGTTACTCATGAGATTGGAAAGTACCTGTCGTATGCGGACTGGGTCCCCGAGGCAGATTTGAGGCACTTCTTTACGAATTTGCATGTGCCAGTCCAGGCCTTTACTTTCCGCCTGCAATTGCATCGGGCGGCAAGTTTCGTCCAGCAAATGGCGCACATCAAATTCAACAGACTCGATCATGAGTTTTCCGGCATTGATTTTGGAAAGGTCGAGGAGATCGTTGACCAGAGTTAGCAAGTGATTACCACTTTGAGACATGATGCCGACAAGTTCACGCTGTTCGTGGCTGAGTTCGGTTCCAAGCATCAGGTCGGTAACCCCGATGATGCCGTTGAGTGGCGTTCGTATTTCATGGCTCATGTTGGCCAGAAACTGTGTACGGGCACGGGAGGCTTCTTCGGCAGAGTCACGGGCGTTGCGAAGGTCGTCGGCCTGAGATTCAAGCTGAATCTGCGTCATCACCATTTTTTTCAGATGGGTATTGGCGAGTTTTGCGGCGATCCAAAGAAAAAGCCAGGAAATTCCAAAGATGAGGGCGCTGAACCAGCCGAACTCATCCCGCACGCTCAGGCACCATATCGCGAAGGGGATCATGCTGACGAGGTTGAAGACCTTGGCCAAAGACAGGTCTGGAGCAAAGACGTTGCAACCAAGGGCAGTCCAGCTAATGAGGCCAAAAAGAATGAGCCGGGAGAAGTCCGAATGTGGAGCAGCAGCCAAAGCGATGCTTGTGAGGCTGATCATCAGCAGGGTCAAAAGCAGACTGGAAACTCTAATTTCTTCGCGAATGGATCGCCAATTAGTGGTTGCGTGAGCCGCGCGATTGGCAGCCATAGTGCGCCATATCGCTGTCACGATGACAAGGATAGTGCCGAACCAAAAGATCCAAAAATAGGAGCCCGGGAATTTAACTTGCAGCGCAACGGCTACCAGAAGAAGCGGATAAACGAATCCACCAAGTCTTACACGAGAACCAAGTTCGACCAGAAGCCGACGCTCTAGTTCCTCAGAGGCAATCGCCTTAACCATGAGTGTGCGGGGATTTTATCAATAATTGAATCAAATATGGGAAATTTCTTTTTTAGACGTCGGTGGAGCAGATGTTTTCTCATGCCGGGACCCGGCATCACAATTCCCGCTCATTCAAGTGGGGACACCGAAGCGTGGGAGAACGTACCTCATCAAAATGAAGTAGGCGAAGACAAATAGGACCATGCTGACGATTTCGGTCATTGACGCTCCTCGGCTTCGATTGCCGTACCTTAAGCATAGAGGAAATGGGGAAATGTTGTTCAACCTGCTGGAGCATTCAGTTTTGTTCGCCTCAACATGCAAGTTAGTTCTTGCTTTTCCTCTTGACGTCGGCTAATCTGTAAGTCCGTCATCTACTAACATCCACACCTGATCTACGCAGGCTCCAACCGGGCTCTGCGCAAATCTCCCTTTTACTCTTTCCAAAACAATTAGGACTTTTCTTGAGCGATAACCTCAACTCGCAGTCGTGCGCATCCGTGCGGCTGATCGCCTCGGCCAAAACATGGATCGAAGGCTCTGCTGTAGAACAACTTAAAAAAACCGCTACTCTCCCTGGCATGCATCTTGCCGTGGGCCTGCCGGATTTGCATCCTGGCAAAGGCTCACCGATAGGCGCTGCCTTCTTAACCACAAATACAATCTATCCGTACCTGGTTGGCAACGACATTGGTTGCGGCATTGCGTTGTTTGAAACTTCGCTTGGGGCACAAAAACCCAAACGGGAATCCTGGGCCAGCCGCCTCCAGAATCTGGACGAACCCTGGCAGGGCGACGCTGCTGCATTTCTGGCAGAGCGCAAGGTGGAGGCAACTCCCCATGACGCTGCGCTGGGAACCATCGGCAGTGGCAATCACTTTGCTGAATTGCAGGCGATTGAATCGATCGTCAATCCGGCGCTAGCTGAAAAGCTCAACCCGGAGGCCGTCTATCTGTGCGTACACTCAGGTTCTCGCGGGCTGGGCGAGGCGATTCTTCGCCGACATACCGACGTCTATGCCGCTGGCGGACTTGCCGCGAACACAACCGAGGCGGCACAGTATCTGGCGCAGCATGACCATGCCGTGAGCTGGGCCGCTGCCAACCGGGCACTCATTGCCCATCGCATTTTCGATTGCTTAAATGCGGAAGGCCAACCCATCACCGACACCTGTCACAACAGCGTCACGCCGGTGGATGGGCGATGGTTGCACCGTAAAGGTGCGGCTCCGGCTACTGCTGGCCCGGTAATCATTCCGGGGTCGAGGGGCGCTCATACTTATCTGGTTCAGCCGAAGGAGCCAAGGGTGGAAAGCGCCTGGTCACTCGCGCATGGGGCCGGCCGTAAATGGTCTCGCACCGACAGCAGGGCAAGGCTGGAAAAGCGCTACACGGCGAAGCAACTGGCACGTACCGAGCTTGGCAGCACGGTGATTTGTGAGAACAAAGACCTGCTGTATGAAGAAGCACCCCAAGCCTACAAGAACATCACAAGTGTGATTGAAGACCTGGTAAACGCTAACTTAATCGATGTAATTGCCATTCTAAAGCCACTCATCACTTACAAGGTGCGTCGGCATGAATGAGCTTTGGTTGCAACTTACAGCAGGACAGGGCCCGGCGGAATGCGCATGGGCCCTGCCCCAGATTCTGGAAAAGCTTTGCGAAGATGCAGCCGCGCATGGCATTGAGGCAAGGATGATCGAGATTGTTCCCGGGCCGCAGGCAGGTACGGCACAATCGGCGCTTGTTGCGTTGTCGAGTCTGATTGACTTGACTGCGTTTACGAATTCGTGGCGGGGCACGATCCAGTGGACGGCTAGAAGCCCTTACCGCCCGGAGCATAAGCGGAAAAACTGGTTTGTTGGCATTGAAGTGCTTGAGCCGCCGAAGGAGACACAGTTCAGCTTGTCGGAACTGAAGTGGGAGACGATGCGGGCTAGCGGCCCTGGCGGGCAGCACGTCAACCGGACGGAATCGGCGGTGCGGGTTACCCATGTTCCCACTGGTACCCAGGCAACGGGTTCGGAGGAGCGGTCTCAACACCGGAATCGCAAACTTGCTCTCGCGAGGTTGGCCCAGAAATTGGCAGACCAGCTGAGTCAGCAGAGGGCGAAGGTGGGGGAGCAACGCTGGCAAGCTCACCAGTCGCTGGAGCGCGGGAACCCGGTAAGGATCTTCAAATTCAATGAGTAGCGATTTTGAGCGATGGCTGAGGCAGGGGCACCCGCGTGCTCTGAGTTTTGTGCGGGACAACAAGAGTGGTGCTTATTACCGCGCACTCCTGTATGCGTGCCGCCACGAACTGCGCTTTGATCGTCAGTGTGAAGAATCTCGAGCTCCTTTTCTTTGGCAGTTGATCCAGCTGAGTTCCAACAAAGAGAGCTACCGCCGGGGAATTCTCAAAACGATTCAAGACCTTAAAGCTGGCAAGGAAGAACTAGTCAATGTAGATCAACTTTATGAACTTGCAGCCTTTTTCATCAAAGAAGGTGCCGCTGATTTGCGTGCGGAGCTTTATTCGGCATTTGACCGAATTGGCTTTAACCGCGCTGGAGGGCAGGCTGCAGCGACCTTAGTGGAACTTGACGGCCTGCCCGCGCTCGGATTTGTCTGCAAGACTTTCAATGAAGTGGAATCCGTGTGGCGACCATCCTGTTTTGACTCCTTGATTGAAGCCTTGCCGCAAGAAGAGCGATCAGGGCCTTTCCCCTCAAACGTTGTTCCTTACTTCAACGAATGGGAGTTGTGGGTGGCTGAAAGCGCAACCAGGCCCCGTGAGGCGAACGCAAGCTACGCCGAGATCAAATCGATCATTCAAGAAAAGAGGCGCCGCTTCCGAAACCTATTCTGGGCGAAACGTGCAACAGAAGTGGAGCTAGCAGAGGTAGTGAAAGACTTCATGGATGAGTCGGATCCCGATCTCTTGTTGGCCTATTTGTTTCTCTTCGTCAGAGTTCCATTTCCGGGTGACCCAGCCAGGATCATCACTTTGGCAAGATCTGAAGACGAAGAGTTGTCTCGAGTGGCTATCCGAGTGTTGCGGCATCTTGCGCACCCCAAGCTGCGTAAGATTGCACTGGGGTTGATGAAGCGTTCAGATCTTCAATCTGAAGCTGTCGAACTGCTCATCCTCAACGGTGGGGTGCAAGACTACCCGCTGATCGAGCGAGTGTTGAGAGGCAGTGTGGATGAGGACGATGTACACGCAATGGGTATGGGTGTTTTGAAATTCGTTGAAGCTCA
>JBIPMY010000333.1:0-7015 GCA_044376335.1 Bryobacter sp.
TCTTGCGCATCTCGGGCGAGTCAAGAGGGCGCTCGCGGATTGAGCCGGTGGTGAGAGGATCTTTTGTAACGCGATGAATCCGGAGAGCTTTGATGCGGTTGGGCCAGCGTTTGGTGAGTTGGTCGAATCGAGCCGGGGTGTCGGGCCGGTAGGAATCAAAGAGGCAAGTTCCTTTGAAGAAGTTCTTCGAGGGTTCATTGGCGAAGCAGTATTCAAGGTAGCTGTGATCGTCCTGGTAGGGCTCGGGGTGGACGACGATGGAGTGATCGATCCTGGCCTGCTTGACGAAGGCAATGTAGTCCTCGAGTGTGGAAGGTTCAGGCTTGTAGGTAGCTTGTGGGTGGAACGGGAACTTCTTTGTGTCAGAGGCAAAAAGGTGGATGTGCGTATCGATGAGCAGCGGTTTGGGTGGAACCGCGAGGGCCAGGAAAGTGCGGCGCAGCATATTGCAATGATATGCTCCAACCATCATGTCGTTCTGGCTTATTCTCGTCTTGGCCCAAGAGCCTTTGTTGCCCTTGCTAGCGAAGCAGTGTGGCGCTTGCCATACAGGGAAGCAGGCACAGGGCGGATTGTCGATGGACTCGATCGAGTCATTGAAAAAAGGCGGCAAGCACGGTGCTGCATTGACTCCCGGGGTGAGCGGCGAGAGCTTGCTACTTCAGTATGTGACTGGAGAGAAGACGCCCCGGATGCCACTTGGAAGCGAGCTTGATGCAAAGGCAGTTGGTGACTTGCGCGCCGCAATTGACGCGATGCCCAAGGGGGCGGCTGTATCGAAGAGGGATGCCCACCTCGAGTGGTTGCTGAAGAAGCCAGGCTCTGTTGCAGTACCAGAAGTTGCACAGAAGAGTTGGTTGCGCAATCCGATCGACGCCTTCGTATTGGCTGGCCTTGAGAAGCAGGGGATGAAACCGGCTGCGGAGGCATCCAGGCGGGTTCTTTTGCGGCGAATCTACTTCGATCTGATCGGGGTCCCCCCAAGCCCGGAGGAGATGAAGAACTTCGAAGCAGACACTGATCCGTTGGCTTATGAAAAGGCCATTGATCGGTTGCTTGCAGATTCCAGATATGGGGAGCGATGGGGGCGGCACTGGCTGGATCTGGTTCGCTACGCCGAGTCCGATGGCTTTGCCATTGACGGGGAGAGGCCAACGGCCTGGCGTTACCGGGACTATGTGATTCGGGCGCATAACCAGGACAAGCCTTACAACGTTTTCGTGCAGGAGCAGCTTGCCGGAGACGAAGGTAAGAGCAAGAATCAGGTGGCTTTAGGCTTCTACCGGTTCGCGCCGTGGGAAGCAGATGCGAATTCAAAGAAGCTTCTTCGGCAAGACTTTCTCAACGACATTACGAGCACCGTAGGGAGCGTGTTTCTGGGGATGACTACAGGCTGCGCGCAGTGTCATGACCACAAGTACGATCCGATCTCTCATAAGGATTATTACCGTCTGCAAGCCTTCTTTGCCGGGACTGCCATTGCGGATCTGCCGGCGGGCTTTGAGGACGCTGAGCGTCCGAAAGAGATGCGCCGCAAGATGAGGGAGCATGAGGATGCGGCTGAGGCTGGGCAAGTGGAACTGGAAAAGCAGAAGGAAGCGCTGAAGCAGAAGTATTTGAGCCTGAACAAGGACGAAGAAGGACTCAAGAAGTTTCTGGGCAAGCTCAATACCCGGAACCTGTTCTTCCTTGAGCAGGACTTGCCTCTGGTTAAAGAGCCTGAGTGGCGAGAGCCGTTGCAGCGCTACTTTGAGACTCGCGATGGAGTTCAGCGGGAGCAGGAGTTGGCCAGGCGTCATCAGGCGATTGCTTATGCAATCCGCGATGTGGCACCGCCGGCAGCGCCAGAGATTCCGGATACCTATGTACTGACAGGTGGGGATTTGAACGCCAAGGGCGAGAAGGTGAAGGCTGGCTTTCTGTCTTGTGTGGCCGGGACTGAGCCCGCTGAGATTCCCTTTGCCGGTGGGAGCAACGGGCTGCGCCTGGCCCTTTCAGACTGGATTGCATCAGGCCAGAATCCGTTTACGGCGAGGGTAATGGTGAACCGGATCTGGCAGCGGCACTGGGGCGAAGGGCTGGTAAGGACTCCGAGTGATTTAGGCAAGAACGGCGATGTGCCATCGCACCCGGAACTGCTCGACTGGATGGCGAATGAGTTCATCGCCAAGGGCTGGAGCATGAAGGCGATGCACAAGCTGATGCTCACATCAGCTACTTATCGACAAGCTAGTGTTAACGCCGAGCAGACAAAGTACGCGGCGAAAGATCCGACCAACCGCTTGCTTTGGAGGATGAACTGGCAGCGGCTGGATGCTGAGGTGTTGCGCGATTCGATCCTCTCGATCAGCGGGCGGCTGAATCCTGAGATGGGTGGGCCACCTGTTGTGTTCGACGTGCCAGCTGATGTAGCTCAGGGCTTCGAGTTCTTCAAGTGGTTCCCTTCGTCTGAGGAACAACAACGGCGGCGGAGCGTGTACCTCTTGCAGCGGCGGAGCGTCTTGCTGCCGATGGCGGAGACCTTCGATGCACCGAATCTCAGTACGAGCTGTGCGCGCAGGTTGACTACGATTGTGGCACCACAGGCTTTGACGTTACTCAATGGGGCCTTGACCCGGACGGAGGCAAAGCATTTTGAGGCCAGACTAGCCGGGGCGAAGGATGCCGTGAACGAGGCATTCTGGCTGGCGCTGGGCCGTGGCCCGACGGCAGAGGAGCGGCGGATGAGTGAGAAGCTGAGTCTTTCGTCGCTTGGTGTTGTGTTGTTCAATCTGAACGAATTTCTGTTTGTGGAGTAACGAGATGAATCGAAGACAATTCACATTCGGACTTTCGGCTGCGGCACTGAGTCATCTTGAGGCGGGTACACATCATGAGGCAAAGGCTGATGCCTGTATCTTCCTTGCCATGCTGGGCGGAGTGAGCCAGATTGATACGTTTGATCCGAAGCCGAAGCTGGTAGATCTGGACGGCAAGATCATGGACTGGTCTAAGGAGAAGAAGACCGATCAGCCGAATCTGTTTGCCAAGCCAAGGAAGTTTGTGGCCAGCCCTTTCCAGTTTCAGAAATATGGACAGAGCGGGCGCGAGGTGTCGGAGCTTCTGCCACATACGGCGAAGATGGTGGACGAGTTGGCGATTTGCCGCAGTGTTCAGTCAGACAACGGGAACCACCCGGCAGCGGTGTTTCAGATGAATACCGGCTTTATCATTCCGGGTAATCCTTCGATGGGGGCCTGGGTGACTTATGGGCTTGGGACCGGGAACAAGAATTTGCCGGCATTTGTAGCGATGCCGGATTTCCGTTCGATTCCGTTTAGCGGTGCTCAGCAGTGGGGGAGCGGCTATTTGCCGGCTGAGTTTCAAGGGACTGTGTTGAGGGCTACGAATGAGCCGATTCGCGATTTAGCATCGCCCAACAATATTGATGTCGAGGCGGAGCGTGAGGCATTGCGTGGGATGAACGGCAACTTTGCGCAGTTGCGGTCGGACTATCCAGACTTGCGGGCGCGGATGGATTCCTATGAGCTGGCTTACCGGATGCAGCTCGAAGTGCCGCGAGTACTGTCCATTGACGCTGAGCCAGAACATGTCAAGGAAGCTTATGGGCTGAATGATCCGGTAACGGCTTCATTTGGACGACGCTGCCTGATGGCGCGGAAGCTGGTGGAGGCTGGGGTGAGGTTTGTCGAGGTCTTTACGCCTTCTCAGAGTTGGGATGCCCACGGTGACATCCGGAAGAACCATGAGAAGAATGCCCGGGAGACGGACAAGCCGATCGCGGCTTTGCTAGCAGACTTGAAACAGCGGGGGATGTTGAAGAAGACGCTGGTGGTTTATATGGGCGAGTTTGGCCGGACGCCAGATACACCGGCCGATCAAGCTACGCCGGGACGAGATCACAATACGCGGTGTCAGAGTATGTGGTTTGCCGGAGGTGGGATGAAGGGCGGATCGATGATCGGGACGACTGATGAGATCGGTCACAAAGCCGTTGAGAATGTGTATCACATGCATGATGTGCATGCGACGATTCTGCATCAGATGGGCTTGAATGATATGCGACTGACCTACTACTTTGGCGGGCGCAATCGCCGCTTGACCGATCTTGGGGGAAGATTAATCAAAGAGTTGATTTGATGAGATGGCTTTGTTTAGTTACGGTTTGTTTTAGCGCGCTGGCTGGCGTGGAGGATGATGCTCGTCGTGTGCTCGCGTCGCGGTGCGGGGCTTGTCATGGGGCTACGGCAATGGGTGGGTTGCGGCTTGATTCGGCCGAGGGGTTTCTGAAGGGTGGCAAGAGTGGGCGGCCTGTTCAAGAGGCTTTGCTGCATGCGGTTCGTAGCGGGGTGATGCCTCCTGGTGGGAAGCTCAAGCCGGAGGAAGTGGCGACGCTTGAGAAGTGGGTGGCGAGCGGAGCGAAGTGGGCTGGCGATCATTGGGCTTGGAAGCCGTTGCGGGCGGTGCCGGGTTCGTTTACATTTCCGGTAGAGGGTCCGGTTGTGGATCGGCGGACTCTGGTGAGGCGCTTGTATTTTGATTTGACCGGGTTGCCGCCTGTTGCGCCTGAGAAGGATACGAAGCCGGGCTGGGAGACCCGGTTGGTGGATCGATTGCTTGCTTCGCCTCAATTTGGAGAGCATTGGGGCAGGCATTGGCTGGATGTGGCGCGGTATGGGGAGGATGACTTTAGCGGGACGGCGGTGCAGCCGTATCCGAATGCGTGGCGGTACAGGGACTGGGTGATTGGGGCGGTAAATCGCAATATGCCGTATGACCGTTTTCTGATGGCGCAGTTGGCTGGGGACTCCATTGGGGAGCCGGGCGGATTGGGTTTGACTGGACTCGGGCCCTGGTATTACGGGATCTCACAACCGCCGCAGGCGCGAGCCGATGAGCGGCATGACCGGGTGGATGTTGTGAGTCGGGGGATGCTGGGTGTGACGGTGGCTTGTGCGCGGTGTCATGACCACAAGTACGATCCGTTTAGCCAGAAGGATTATTACGCTCTGGCTGGTGTGTTTGCGAGTTCGGCTTACAAGGAGTATCCGCTGGTGCCTGAGGCAGAGGCCGCGGCGTGGCGGGAGCAAAAGAAGCAACTGGATGAATCCCAGAAGAAGCTGGACAAGTTTCTGGCAACGCAGGCGGAAGTGCTTCGCGAAAAGTTCACCTTGGGGATGTGGCGGTACATGATGGGTGGGCTCACCGGAGATGCGACGGGGCTTAATGCCGAGCTTGTGATGCGGTGGTGTGAATATCTGAAGAAGCCGGAGGAGTTTCATCCCTATTTGAAGAGCTGGTTTGAGGGGCCGAGTGAAGAGAAGGCGCGGGCGTTTGAGGCCCTGATGCTGGATATCGCTGCCGAGAAGAAGAAGGTGGATGAGGAGAACCGGTTGACGGTGGAGGCGGCTGCGAAGGTTGCGGTGAAGCCGAAGCGGACGATTGTTTTGCCGGGTGGGTACCGGAGTGACGAGGACTTCAACCCGGGGGCTGATGTTGCTGTGAAGTCGATTCCGCGTGACCGGTATGTGGCCTATAACCGGACTTTCCTTGAGGGCGGGGCACCGATGCGCTTTCCGAGTGAGTTGACAGTGCGGTTGCTGGAGGGCGCGGCTAAGGCTGAGTATGAGGCATTGAAGGCGGATCGGGATCGTTTGAAGAAGGCGTTGCCGGAGAAGTATCCGTACTTTGACGGGATCGGTGAATTTGAGAGTTGGGATCTGAACCTGGACAAGCGGGGGAATCCGGAAGATCCGGGTGAGGTGGTGCCGAGGCGCTTCCCGATGGTGTTGAGTGGTGGGAAGGTAATTCCGCTGAATCAGGGGAGCGGGCGGTTGCAGCTTGCCGAGACGGTGGCGCATCATCCGCTGGCGGCGCGGGTTGCGGTGAACCGGATCTGGATGCATCTGTTTGGTCAGGGGATTGTGAAGACCCCATCGAATTTTGGAATTGCCGGCGACAGGCCTTCGAATCCTGAGTTGCTGGAGTATCTGGCGGCTCGTTTTGTTGCTTTGAACTACGACTTGAAGGCGATGGTGCGGGAGATTGTTTTGAGTGAGGCCTATCAACGGAGGTCTGCGCGGAAGCGTTTGACGGCGGAGCAGTTTCGGGATGCGATGCTGGCGGTGTCGGGGCGGCTGGACTTGAAGTTGGGTGGAAAGAGTGAAGAGTTGAAGCCTGAGATGCGGCGGCGGACGGTGTATGCGAAGGTGGGTCGATTTCAGGCGAACGAGACATTGTCGTTGTTTGACTTGCCGAGCGCTGCTGTTACGTGTGAACAGCGCGTTGTAACAAATGTGCCATTGCAGAAGTTGTTCTATCTGAATTCGGATATTGTGGCGGTGGAGGCTGAGGCGCTGGGCATGCGGCTCAAGAAGATGGGTTTGAATCGTGGGTATGAGTTGTTGTTTCAACGCGCGCCGAGTGCGAATGAAAAGCGGGCGGCAAAGGAGTTTCTGGCTGGTGGCGGGACGTGGAAGCATTATGCACAAGTCTTATTGAGTACGAATGAGTTCAGCTATGTCGATTGATCGTTTGCCAATTCACGGGGCCTCTGTTCATCCGCGCTGGTCGCGGCGGGAGGTGTTATCGCGCCTGGCTGGCGGATTGGGGCTGGCTGGTTTGGCACAGGGAGCGACACATCATCCGGCGAAGGCGAAGCGGTTGATTTACATTGTGCTCAATGGCGGGATGTCGCAGGTGGATACGTTTGACCCGAAGCCGATGTTGCGCAAGTATCATGGGCAGCCGATGCCGGGTGGGTCGCCGAAGACGGAGAGGGTGACGGGGACGCTGATGCAGTCGCCGTTTGAGTTTGTGCGCGGGTCCAAGTGCGGGACGGAGGTGTCGGAGATCTTTCCTCGCATGGGCAAGTTGATGGATGACTGTTGTGTGATCCGGAGTATGCATACGGATGTTCCGAATCATGAGCCGTCGCTGTTTATGATCAATTGCGGGGCGATTCAGCCGGGGCGGCCGAGTTTGGGAAGCTGGCTGATGTACGGGCTAGGGACCG
>JBIPMY010000334.1:0-6993 GCA_044376335.1 Bryobacter sp.
TAACATCAGCATCACCGATGCTACGTCGATCCATCTTCGCCCTCCCACTCGCTATCGCCGCCCAGCAGCGCAAGGCTCTCAAGATCACTGCCCTTGAAACAGACCTCGTAATCAACCCACCCCGCAAACCAAACTACGACGCCCTTCAAACTCTCGGCGTACATTCCGGCACCGTCACGCTACGCATCAAGACCGACGCAGGAATCACCGGCTGGGCTAGCTCTAACTTCGGTGCCGTCGAAGGAGGCCCAAAAGTTCTGCGCGCCATCCTTGAAGAAGAAGTAAAACCCCTCATCCTCAACCAGGACCCCGCCTTCCCCAAAAAGATCCGCGCCGACCTCCACCGCGGTCTCCAGTATCAGGGCCTCTCCGGCATCACACAGTTCGCCATCGCCGCCACCGACATCGCCATCTGGGACATCCTCGGCAAGCACGCCGGTATGCCGGTTTGGCGCATGCTTGGGGCAGCCCGCGATCGCATGCCCGTCTACTCAATGTGCGGTTGGTATTACGACAACGACGAAGACCTCTCCCAATACAAAGCTCAGATCGAGAAAGCACTCAGCGAAGGCTACCGGGCGATCAAGATCAAAACCGGCAAATATTCAATGCAAGACGACGAACGGCGCATTCGACTGGCGCAGGATCTGGCCGGTAAAGACCGTCGCATCATGCTGGATGCCAACCAGGTTTTCAATCGCAACGAGGCCATGCGACGAGGACGCCTCTACCAGCAAATGGGCGTCTTCTGGTACGAAGAACCTCTCCCACCACAAGACATGGAAGGCTACGCAGAACTTGCGAGTGAGCTGGATGTCCGCATCGCAACCGGCGAAAACCTCTACATGAAATACCAGTTCAACGACCTCATCCAGCGTCGTGGCGCCGACATCGTCCAGCCCGATAATCGCCGCGCCGGTGGGGTCACCGAATGGCTTGAGATCGCCGCCATTGCCGATGCTGCCGGCATTTCCCTCGCCAGCCACGGCGGGGGAGACGTCAACATGAACATGCTCTGTGCCATCCCCAATGCGATCTATATGGAAACCGGCGGCCCTCAACCTCGAATGGTCAACGGTGAAGTCACGGCTCCAGAATCTCCCGGCATGTCAACCGAACCCAGACTAAAATAAAGGTCCCCATGCTCTCCACTCGCCTTAACGCCCTCGACGCCTTCCGCGGTCTCACGATCTTCCTGATGGTCCTGGTCAATACCCCTGGCGATCACCATCATGTTTATGAGCCGCTCAAGCATGCCGAGTGGCACGGATGGACCATCACCGACGCTGTTTTCCCCAGCTTTGTCTGGATCGTTGGCGTCGCCATCACTCTATCCCTCGGCCGCAAGCTCGAACAAAACGTCTTGAAGCCAGCCCTCTACAACGACATCTTCCGCCGCACTTTGATCCTCTTCACCCTTGGCCTTTTCCTCTACGCCTTCCCCACCTTTCCCCTTGAGACCTTCCGAATTCTCGGTGTCCTGCAGCGCATTGCCATTTGTTACTGCATCACCAGTCTGCTCTTCATTCACACCTCAATCCGTGGCCAGATCGTCGCCATCTCTGGCCTGCTATTGAGCTACGCCTTCATCATGAATTTCATCCCAGCCCCGGGCTTTGCCCCTGGTGACCTCTCCGTTGAGGGCAACGTGGCTCACTACATCGACCGCATCATTCTCGGCAACCACAACTACGTCAACACCAAGACCTGGGACCCAGAGGGCATCATCTCCACACTCCCAGCTATCGCCACCTGTCTACTCGGGGTTATCGCCGGCCACATCCTCAAAACCTCCTGGCACATCAACGACCGTACGCAGCGCCTCATCCTCATTGGCGCAGGTCTCGCAGCTTCTGGCCTGATGCTCAATACCTGGATGCCAATCAACAAGAAGCTCTGGACCTCCTCGTTCACACTCTTCATGGCTGGGGCCGACTTTATTGTGCTTGGTGCCATGCTCTGGGTCATCGATGGCCGCAGGATTGTGGCTCCCTTCCGCCCAGCGATGATCATGGGGATGAATGCGATTGCCATCTACCTATGCAGCGAGTTCCTGATCACGATCCTTGAAATTACCCACTGGAAAGAAGCGATCTACAACGCAGTCTTTGCCCCCCTGGCATCCCCCATCAACGCCAGCTTCCTCTTTGCGATTACCTACTCGCTACTGCACCTTCTACTTGCCTACGTTCTTTACCGCCGCAACTGGTTTCTTAAGGTTTAGCACCATCGCCAGCGCACCTCCGACGAGCGCAAGCACTGCCAGCAGTGTAAAGACTTCCGCATAGCCGCCGCGTAGATCCCCGCGTCCGCGTGCCGCATCCAGCATCGAAGCGAAATATCCAGGCACCAAGAATCCACAAATCCCCCAGGCGCTAAAGACAATGCCGTAATTCGCACCCACATACTTCGCACCAAAGAAATCTGCCGTCATAGCTGGCATCAACGCAAGAAAACCGCCATACGAGAAGGCCACCAGACACAACCCAACCAGGAGCGAGGTGAACGTGTCTGATACCCGCAACACCACTGCGCAGGCAAACACGCTGGTTGCACACATTCCGAGAACTGCAGTCAACCGTCCGAAGCGATCCGATACGCTTCCCCACCCAAGCCGGCCCAGACCATTGAAGATGCTCATCACTCCAAGGCCCGCACCGGCAGTCATCATCGCTCCACCCTTTGCTGCTTCACGCAGCAGCGGAGACGCTTCGCCAATCGCGGTTAATCCAACAGAGGTTCCCAAAAAGTAAATGCCCCACAAGACATAAAACTTTACGCTACGCACCATCTCACCAGCTTGCATCTCAAGGCCAGTTCCGCCAGCAGCGCCACCCTGCCACCCTGCTGGCTTCCAGCCTGCTGGCGGCACCGCATAGAGCTGGGCCGCACCCACTACTCCAACCAGAAAGACGCCAGCCAACACAAAAAATGTCCGTGGAATCGATGCATTCATCCCCGCCACATCCTTGCCGATCATCCACTCAAGCCATGGCCCAAACACCAGCGGACCCAACCCAAAACCCATCACCGCCAGACCCACAATCATTCCGCGCTTATCCGGGAACCACTTCACGCACATGGCAATCGGCGTCACATAAGCGAACCCGACACCTACGCCGGCGATCAATCCGTAGCCAACAACCAATCCCTCAACGGTTTCGTGCAGCATTCCGGCTACGAGGCAACCCAGCGCCAACAGAAACCCGCCAACACTGGCAACGATCCTCGGCCCCTTGCGATCCTGCCAGAATCCGGCCACAATCATTCCTGCGGCGAAGGCGAGCAGGGAATACCGGTAAGGCATCACGCTCTGCGCGCGAGTCCATCCATGCAACTGTTCGAGAGGCCCTCGAAACACGCTCCAGCTGTAGAGGATCCCCAGCAAAACTTGCATAAAAATAGCGGCCGCAGCATAGCGGCCCCGGTTCAGATTCTGAGCTTCAGGCACCGCACCATGATACTGAACCTTGCGACACTTAAATCCCTTTAAAACAGAATGGGCGTGATTCGTTTCAAAATCTAGCGTGACTGCCGCATCGACTCCAGCAATTCCCTGGCTGCACGTTGATCCTCACTCCCTTCAGCCGCCTTCAACGCAACCCGCGCAAGTTCCTCCCGCGCCTCAGCACTTTTCCCCACCTTCACCAAATTCCGCGCCCGCATTAGAGCTGTCTTCAGCGTCCGGTAATGGTCCGCCCCCAGCGCCGCACTGGATACAGCCAGCGCCTGATCCCAACTCCGACCCGCCTCGGTAAACCGTCCTTGCCCTTGCCGAACCTGCGCCTCCGCCCCCCAGAAGTCACTCCAGATCGGATGCTTGGCTGGCAACTTCCCCTCCAGGATTCCTTTGGACACAATCAATTTCTGATCCGCGGCATCGAAGTTCTTCTGCCCGATCAAGCTCGACGCCACATTCAACCCCAGGATTCCGATATTTGCATGATCTTTCCCATAAATCACTCGGCTGCCCGCAATTGCTTTCTCGATCGGTGCAACTGCGTCCTCGAAACGTCCAGAAGAATTCAGCGCCATACCCAGGTCATTCCAAACCCTCAGAATACTTCCGTCCTGTGGAAAGGCCTCGAGCCGCGTTGCCGCTACCTGCAGTTTCTTAACCGCTTCTGAATACTTACCCGTCCGCCGTAGCAGCGCCCCGTACCCTCCCAGGCGTTCCGCAGCCGCCTTCGTTTTCTCACGCCCGTATTTCCGGTCCAGCACATCCATCTCGTCATAGATGCGCACTGCTTCCTGCAAGGCCCCATCTGCCGCCAGCGAATTTGCCAGCGCATTCATTTCCGCAACTATCTCTGTTGCCGATTCAGGCAAGTGCTTGCGCTTAATAGCCAGCGCGCGCCTGGTAGCATCCACGCTTTCTTTGTACTTCCCAAGGTTGTAATAGGTATCGCTCAGGCCAGTCCACGCCTTTGCCGATGCAAAGGCCTCCGGCCCCCGAATCTGGATACTCTCTTCAAAGGCCCGGATCGCCTCCTCTACCGGCCCTACAACATTAAACGCATCTCCAATGTTGTCCAGCAGCCGCGCTCGCAATTCCGGCTTCCCCTTCAATTCTGCCGTCACCCGCTTGCGTCCCGCCATCAACAATTCCTTCGCCGTCAGCACCCCATTGGTCTCTGCCGGATTCGTCTCCCGAAACAGGTTCACCAGAAAGCTGCTTACCTCACTCGCAGTTGCAGCCTCCTGGTTGGCTCGGTCTCTTTCTGCGCGAATTCTCAATGCCTGATAGAACGACACCGCACCAAAGGCAACCACCAACAAAGCAACAAAAACAAAAGACGCAGCTGCAAGACGGTTCCGCTCTACCAGCTTTCGAATCTGGTAACTAACACTCGCCGGCCTTGCCAGAATCGGCTCATCGCGCAAATATCGTCGAAGATCTTCTGCAAACGCTCCAACGCTCTCGTAGCGCTGCTCGCGTTCCTTCTCCATCGACTTCTGCAGAATCGTATCAAGATCCGCCGATGCAGCCTTGTGGATGCTCCGTAACGGCTTCATCGGAGTCTCGCAAATCTCCTGCACCGCTCCCAGCAAATCGGTTTTCCCCAGATACGGATGACGGCCGGAAATCAGCTCGTATAACATCACCCCCAGCGAATAGATATCCGACCGGACATCAATCTTGCTCGTCTCCCCCCGCGCCTGCTCGGGACTCATATACTTCAGGCTCCCCTGCACAACTCCAGTCTCGGTTCGGCTATTCTCGATATCGTCCGTAAGCCTTGCCAGCCCGAAATCCAGCACCTTCAGCTTGCCCTCGCACACCATCACATTCGAAGGTTTCAAGTCGCGATGGATCACCCCACGCTGGTGAGCGTATGTGATCGCATCACAAAGTTCGAGAAAGAGTTCAATCCGCGGCCTCAAGTCCGTCCGGCGAAAGCTGGCTGGCGATCCTTCAGCCTCCATCCGGGCAGAAAGCGTCTGGCCGTCAATAAACTCCATCACGAGATAGGGCTGCGATTCCGCTGTCAGCCCGCTCTCATAGATCCCCGCAATGCCGCTATGCTCCAGGCGTCCCAAAGCTTCCGCTTCCCGCTCAAAGAGCCGCTTCTCGCGTTCGCTGGCTAAATTGCCAGCCCTCATGATCTTGATCGCAACTCGTCGCCTGGGGCTGCGTTGTTCTGCCTCGTAGACAACTCCCATCCCACCTTCGCCCAATCGTTGCCGGATCTCGTAGTTCGGAATCAGTCCAGGCTCAGCGCGCTGTGTAACCGAGAAGATTGCACCCTGTACGGCATTCTCTAGTAGTCCGCCAGTCTCACAAAGAATCAGGCTTTCGACTCTCCGGCGTAAGCTGAGATCGTCGGCACATTCGCGATCCAGTGCCTTTACTCGCTCCGCTTCGGGCAAGTCCACAACCTCGTCGAAGATCTCGCGAATTCGCTTCCAGCTCTCGATGTTCATTCAATTCCAGTGGTCTTCAACTCGTGTTGCAGAAAGGCTTTCGCAAATCGGTAATCTCGAATCACGCTCGATTCACTCAATTGCAAGGTTTCAGCAGTCTCTCCAATCGTCAATCCCGCAAAAACCATTAGGCTCACAACTTCAGCTTTGCGAGCATCCACCAGCGCCAGCTTTTCCATCGCATCATCAACGGCAATCATGTCCACCAGGTCCAGTTCCACTCCGCGATGATCGTCCAGATTGGATAGGGTCACCCGTTGAACATCACCCCCACGCTTTTCCCGGTTGCGTGACCTCGCATGGTCCACCAGCACGCGCCTCATCTCACGCGAAGCGATGGCCAGAAAATGCCGCCGGTCCTGCCAGCTCACGTTCCTGTCGTAGAGCCTAAGATAGACTTCGTTTACAACCGCTGTTGGGCTCAGTGTGTGCCCGGCGCGCTCGCGGTTCATAATCCCACCCGCAATCTGCCGAAGCTGTCCGTAAATGAGTGGCATCAGATCCGCCAAGGCTTCCTGATCTCCCTCCCGCCACTTTTCAAGCAGGAGTGTAATCTCAACATTGCTGCCCATTTCTTCCGGTTTCAACATTAGCCCCTAAAAGGTTATCAGTTCTCTAATGCTGGTCTTCTAGCGGTTCTGGAGGAAGGTGGCAGTGGGGTGAAAGAACTCTTTCAGGGTTTGAACTGCCGCCTCCGGCAGCTCGGCTTCAATCAGTGCCCGGTCCATCATCTCCACCCATCGGTCCCTTGCTTTTTCGTCCACTGCAAACGGCGCATGGCGCATCCGCAACCTCGGATGCCCGCGTTTCTCCAGATAGTCCATCGGACCCCCAAAGCGAAAGATGAGGAAGTCCCGCAAACGATCTTCAGCCCCCACCAGATCGTGCTTCGGATACATCGGCCCCAGAATATCGTCCTCGGCTACCTGGCGGTAAAATGCCGCGACAAGACGTCGAAATCCGTCTTCTCCAATCACTTGAAACAAGTCTTCTTCAGCTATCTTTTCAACACTCACAATCCCATCCTAAGGCACCACCAGAATGGGCGCTTGCCAGAACGCACCTTTA
>JBIPMY010000335.1:0-6984 GCA_044376335.1 Bryobacter sp.
TTTCGCCTCAGCTTGGCATTTTGGTATCCACTACCTACACGACAGGGACTCTCGAGGAGCGCCTTGATGAGGTGAAGGCTCATGGGCTGTCTTGCGTGCAGGTGAGTATGGGGTGTGCCGGGTTGCCTGAGATGCCGGACGCGATTCCGGCTGGGTTGCCGGAGAGGTTTCGCAGAGAAACAGCGGCTCGTGGGTTGAAGATCGCGAGCGTTCAGGGTACCTTCAACATGTGTCATCCGGATGCGGAGCAGCGGGCTCTGGGCCTGCGACGCTTGCGGGTTGTGGCTGAGGCTTTCCCGCAGTTGCCGATTCATATCTGCACTGGGACTCGCAACCCTCAAAGCATGTGGCGGAATCATCCGGATAACAAGTCTGCAGAGGCGTGGCGGGATATGGCGGCGTGTGTTCGTGAGGCTAGCGAGATCGCTCGGCAGAACAAGTCTGTGCTGGCTTTTGAGCCGGAGGTGAATAACGTCGTGGATTCGGCGCGCAAGGCCCGGCAGATCATGGACGAGATTGGGTCTGCGCATCTGAAGGTGACGATGGACCCGGCGAATATTTTCCCCACTGGAACTTTGCCTCGCATGAAGGAGATTCTTGAGGAGGCGTTCTCACTGGTGGGCCGGGATATTGTGCTGGCTCATGCCAAGGATCTCGATCACGATGGCGATGCTGGACATAAGGCGGCGGGTGAGGGGTTGCTGGATTATGAGCTTTATCTGCGGTTGTTGCGGGCGCAGCGATTTAGCGGGCCGTTGCTGCTGCATGGGTTGAGCCGGGCGCAGGTGCCGGGGTGCGTGGCTTTTTTGCGGGCGAAGCTGGCGCGGGTGGCGGGCTAGAGGAGGCCGCTGGCTGCTACTGGGAAGTCTGATTGAGGTAATCCCAAGCTGGGGCCTTAGACTTTACTTTAAAGTGATACTGGAGTTTGGAAGATCGCGAGATTCTTGAGCTGATCGGGCAGCAAATTGCAGATGGCGCTGTGCGTGTGACGGCGCACGCACATGAAGAGATGGTAGAAGAATCCATCACTCTTGACGCTGTCTACGCCGCCTTGTTGAATGGAAAAGTAATTTAAAACTATGCAGAACATCGTCGAGGGCCATGCTGCCTTATTGGCGGAAGGGATCGGTCAGAACGGCCGATTCATATTGTTTGCACGACGGGCCAGCCGATGCTAATCCTGATTACGGTTTATGAGCCAAAACCGCCGAAATGGCCTACCCCAGAAACAAGGAGGACAGAAGCATGAAGTGCAGCTTGAAGGATTGCCATGGACAGTATGAGAGAAAAACCGTCATCCACACCGTTAGACAAGGCGGGCAAGTAGTAGTGATTGATCATGTCCCGGCAGAGGTTTGCGCTGTTTGCGGGGATGTGTTGTTTCGACCTGAAACGGTCCAGTCGATCGAGAAGTTACTGCGGGAAATGAAACAACCGGATTCAACGGCACCGATTTACGAGTTTGCCTGAGGAAGTTGGGTGACTTGTTCCCCATGATGAGTTTCAGCTTCCAGATAGCGCTGGAAGTGGCGCGCGGCGAGCTCTGCCGGGATCTCATTATCGGTTTCGTCCACTAGCATGCGCTCGACATAGTTGTAGATCAGGTCGACGTCGGAGGGGTGGTTGATGGAGTGGAACCACATCGAGCGGCCGTGCATCTGGAGCAGGATTACGTTGGCAAGCGTACAGGGGCCAAGGCAGCCGGAGATGGTGAGATGGAAGCGGCGGCGGATGCCTCGTTTCTTCCATTGCTTCTTGAAGTCGTCGAGGGGGAGCGGTGGGAAGCCTTTGTCGGTGCGGCCGCAGCAGCAGCCGTTGCAGATGAAGAGATGGCCGTCCTGGATACGGATCTCTTTTGAGATGCCGTCTTCGCGGGTGACTCGATGCAGCGGGCTCTGACGGTAGGCGTAGCTGATTCTGAAGTCGGGCCGGAGCTGGACGGGTTGGCCGTGCGGGGTGTGGCGGAATGCGTCGGCCCAGGCGGCTTTGCGCTCGAAGAGTTCCGGGGGGCCGGCGAGGCCTTTTGCCGTTACCAGCTTTTCGAGTGTCGCGACCCAGTGGTGGTAGTATTCGCTGCCGTCTTCGTCGGCTTCGTCGCGTTCGACAGCGGCGGCGAGTTCTGCGGCGAGGGCTTCGGCCCACTCCTTCCAGGTGAAGTGGCCCTGGGCGGAAAGGCGGACGGCGAGAGCGAAGGCTTGCGCTTGCCAGGGTTCGGCAAAGACGGGGCCGTTTTCGTCGCGGGGCAGGCCGGGTAGGTCAGACCCGTTCAAGATAGTCGTCCCAGAGATCGAGATAGATGAAGTCGCGCGGGGAGGCTTCGGGGCCCCAGAGTTCTTGCGCTGAGAAGCGGACAGCGTAGACGTGTTGGCGCTTCGGGCCTAGGCCGTGAGCGCTTGTGTCGGGGAAGTCGTAGACGCCATGGTCGCGATCGATCTCGCCTACTTTGCCTCGCGCGTAGCGCGGCAGCCGCGTGTGGCCAAGGGGTTGCATGTTGCGGGCTCGGACACGCTGACCTGGTGTGAATTTCGGAAGAACGCCGGGGTCGTTGTTGGCCGGGATGTTGCGGTTGAGTGCAACTGCTGGGACTGCCTCCGGCTTGAGTGCCGGGCTTTCCTTTTTGCTGCCGGGAGCGGGTGTGCCAGACTCCACCTCTTCGCTTGTGACGAGGCCGGTTTTGATGAGCAACGTTACCATCCGTGTGAACCACTTTTCGTAGTAGCTCATGCGGAGGTATTCAGCCGGAGGGATCTGTTCGATGTGGAAGCGGCCAGTGTCGATGTTCCATTTGCGCCAGGGGCCGATGGCGCGGGTGAGGGCGTAGACGCGGCTTTCCCAACGCTGGTGGAAGACGGGTTCGGTCGATTCGGGCTCGTGCTCAATCGGGCCCATGCCGTGCATACCGCCCATGTCATGGATGCCGTTCATTTGGGTGCCTTAAGTGTTTCTACGCCGATCATTGAGTTACGCGTGACAAGTGCTGCGAGCGCATCTTCGTCGAGATCGTCGGTGCCTGCGGGACGCTCCGGGATGACGATGTAACGGAGCTCGGCGGTGCTATCCCAGACGCGGACTTCCGTTTCTGGAGAGAGTTCGAGGCCGAATTCTTTTAGGACTCCTCGTGGATCGAGAACCGTTCTCGCCCGGTAGGCGTTTGATTTGTACCAGGCTGGTGGGAGGCCGAGGACGGGCCAGGGATAGCAGGAGCAGAGCGTGCAGACGACTACGTTGTGGATGTTGGGTGTGTTTTCGAGGGCCACCATGTGCTCGCCCTGTGCGCCGAGGAAGCCAAATTCTGCGATGGCTTCGGAGGCGTTGGTGAGGAGACGTTGTTTGTAGGCAGGGTCTGTCCAGGCGCGGGCTACTACTCTTGCGCCATTGCGGGGCCCCACTTTGTTCTCGTAGGTGTCGACAAGGGCGTCGAGGGCGGCGGCGTCGACGAGGCCCTTGTCGACCAGCAGGGACTCGAGCGATTTGACGCGGAGACTGATGTCTGAGGGGACCGTCTGGTGCTGGTGGTCTTGCGGCTCTTCCATTGGAATCCTTCCTTTACAGATAAAAGCCGGCGGAGGCACCGACCCATTCGAGGTTTTTGTTGTGATCGACACCCATCTGTTTGCCGCGGCCCATTCTTACGATCATGTTGGCTGCTACAGGCACCTGCATCGAAGGGAGCCAAATGTACATGATGCGGACTTCGGCCATCGTGGGGCCGTGCGGCGTGATCACTGTTGGGGCGAAGCGGACGCGCTCCTGCAGGATGTAGTTGCGGCGCTCGCGTACCGGGATCGCTTCGAGTTCTTCCGTGGTTGGGCCTACGATTACGCCGAGGCCAGCAAACGAATAGAGCGGCTTCAAAACGTAGTTCTCGGGGTTGCCGGGCAGGTCTGTCACTTCATGGAAGAAGTGGCTTTCGGGGACCGTTGGGTGCTTGAACCAGGGAATCGAGAACTTACTCAGACGGAAGAACCAGTTAGGGTGGCCGGCCCACTCCACCTGCAGGTCGTCGGTCCAGTTGAAAGGGATGACGGCTTTCTTGCGCTCCAGCTCGTCGAAGATCGCACGGTTATAAATTCGGTGAATCGGGGTCTCAACGCCGTCCCGATCGTAGAAGAGCTTGTTGCCTCGCTTGATCACCTTGGTGATGCAGACGGCGCGCACCCCGTAGATGCGCTCGGTGCAGATGAAGTCGCAGACGGTCTTCTGATTCTCGGGGTCGATCTCGAGAAGGACTACGTTTTCGGGAGAGTGGCCGTTGAGGATCGCCTCTCCCAGCAGCCTATGATAGGCGGCGAGATCGAGGTCGCTCAGGAGGTGGCGCAAGTTGGGGTCGAGATCATAAGCTCGCATGTACTGGCGGGCCATCTCGGTCTGGTAGCCGTAAAGACTGGGGAAGCCCTGGATCTCGACAAGCTTGGGTGCGTAGGCGCCGTTCTCATGCACGATGCCGAAATCGGCCTGGATGAACATGGGCTCGCGTGCCTCGTTGGGGACACGATATTGAGCGGGGATCTCGCGGTCTGAGGCTTCGAGATAGAGCTTGTTGCTGAGGAGTTGGCCGACGAGGTCACGACCGGCGCGCGACATCTCCTGGAGTAGATCGCGTGGAAAGAAACAGGGTGTTTCTGAATGACGGAAGGCTACATGTTGACCGATCGCGGCATCCAGCGAGGTCTGGAAGTGCTTATATTTTTCAGGCGTCCAGCGGCGGTTGAAGTCTTCGCGAAGTTCCGTGATCATTTTAGTGTTCGATCAGGAAGTGGCCGTCACGCATGATCTGCCGATCGTCGGCCCAGATGTTGAATTTGCGGCCGACAACATCAATGTGGGTGGAAGAATACCAGTCGGCTCCAGTATGTGCGCCGTAAGGATTGCCAAAGGCGATGTGGATGCCGGGGATCTTTTCGTCCTGCAGGATGTTGCCGATGACGTCGTTGAGCGCGAGGTTCGTGCCGATGGCGAATTCGCCGACACGGTCAGAGTTCTCGTCGGTGTGGCAATAAGCCCAGAACTCATCGCGCAGTTCTTTGTTTTTGGATTCTGCACTGACCATGCGGTTCTTCTCGATTCTCACCGTAAGCGGTGTCTCGCGAAGGTCGCCATATTTGGCGCAGAGATAGTCGCCCACAACGCCATCAATCACAAAGAGGCCATTAACTTCTCCTGGCGAGGTGAAGCATTCGCCACCTGGAAGATTACCCCACTTTGCCGTAGAGATGATGCCGCTGGTCTTGATCCACTTGTAGTCCGGATGCATGTCGGCGATGATGTGCGTGCCGTTGGCGGTGGTGGCCTTGATCTTTTTTGCGGCAGCGGCGATTTCGCGCACCTGAACCGAGAGGGCGTCTACCTTGAGGAAGTCTGCCCGCATACCCTCCATCATGATGCGCTTCTCGATGTTGACCATGTGGGCGTGGCGAATGCGGTAGTGGTTGACGACGTCAGTCATCTGCATGCGGCTGTGCAGCTCGCCTTGTTGCGCTACGACGGCAAAAATCGATACCTGAGACGACTCCATATCGGAGAGCACGACCTCCGGCATCTTGGTGAGCGGACGATCGGCGAAGTCTTCTAGGCGGAAGGCGTTGAACTCACATCCAAGCTTGGTAAGCTCATGCGCGATCGATGCGGCGATTTCCTCGCTTGCCTTGTCGGTGATCAGCGTGACGCGCTCGGAGGGCTGGATACGAAGGCAGGTATGCACAGCATTGTGTGCGCCTTGGCTGAGTTCGGGGTCGAATGTAGTGGGCAGCAACTTAAAGGCCAGCCTCCGTTTCAGAAATGATGTAGTCGACGACGGCTTTGAGATCACCTGTTTCACGCCAGACTTGCAGTTGGCGGTCTGCGCCAGTTCCATTGCGCATCATCTTGTAGATGTAGGCGATTTCTTCGCGGCTTCCCAGGTCGTCAACGACGTCGTCGACGAAGTGGAGCAATTCGAAGAGCAGGTCTTTCAGAGGAACTTCGGTTTGTTTGCCGAAGTCGACCAGCTTGCCGTCGAGGCCGTAGCGCGCGGCGCGCCACTTATTCTCCATGATAAGCGCTCTGCGATAGAGGCGGAAACCCTGATTGTTGCTGTGCAGCTTGTAGAGCTTGGCCACCAGCGCCTGGATGAGGGCCGTAACGGCGAGCGTTTCATCCATCCGCATAGGCAGGTCCATAATGCGGAACTCAAGCGTCGGAAAGTGGGGATGTGGGCGGATGTCCCACCAGATCTTCTTCGCGCTGTCGATGCAGTTGGTCTTGATTAGGAGGTTGACGAAGTTTGTGTACTCGCCCCAGCTTGGAAAGTAGTCCGGGATGTTGGTGCGTGGGAATTTATCGAAGACCTTGCAGCGATAGCTCTTGAGGCCGGTTTCAAGGCCAAGCCAGAAGGGGGAATTGCTGGTGAGCCCGAGGATGTGTGGGACAAAGTAGCGGGCTGCATTCATGATCTGAATGGCGGCTTCGCGGTCTTCGACTCCGATGTGCACATGTAGGCCGAAGATCAAGTTGGAGCGGGCAACCGACTGCATGTCTTCGACGATAGTGGCGTAGCGCTCGTCTGGGTATATTTCCTGCTTGCGCCAATCGGCGAAGGGATGGGTGGAGGCGGCTGCGATGCGGAGGTTGTTTTGTTTGGCGAGCTGGATGATACCGGTGCGGAGTTCGCGCAAGTCGGCACGCGCTTCCTTCATGTTGTGGCAGATGCCGGTGCCGACTTCAACAACGCTTTGATGCATTTCCGGTTTAACGCGTTCGGCGAGGATGCGCTGGCCTTTGCCGATGATTTCGGCGCTGATGTGCGAGCGCAGGTCCCGCGTTACGGGGTCGATGGTTTGGTATTCCTCTTCGATGCCGATGGTGAGGGATGGCTGGCTCATAGATGTGATTATCTACCAGTATCGTGACGAAACGGGTACGCTTCGAGCCAAGTTTTGGCAAAGGGAATCAGTGATTGGCTGTCGAATAGGAATGCCTGGGATTGACCGATTGGTGTTTGTTTGG
>JBIPMY010000049.1:0-20922 GCA_044376335.1 Bryobacter sp.
AAGCGCGTTGTGTCCCAGAAGCGGTATTGGAAGGTATTGAGCGGGATGAAGATGGCATTGTTGCGATCCTGCAGCTTCACTCCTGCTGCAGCATCGGCAACCTGGTCTGCCAGCACACCTACTACTTCGAGCCATGTGTCGTTGATCTTGATCTTCTTGCCTACTGCCGCGTCGAAGCCAAGCAGATTGATCTTGGCGGATTGGCCGATCATGCAGACCGCTGCGCTGGTGGCCTCGTCTTCGTCGGAAATCAGGCGGCCTTCACTCGCGGTGAGGGCATGAATCACAGAGAATACCGGGCGAACGCCCTGCAGGATGGGCATGCTTCCTGAGGGCTTCGGCAGGACGCGGCTGGGGAAGAGTGTGCGTCGCGGAGAGAGTGCTTCTACGCCGTCGAGATTTGCCTGAAGGATGCGAATGTCTCTTTCATTCAGGCCCTGGGAGGCACGGCGGCGCTGTTGCAATTCTTCCGGGCTGGTAGCGGGAATGGAATCCACCAGGATGTTTCGGACGCCCAGTTTTTCGATCATGCGGAGGGATTCTTCGCGCGCGCCGGCGCCGATGGAAAGCATGCCGATAACCGAGCCCACTCCGAAAACAATGCCGAGGGCCGTGAGAAAGGTTCTTGCCTTTTGAGCCTGGAGGTTGCCGAGTGCTTCCAAGACGTCGGAGAAGATTCCTTGGGGTCGATTCACTTTTTGGCCTTCTCTTGTGGCTTTGCGTTGTCTTTTTGATCGGGACTGGCGAGGGCTACTTCGGTGCCCTCAGAGACGCCGGTGATTACCACCTGGCTCTCGCCACGGCGGACAATTTTGACGTCTTTCGCAACGAAGCTTCCCTTGTCGAAAGCGTGAACGAAGGTGCGGCCATCACTTTCAAACACGGCCTGAGTGGGCACCCAGAGGACATTTTTTAAGGACTCTGTGGAGATGACAACATTCACGCTCATGCCAGGCCGCAGATTGGGAAGCGTGTCCTCCAGCGTGAGTTTGCACTCGAAACGGCGATTCCAGGGAGGACCCGTAGTGCCGCCGAGGTTGGATACTTTGGCTTTGAGAGCTCGCCCGGGAATGGCCACGACACGAACTTCGCCCGTCTGCCCTACAGAGATCAGCCCGCGATCTGATTCTGTAATGACAACGGCGGCATCCCAATGGGCAAGATCGGGGATTTGAGCGACTGCCATCCCGGCGCGCACACTGTCGCCAATCTGGAAGGAGGGGAAGGTCATGCCTGGGAAGAAGAAGTTGGAATTGGTGTTCGATTCGATATTGACGTAGCCGGAGGCTGGGGCTTTGAGCGTCATCTTTTCGATATTGCTTTTGGCGACCCCGGCGAGGACGGATGCCTTCTTGAGCGAAGCTTCCTGAATGTTGACCGAGGCACGGGCGGCGGATTTACGTTGCGGATATTCCGATTCCAGTTTGGCCAGCTTGTCTTGTGCGTCCTTGAGCATCAGGTTGTTCTGTTGGACAACAATCGCTGCAAGCAGGGGATTGCGCCGGCATTCGAGGCGCGCTTGTTCCAGTTCTCCCCGGGCCAGAATCAACTCGGTGTTGAGTTCTTCTTCGCGGGCTTGTGATTCTGCTTTGGCCTGGGCCACCTGTTGTTCTGCTTCGGCAAGGTCGGATTCTGCTTCGCGCAGCTTGTGGGCTTCTTCGGTGGTGTCAAATTCAACTATGACTTCGCCTTCCTTGACTAGGTCGCCGGGTTTGCTCAGTTGAGTGATGGTGAGTTGCTGACTGCCAGTCATAGGCGCGATTAGCATTTTGGAATTGCCACCCTGAAGCGCGCCTTTGGTGGAGATGGGAAAGGCCAGGTCTCCGCGTCGTACCTTGGTTCTGGGCACTTCGCGCACCTCTCCCTGCTTCCACTTTTGAATCGCATTGAAGCCGGCCCAACCGGCGATGGTGCAGATAGCAAGGATGGCGAGATAGACCAGGGCTTTCATTTTGATTTGCCCTTTTGTTGTTTGAGCGACTCGTCCACCAGCGCAACACGGGTTCCTCCGGTGATGCCCTTGATGGCAACCTCGTCGGGATTTCGGGCCAGAACTTCGACGCTCACCGACGAAAGACCTTTTGGCCCTAGCACCAGAACCGAGGGACGGCCGCTGCGGGCAAAGATCGCCTTGGCAGGTACGCTAATAGCTTTGGGGATGCGATCTACGATGATGTCGAGACGGCCATTCATTCCGGGCCGCAAGCGATTGTCGACCTGATCAAAAGCAGCGTAAGCGCGGAAATTGCGGGAAGGGGGCCATTCGAAATTTTGCTCGGCCAGCGGCGTAATTCCTGCCAGCTTTCCAGTGAAGGGCTTCTCGGGGAAGGGGTCCAGCAGCATCCTGACAGGGAGCCCCGGAACGAGGCGGCCACGTTCGATCTCTTCGATCTTTCCTTTCAACTGCAAAGTAGAGAGGTCTGGGATCTCGGCGATGGAACTGCCGGCCCAAACTGTGTCGCCAACCTTGAACGGCTTCGCGTTGACCCACCCTTGCGAGTAATTCATGAGGTAATTGACGACGCCCGCAGAGGGGGCGAGAACCTCCATCTGGCCGATGCGCTTGCGGGTCAATTCGAGTTCGGCTTTAACCTTGTCGAGGGTTGTGCGAACAACGGCAATCTTCGATTCGTTCTGGGCCTTTACCAGAGCTGCCTCGGCTTGTTTGACGCGGAGTTTCTCCTGGGCGATTCCGTAGTCGATCTTCTTTTCTTCGGCTTGCAGGGCACTCAGGATCTCGCTGCGGGTGACTTCGAGGCGAGCTCTTTCGGCCTGCGTAGTTTGTCCGGCAATCTCTAGAGCGCTTTGCTCGGCGGCAATGCGGGCCTGGGCAACCGATTCGGCTAATTGAGCTTCTGACTGCTTCAGGTTCGCCTCTTTTTCCTGGAACTGGCGCTGCGCGCTGCTGGTGTCGAATTTTAGGATGACATCGCCCGCCTTCACAGCCGACCCGGCTGGAGCCTGCCAGAGGATGCGAAGTTCCGGAACATTCAGCGGGGCGGTGACCATTACCGATTTGCCAGCTACGAGTTCTCCGCGCGAGGTTGTGATTACCAGAAACTCGCCTTCGCGAGCTTGAGCTGTCGGGAGATCCGAGGCGGCCTGTGTGGGGCGAGCCTGAACAAACCAAACGGCGACGGCAACGGGTACTGCCAGGAGTAGCGCGGCGAAGAGAGTTTTTTTCAGATTCATGGCTTGGCCGTTGTGCGGTCAATTTCTAGAGCCGCCGAGAGATCAGGCAAGAGACGAGGATCTTGCGAGAGCACTTTAAAGCGGGCGGAAAAGGTGCGTACTGGAGAGTCGAGGCCGGCAATAGCGATCGGGCTTGCTGTGAGCATCTCGGCTTGAAAGACCGCGCCGGGGTAAGCATCGACATAGAGCTTTGCAGTAACCCCAGGTTTCAGAACAGCCACATCCGATTCGTTGACGCTGGCATCAATGATCATTCGCTCCGGGTTGAAGAGACGAAGAACGGGCTGACCGGGAAACATCTGGTCGCCTTCTTGCGGCGGACCCATCGACCCACTCCGCCAAATATTCTCGAGGGCCACCATGCCGGGTTGCGGGCTTTTGATCACGAGTTTATCGAGATTACGCCGGAGTCTTTCCAGCGTGAGTTTCTGACGGTCCCGCTTGAGTTCTAACACCTTGAGTGATGCTTCTTCGGCCTGTACGCGGAAGGTGCCTGATTTTTCGAGGCTGGCCAGCCTGGCAGAAGAACTTGTTGCCCGGGCTTCATTTTTGAGACGGTCGATCTCGCTGATTACCGGGCCGCGCCGAAGCTGTAGCTGTGCCTTTTGAAGCTCTGCCTTGGCTTCGTAAATGGCTGCGTCTCGCTTGGCTCTGTCACTTCGAATCAAAGCGCGCTTCTCTTCGAGTTGGTGGCCGGTTTCCGCCAGTTTCGATTCCGTCTCTCTTGCTTCATCGAGTATCGCCGTCCGATCAAACTCGGCAATTACCTGGTCTTGATTCACTTTTGAACCATTCGGAATCAAGTAAGTTAAGGTCATGCGGCCGGATTGACCTGTAATCTGAGGCGAACGGATGGAGAAACTTTGCAGTGCCTGTACCGTGCCAGTGGCCCGCAATGAAGTAGTTGGACGCGTTGGCGACGACGCCTCAACTTTAGTAGGGGCGAGCGAAGTTTGAGCTGTATCCCCGCATGAACACAGGAATGCAGGCACTAGAGCCAGTAAGCAAGCGCGAAAAGTCATTTACGCTCCGTGAATAAACGTATAGACGTTCAACAGACGGTGAGCGTTGGGTAACGGTTCCCAGATTTGTAAGTTTATTTACCAGAGCCGAGATTCTTCGTCTCCGATTGGCATGCCAGGTGGAGCTTCAATCGGGCGGGGAAGCGGGATTACCTTTGGATCTTCGATGAAGCGCTTGATCTCGTTATTCAGCCATAAGTCGTAGTTAATGGTTGAGATCTGTGTAAGAACGGTGAATGCAAGTGAGCGCGCGGTGGGTGCGGTGCGTTGGTCTGCGGCTAGCGCCATCAGGTGATACACAATCGAAACCTTGAGCAGATTTCTTAGTTCCCAATCCATGCCGTAATCAAGTGGCTTGCCCATGAAGGCGGTATCGGTGAGAGCTTTGACTATTTCACCGAGTGCTGGATACTTTTTGTCGCGGGCATTGTGTTGTGCGATGCGGCTGGCGCGCTCGGGGTGGAGGATGAGGCTTACTGCCAGGTTGATGGCGGCTTCAGCCGGAGACAGGGCGTCGAAGGTTAAGCCGGTGCGGCCTTTGAAGCTTTCGCGGGTTCTGGGGTAGCCGAATGCTGGCGGAGGCATCAGAGTGAGAATGCGCTCTGGCAGGGCGAGAGTTTCCGGCTTGAGAGTGTCGAGCAACGCGTTGAGGGCGCGGCGCTGTTCTTCAGGCGCGATGATGTTGGCGACGGGTTGCTTGTCGCCACGGATGGCGTAGCGATAGTCAACACCTCCGATGACCTTGGCTGCTGCTTCCACCTGATAGCGGTGGCTCAGGTAGATGGGTACTAGTTTGTTTTCGATCTCCGACATTGGCGTCCACATGGTGATTACTTTTTCGCCGAAGGTTTCGAGAGCCTTCGAGCGTACTTTCATCATGCGGTTGAGCTCGTCGACGGCGTTGGCGCCGTTGTCCCAAAGGTGGCCGGTGGGGTGAGCGCCGCCGGTGGCTCGCGAATCGGTATCGGCGATCAGGTACATGCCGCGCTCGTGTGCGCGGTCGAGCACCTTGCGGAGTTCTGCGGCTTCGTCGGTGCCTGGTGGATAGTGCTGGTAGCCATATTCGATGGTGACCTTGTCCCAATCGCCTGCGCCTACTGCGTAAGCGTCGCTGAGATCGATTGAGCCGTCTGGCTTGAAGGTGAAGAGTGGCGCTGGGTAATCCATTACGCTGGTGCGGCCGAAGGCGCTGGCAGAGAAGTTATGGACAAGGCCAAGGGTGTGGCCGATTTCGTGAATCGAAAGCTGGCGGATGCGAGCAATGGACATATCCATCATTCGCTTGGTGGAGGCGTCGGCTCCGATGTAGGGGGCGAGCATGCCTTCGGCAATCATGAAGTCCTGACGGATGCGCAGGCTACCCAGGGTGACGTGGCCCTTGATGATTTCTCCCGTGCGCGGGTCGGTGACGCTGGCACCGTATGACCAGCCACGCGTAGAACGGTGCACCCACTGGATGATGTTGTAGCGAGCGTCCATTGAATCTGCGCCCTCTGGCATGATCTCTACCTGGAAAGCGTTGCGGTAGCCGATGGCTTCGAAGGCCTGATTCCACCAGCGTGCTCCTTCGAGGAGGGCCGTGCGGATGGGCTCTGGTGCGCCACGGTCGATGTAATAGACGAGGGGCTTGACGGGGTCGCTGATCTTGGCGCGTGGGTCTTTCTTTTCGAGACGGTGGCGGGTGATGAAGCGTTTGTCGACGGGTTGTTCTACTGGCGTTGCGTAGTCTTTGAAGCGGAGCTGGTTGTAGCCGGAGCGGGGGTCGAAGGCTCGTTGCTTGAAGCCGGGAGGGGGTAGTTCGAGGAAGCTGTGATGCACGCGCAGGGTCATAGAGTCTGGAGTGGGGGTGACGCTGGAGACGAAGTTGCCGACGCCTTCACCGGCGAAGGTGATGGTTGCTTCGGCTTCCGTGTTCTTGGGGAAGGCCTTGGTGCGGGGCATGTAGATGGCGCTGCGGGCGGGGTCCAGACGGAAGGTGCCCTGCTTCATGTCGCGCAGGCGGCCAGCGACGTTCATCGCATCGCGAACGACAAAGTTGGTGATGTCGATCAGGACCTTGTTGTTTTCTTCTGCTTCCACCGTGAAGCCGTAGAGGATGCTCTTGGCGAAACTGTCGGCGACGGCCTGACGTTCTGTTGCGTCGGGCGAGATGGCGCGGTAATCGAGATTTTCCTGCACCAGCATGACCTTGGGGCCGACCCGTTCAAAGTGGACAACGCGCTCCTGGCCGAGCAGACCGCGGTCGAGGCCGGTGTCGTTTGAGCCGAGGCCTGCGGGCAGACTTTCGTAGTAGAGGAAGTCTGTATTGAATTTATCGATCAGCAGAAAGAGCTTGCCGGCTTTGGTGTCGTAGTAGAGCGGGAAGTAGCCGTCCTGTTTTTCGAGGCTGGCGGTTTTTGTGGCCAGGGTCGATTGACCAAAGGTTGCCAGAGAAAGCAGTAATCCAATGAGTAGCGCACGCATCATACTGGTTATTATGCGGGTCGGATTGCTTGTTTTGCTATTGACGATTGCAGCGTGGGGGCAGAAGGTCTGCCCGGACACGCTGGTGTACAGCGCTTGCGATATTGTTTTTGAGTTGGATGTGGCTGAAGTGAAGGCTCATCCCGAGCCCTGGAAGACCGTAAAGATTACGGCCGAAGTAAAGAGCCCTCGTTTTCGTACTTTCCTCGCCGATGCTTTCTGGGATGGCGGCGGGAAGATGGTGGTGCGTGTGGCACCGACCGACGATGGACTCTGGGAGTTGAAGATTACGAGCAACCTGGCTCGTTTTGACAAGCAGACGCTCAGCTTCCATGGTTTGGTGAGCGAACTGCCGGGCTTTATTCATAAAGCGAATGTTCATCATTGGCGCTATTCGGGAAGTCAGAAAGCGCATCTGTGGTTGGGCATGGAGGTGTGGGATCTCGCAAATGCGGCTGAAGAATCGTTTGAGACCGTCAAGGCGCAGAAGGCTACGCATGTGCGCACTGTGCTTGAGCCGGTGTGGCCTCCAGATCCGAAGCGCTTTGAAGCGTTTGAGAAGCGGGTGCAGAAGCTCAATGCTGACGGGATCATCGTCGATGTAGTGCTGGCCGGGCCGAACGGTGCACTGGTGAAGGCGCTGCCGGATTGGGCTACTCGTGAGAAGTATTTTCGATATGCGCTTGCGCGGCTGGCGCCCTTGAATGTGACCTGGGAACTGGTGCAGGATTGGGAGACTTATAAGGATGCGCGTACGCTGCTGAAGGATATCGGGTCGCTCATCATGAAGATCGACCCATACAACCACCCACGCAGCGCTTATCCGCTGGGCAGCACTTCAGCCTTTGTTCGCGATGGCTGGATGACGCACATCCTGTGTAACGGGGAGGACCCTGCCGTGCCGGCTATTGAGCACCAGTTGTATGCCATGCCGATTGTTACCGTTGGCAAGAAGATGAATTCGAAGGTGCTGTGGAATGCGGTTGCGGCGGGCAGCTACCTCGGCTACGGTGCTACCAGGGCGATGGCGGAGATTCTTGAGAAGACGCGCTATTGGGAACTCGAGCCTTATTTTGATGTATCGAACGGCCGTGGGCTGGCGCTGATTGGTACCGATTATCTGGTTTATGTGGAGCGGCCCGGGATTGTAGAAGTGGAAGTGGAAAAGCACACTTACGACGCTGCCTGGGTGGATGTAGCAACAGGTGAGCGCACACCGATGAAGGAGTACAAGGGCGAGCACTTTATCGGTGAGCCGCCAAGCAAGGATCGTGAGTGGATCTTGCACCTTTCGCGTGAAGGCCGCAAGGAGGGGATGCTCAAGAGCTACAAGTTTGAGAGCGAGGTGATTATGATGCAGGAGTTTGAGATCGACCCGAAGCGCATCCCCTTTACCGTTGACATCAAAGACAATGCAGACCTGAAGGCGGATTCGCCCGTGCCCTTTACGCTCACGATCACCAAGGATTCGCGCGCCACGAGGTTTATGCAGTATCTGGTGACGGCTGATGTGCCGACAGAGTTGCAGGGCATGCGGGTGATTACAACCAAAGACAAGGGCCCGATGGTGTTGCCATCGGCTCTGGCTACAAAGTTCCCTGCTGTGTTGAATCTTCGTTTTACCGGGATCAATTCCAATGGCAAGGTCTACTTTATTGATCGTATTGTGAGGCTGGTGAAGTGATTCTGGCAATTGATACAACGCATGAGGTTGGGAGTCTGGCGCTGGTAGAAGGCGGCCAGATTGTAGAAGAAGTGACGCTCGATGGGGGCGATGGCTATGGGCATTTGCTCTTTGAGGCCCTGGGGGCTTTGAGTGTGCATGTGAAGGATGTGGACGGCTTTGCAGCGGCTTGCGGGCCGGGAACGTTTACTGGCGTGCGTATTGGATTGACCGCTGTGAAGGGCCTGGGCGAGGCTCTGGGTAAGCCTGTTTATGGTGTGAGTAATCTGGATGCGTTGCTTGGGTTTGGCGCGGGGTTGGTGGTGCCGTTTTATGACGCTCGCCGTGGGGATGTTTATGCACGGTTGCTTGACGGGAGCGAAGTAGTGATGCCGCTTGCGAGAGTGCGGGAATTGATCGACCGGGAAGTGGAGTGGGTGAGTTTCGATGCCGTCGACGATCTGGCTGTGACTCTTGCTCCGCGTGTGATTGCGGGTGCGGTGGGCAAGCTGGCTGAGAAGCGCTGGCTGGCCGGGGAGCGGCCGGACCCTGCGGCGCTTGATGCCAACTATGTGCGGCGCACCGATGCCGAGCTCAATTGGCGGGAAGCGTAACTTTGCCGGTGGCCGTCCATTCGACGGCACGCACCAGCAGGCGCTGGAATTCGGGGACGTCGAGATTGGGATTGGCTTCGTTCTTCCAGGTGTGGCCGAGCATGGTTGTGTAGACGCGGCCTTTGCCGTATTTGCGAACCCAGTCCATTGGCTCGTTACGTTTGGAGTCTTTGCTGTAAGCGTAGGTGAGAATGTGGAGGTGCTTGAGGGCTTCGGGCGGGCCGTGCTGGCCGTGGGTGAGTTGTTCGGCTTTGTGTTGCCAGAAGACGGGCAGCCCTTTGGTGATGGGGTGTTTGGTGTCGAGAATGTCTACGCGGAAGTCGTGGCGGGGGCCATGGCCGGGAGCGAAGCCTTCACCTGCGGGTACGAGCATTGGCTTCTTCTGGATATCGATTACCAGGCCTGGGCCGAAGGATTTGTCGCGCCACAGGAGCCCAACAATCTGGTTGTATTCAGGCCATTTGAGGAAGGCGTTGTTGGCGGCATGGAAGATCACGACGCCCCCGCCCTTGTTCAGATAGTTGAGGAAATCCTGCTCGACGGCTTGCGGCCAGCGGATGCCGTTTTCGAGATGGCCGCCGTTGAAGTTGTTGATTACTACCTGATAGCTCTCGAATTTGGGGTGCCAGTCTGCTGCGGTGGGCGGGACGGTTGAGACGTCCACCTTGAATCGCCCGGTGCGCTCGAGTGTGGTTTTGAGAAATGTTGTGGCGGCCTGCCAGTCGTGATTGTTTACGCCGTCGATAATCAGGGCGCGGATGGGCTGAGCCTCAAGCGGCAAGGCGAGTGCGAGGAGTAAGAGGAGGCGCATGTGGCTAGTGCTTGGGCGTGATGCGGGCTTCGAGCAGGTCGATGTCGCGCTCGATTTCGTGCAAGGCTTCGTCTCCGATCTTAAGCTGTTTGCGCAGATCGAGAATAGCAGTGCGTTCGATCTTGACCAATTTCCACCAGAGGCGCTGCTCGTCGAGGTTCTGGAAGTCCTGCGGCTCGTCGCGACGCTCGATGCCGGTTTCGATTTCGAGGCGGGCCCGGAGGTCGGCCAGGCGGTCTTCGTAATAGCCACGGATTCGGTCGAAGGCTGCGCTGGTGCATTTCCCACTTTCCTGGGCTTCAAGAACATGCTCCAGCACTTTCTCTGTGGCGTAAATGCGGGCGTTCAACTGCTCTTCTTCGCTGGCTTTGTCTGCAGGCAGGCCTAGCCTGCGGACGATCCAGCGCAGCGAAAGCCCTTGCAGGAACAGAGTGCCCAGGATCACTGCGAAGGTGAGAAACAAGATCAGGTTGCGATAGGGGAAGGGAAGGCCGCGCTCGGTTTCGAGCGGGAGTGCCAGGGCTGCGGCAAGGCTGACGACGCCGCGCAGGCCTGTCCAGCCGACAATCAGCACGCCGCGCCAGTTGGGCATGGGCTCGCTCTTTGATAACAGTGCGGGCAGATAGGCTGCCGGAAAAACCCAGATCAGCCGCATCGCGATGACGCCCAGCAGGATGATGCCAGACCACCAGGCGAGCAGGCTGAGCGGATAGCCGCCGAGGCCTTCGAGGACTGAGGGAATCTGCAGGCCGATGAGCAGAAAGATGGTGGCGTTGACGATGAAGACAAAGGTCTGCCAGACGGCGAAGCCACGGATGCGCGAGTTGGCGTTGAAGAGTTCGGGTGCGTACCAGCCGAGGATGAGGCCGCTGGCGACGGTAGCAAGTACGCCCGAGGCATGTACTTGTTCTGCCGCAAAATACGAAAAGTAGCTGAGCAGGAAGGTGGAGAGTACTTCTACCTCCGGGTCTCGCAGAAAGCTGTAGAGTTTGACGAATACGATGCCTAGCAGGGCACCGATTGCGACGCCACCGAGGACAATCCACAGGAAGGAAAGCGAGGCGCTTGACCAGGAGAAGCCGGATCCCGCGATTGCGATCACGGCAAATCGATAGAGGGTGAGGCCGGAGGCGTCGTTGACGAGGCTTTCACCTTCCAGAATCTGAACCACGCGCTTGGGCAGGCCAAGACCGCGGGTGATGCTGGTGGCCGCGGCGGCATCTGGCGGGGAAATGATCGCACCGAGCAAAAAGCCGGTGGCCCAGTTCATGCCGGGGATAAATTGTACGCAAAGAAAGGCGACCAGGGCGCTGGTTGCCGTCACCAAACCGAATGCCAAAAGGAAGATCGCACGGCGCCAGCGCCAGAAATCTCGCCAGGAGGTGAAAAAAGCGGCTTCTGTCAGAACCGGCGGTAGAAGCAGGAAAAAGACCATGTTTGGGTCGAGTGCGATGCGTGGGGCACCGGGGATGAGACCGATGCCGAGCCCTCCCAGCACTAGCGCGATGGGGTACGGCTGGTCGAGCCGCTTGGCGATCAGGGCGATCAGGATGGCCGCAAAAAGGAATCCTAAAAAAGTCTCAATCGATGTCATGGCTCGGTTTGTGGCAACCTAGTAGATGGTATCGCCGTCTCTTTTTGTTTAACCATGAATTTCTTCGTTCGCTTCTCCGCTTTGATGATCGTTTGCCTTGCCGCGATGCAGGGTCAGTCTACCAGCACATTGGGCTGGTCTCGCTACCTTCCGGGTGGCGATTTTGATGTTGCAACAAATGTCGTTGTAGAGCCGTCTGGCGACGTTTGGGTGGGTGGCCACTCTGCTGGCAAGTATGAAGCCTTTGGGCCAAATGAGCCTTTTCAGGTAAGCAATGCTGGTCGCACCGACATTTTTGTCGCTAAATTCCGGATCAATCCCGATGGCAGTGCAACGACTCTTTTCTTTACCTGGCTCGGTGGCGTGGACGTTGAAGAACTGGTGGATATGAAGCTGGACGCCCAGGGGCGCGTTGTTTTGACCGGGATCACGAATTCGGCAAACTTCCCCGTTGCGGCTTCACCTTTCCAAAATCAGCTTGGCGGCGATTTTGACGCCTTTGTTTCGATTATCGACCCCAATCAGGGCGGCGCGATTTCGCTCGCCTACAGCAGCTATTACGGCGGCACGGGCCGCGAACTGGCTAAAGCGCTCGCAATCGGGCCAACAGGAAATATTGCTGTTGTTGGTACGACCTCTGCTGATGGGCTCCCTGGCGTGAGCAACGGCGCGCAGCCGGTGCGGCGCGGTAATTCTGATGCGTTTGTGTTTTACTTCAACCCGCGTGAAAGCACCTTGAGCTACTCCTCGTATCTGGGTGGAAATGGGAACGATACAGCGGTAGCGGTTGTGATTGATCGCAACAACCGGATCTGGTTTGCCGGAGCTACGGGTTCAGACGATTTTCCGCTTACCGAGAATGGCGTTTCGATGTTTTCGACTGGATTCTTTGATGGCTATGTGGCTTCCGTTGATCCCTCGCGGACCGGTTTGGCCTCTTTCACTTATGGCTCGCTGCTCGGCGGTAGTGGCAGCGATGAAGCTCGTGGGCTGGCAATCGATATCAACGGGAAATTGTGGGTTTCTGGAATTACCTTCAGCAGGGATCTGCCCGTTACAGCGTTCGCTGCACAGCGCAGCCTGGCTGGCGGAACCGATGCCTTTGTGATGCAGGTGGACCCGCTCTTGAGCGGCACGAATGCACTGCTGTATTGCAGCTACCTTGGTGGCACTGGTTATGAGTTCGTCTACGGTCTTACGCTGATGGACGCGAATCGTGTGGCAGTAGGCGGATACTCAATGTCAGGCTTGCTCCCCACCACCGCAACTGCCGTGAAGAAGACCCCCGCCTCGGCTTTTGCCGACGGTATGGTGGCAGTGATTAACTCCTCTACATCTGGAAACGCTGGCCTCGAATACCTGTCTTACTTTGGTGGATCTTCAACCGACGTCATCAACTCTGTTAGCTTCGATCCTGCAAATCCACGGCTGCTCTATGTGGCCGGCTACACAGTATCGAGCGACCTGCAAACCACCGACGGTACGACGCGCGCCAATGCAGCGCCCGCACCCAACGCTTTTGTTGCAGGCATCATCCGCTAATCGGGACTCTTTAGTACTTTCGGTTCATCCGCAAAATTTTTGTTCGGCTATAATATCTTCAAGCCGAAAGGTAAACGGGGAATCGTGACGTACAAAAACTTGTCCACTCATCAGTTGACAGCGATCCTGCTCGCTCTCAGCATCCTTCCATCTTCCATAGCCCAGGAACAAGAGGCCGTTCTGCCCTTGACCGAAATGGGTGGCGCCAATTGCACATTTAAAGCGGATCCTGACGAATACACCGCACTGGAAGCGCGTGTGCGTGAAAGTGTCCAGGAGCGGGCGATGAGCTTCAAGGGCGGCCGTCAGTCGGCGTCCAGCCGGGCTGCTGCTCCCGGAACTATCGAAATCAAGGGAATGATCGACGAAGCCATTTTTGGCAAGCTTGCATCGGCTGGGGTGCCGAGTGCTCGCCTCACCACAGACGAGGAATTCGTCCGTCGTATTTACCTGGATCTAACCGGGCGTATCCCGACCATCGAACAGTACCGCGCTTTTATCGAAGAGAAAAATGAGCGCAAGCGTTCTGACCTGATTGATCGCCTGCTTTATTCTCGTGAGTTCACCGACAAGTGGACGATGTGGTGGGGTGATCTGCTGCAAAATGCTGCGTCGAACGCTTACCGCAATCAACAAGTGGGCGCCCGAAACAACTTCTTCGGCTGGATCGCACAAAGCGTTTCACAGAACAAGTCGATTAAAGATATTGTTTTTGAAGCCATCACAGCCAAAGGCAATACTGAGCGTGGCGGCAGTGATGGCCCGTCTACCTGGATCAACCGCTGGCGCACTCCCGGTGGGCCGATTGAGGATACATACGACACGCTCTTCTCGCGAAGCGTGTCAGCGTTTATGGGAATGGGCCACTACGACTGCATCATGTGTCACGACGGTCGTGGGCATCTGGAACAGTTGAGCCTGTGGGGCCGCCGCGCCACTCGCATGGAAGCCTACCAGATGGCTGCCTACTTCTCACGGGTTCGCTTTTCAGACCGCAATCAAATGGCGGCTGAGTTTCCCAATTCCACCGATATCTCTGATTCCACCACTGGCAACTACAACATGAACACCACCTTTGGGAATCGCCCCCGCCGTGTTCAGATTGGCATGCTGCGCTCAGCCAATCCTGCCTGGCGCATGGGTGAGGCAGAACCCAATGGTTCAGACTGGCGTGGGCAGTTCGCAACACGTCTGGTGAATGACAAGATGTTCGCCCGCAATTTCGCCAACCGCCTTTGGAAAGAAGTTTTCAATATGGCGCTGGTGGAGCCGGTGGATCAACTCGATCCGGCCCGGCTCGACCCGAAGAATCCTCCCACGGGCGACTGGACCTTGCAGGCCACCCATCCCGAGTTGCTGGAGAAGCTGGCTGAAGACTTGATCGAGAACAACTACAATCTGCGCGAATTTATGCGCAAGCTGGTGGAATCGAACGCTTATCAATTGAGTTCCGATTATGGAGACGGATGGAAGGCTGAGTATGTACCTCTCTTTGCCCGCCACTACGTTCGCCGGCTCGAAGGCGAAGAAGTGCACGACGCAATCCAGACGGCTACCAATGTGTTGGGTCGCTACACGATTGGTGGATGGGCAGAACCCGTGAATTGGGCAATGCAAATGCCAGAGCCGGTGGAGCCAAACAGCAACGGAGGTGTCCGAGACTTCATGAACCTCTTCCTGCGTGGCAATCGCAATACCCAACAGCGCAGCCAGGATGGCAGTATTCTGCAGCAACTGAACCTGATGAACAATGGCTTCGTGACGTCGAGGGCAAAAGTAGCTGCCTCGACTTCCTTACGAAGCATCGCCTTGATGACCGATCGCGGCTCTATGGCCGACGAGCTCTTCTTGCGCTTCCTGGGCCGCATGCCGAGCGAAACCGAGAAGGCAAAAACCATGGCACACCTGGCGAAAGCAGGCACCGTGCAAGCAGCCAAAAATTCGGCTGTCGAAGACTTGGCTTGGGTCATGATGAACAAACAAGAGTTCATCTTTAGCTATTAAGGGCAAGGGAGAAACCTCATCATGGATCGAATCTACGGAGAACAGCCGGCCGGTAAAGACCGCTTCGGCAAAGACTGGACCGGGATCAAGGGTACTTGCTTCTGGAAGGCGCCTCATTTCAACCGGCGCACGTTTTTCAAACACATGAGCTCCGCTGTGGGCGGTTATTTCCTAATGCCGTCGCGGCCGATGGAGACCGTAGCCAAGGCAGCAGTGACGCCGATCAACCGCGCCAAGAACGTGATCTTCATCATGATGGGCGGCGGGCCCAGCCACATCGACACTTTCGACTTGAAGGAAGGCCCGTGGCTTCCTTCGTCTTATGAGCCCACCAATTACGGTGAGGTTCGGTGGCCTCGCGGGCTCTTTCCGAAGATTGCTGAACAGATGGATTCAGTGGCTCTGGTTCGAAGCATCAAGCCGTGGGCAGCAGTGCATGAACTGGCCAGCACCTGGTTGCAGATGGGCCGCAACCCGGTGAGCAGCTTGTCCCGGATTGCTCCGCATATCGGCTCGGTTGTTTCGCTTGAATTTGCTACCCGTGGTGGCGACAAGACGTTGCCGCCCTTCTTCAATCTCAATGCCAACGGTGGTGTCGGGAATGGCTATCTGTCCCCCGCCTATGCACCTTTCTACTTCAACCCGGGCGGTAACCCACCTCCTGGTACAACCCACCCGGATGGCCAGGCCGCCTTTGATCGCCGCTTCGCGCTGCTGAACGATCTCGACTCCGAGATGCGTGGCAAGGGTGCCCTTGGGGCCAGGGGTGACGAAATGGGTGCCTTTAACTCCTCGGCGCGGCAGTTGATGTACCGCACTGAGATCGATAACCTCTTCCGCTTCTCGGCCGATGAGCGCACTCGCTATGGCAACACTGGCTTTGGCAATGCGCTGATTGTCGCGAAGAACCTGCTGGCTTCTGATCGAGGTACCCGCTTTGTGCAGGTGAATGTGGGTGGCTGGGATAATCACGCCGCCATCTACACTGGCCCCTTGAATCCGGCCAACGCAAATTCACTTGGCCGCCAGTTTGATACTGCACTGGGCACTCTTCTTGCCGACATGAAGGCGAGTGGACTGCTTGAGCAGACTCTGGTTGTCGCCATGGGAGAATTTGGCCGCACGATCGGGATGCCCAATACAACCGTGGGTCGTGACCACTTCCTGCAGCAGGCTGCGCTTGTCGCCGGTGCTGGCATCAAGGGTTCGCGCGCCATCGGCAGCACCGACGCGAATGGTCGCGACACGCTGAATCCCGGCTGGAGCCGCGAGCGCAGCATTCGTGCAGAAGATCTTGAGGCGACAATTTACTCGGCGCTTGGGATCGACTGGACCACTATTCGCCGGGATGATCCGCTGGGACGTGGTTTTGAATACGTGCCCTTCTCAGAGCAGGATCTTTACGGGCCGATTCATGAGCTTTGGCAAGGATAAGCTTCTTAGCCGCAAGATAAACGCGTTTTCGACCGTTAAAGCCATCGACCCGGCGCGCCCATCGGGCGTGATTGATGACCCCGAGCGCGATTCTCTTCCGGCAAGCCATAAGTTTGCCAATTCGAACAAGAAGATGCTGGAAGTGCTTCGCCGGTCTTACCGGATGAAGACTCCTCAGAACGATAACCTCTGGGAAGTCTTTGGCGAAAGCGGTAGCCCTGACAAAATAACGTTTGTTCAGGCGATGGACATGCTAGAGGCCCGCGGACTCGTTACCGTTGTTGAACAAGTCTTTACCCGGTTGGACCGCTCGGGTGTAGAGATCTTCGACAACATCTTTGCGATCACTAACCTATACAAGAGCAATTCCAGTTGGGGCTTTTTCTGCACCATGAGGGATGTGCCTGCCGCTCGTGCAAAGCTGATGCAGTCCGTCCGCTTCTGCCGGGACTTGCCTCCGGGAGAGGCGACGCACCAGCGCAGCGAACGCAATCAGGAGCGCACCTGCTTCCGGGAATTGTCTGGAATCGGAACGCCAGGGCTTCATGTCTGCCTCGTGAGAGACGGCCAGCAGAACGAGCGCGGCGGATATCACAATATCCACATCGATCCACATCAGATCGGAAAAGAACGCACTAAAAACTGCTCTTGCTGGTATGCGGGAATCCAGCATCACTTCAAGGATGTCGGCGACTACATCATCCGGGCTTTTGTCATGAAGAAGGTTCTGGCCGTCTTACGCAACAAGCCAGGTCCATTTTCGATTCCTGAAGCTGTTCTGCAATCCGTGGAAAACGCTGGAACCAGGTTCTTGCTGGATTTACTACTGAGCGCGAGTGGAGATTTTGACAGCCTCGAAATGAAACTGTCCGACCCCAAGACCGCCTTTCCTGCTTCACTCGACGTGATTCCAGGTGTTAGGGAAGTGGTGATTGAGCAGGTGAAGGGCCTTAAGGCCTGGTACATGAACAATGTCTAGCGTTCGCGCTTGAATACGATCAGGCTGCACAAGAAGCTTCCGAGTGCACCAAAGGCGAGAGCAGCGGTGCCCTGAAATGCGTCTGCATCGGCAAAGCGATAACCCTGATAAAAGAAGCCGTAAACCATCAGGCCAAAGAAAATGAGCGCCATTACTGGCAGCAGAGCCTTGAAGATGTTGAAGAAGGCGAGCAGCACACTCACACCGCCGAGTACGCCGAGAATCAGCATGGCCTTGGAGAGATCTTCACCAGTCCAGATAAATGTGTCGAGCTTCCAGTTGTGCAGGCCGGAGATGTAGGCGACAACACCAAAGCCGGTAAGGAAGACAGAGAGAAACAGCGTGAACAGGTAGCTGTAAAAGCGCATCAGGGCGTGGAGGATCTTCATGTGCGTATGGTTGCGAAAGACCTATCTTAGCCCAAACTGAGGGCGGATTTGCTTTATGCTGGGTCTCGTGCGTAGAAACATTTTCATTGTTTTGTTGTTTGTGTCCCAATTGTTTGGGTCTGACGAGTTCCAGCAGCAGCTCAAACGGATCTTCTCAACCAGTGCCTTTTCCAGTCGAAGTTTTGGTCCTGCACGCTGGATTGAGAAAGGTGCGGCCTATTCGACGGTGGAGAACTCTGAGATTGTTCGCTACGACACGGCTACGGCCAAGCGCAGCGTTCTGGTGTCGGCCGCTCAGTTGACCCCAAAAGACGGTAAGCCCCTGCGCATCGAAGATTACCGCTGGTCAATGGATGGCAAGCGGCTGTTGATCTTTACCGAGACAAAGAAGGTGTGGCGGCTCAATACCAGGGGCGATTACTGGGTGCTGGATCTGGCTGCAAATTCGCTAAAGAAAATTGGGGCGGAAGCGCCTGCTTCTACGCTCATGTTCGCCAAGTTCTCACCCGACGCAAGCCGTGTTGCCTATGTTCGCGAAAACAATATCTATGTCGAGGACCTGAAATCCGGTGTGGTGAAGCCGCTGACCAGTGATGGGTCTACGACGCTGATCAATGGCACCTCCGATTGGGTTTATGAAGAAGAGCTCTACGTACGCGATGGATTTCGCTGGAGCCCGGACGGCAAGAGTGTTGCTTTCTGGCAGTTTGATTCTACCGGCGTCGAAGAATTTACGCTCATCAACAACACCGATTCGATCTACCCGAAGTTGACCAAGATCGCCTACCCCAAGGCCGGCACGAAAAACTCTTCGGTGCGCCTGGGGGTAGTCCCCGCCGAGGGTGGTACGGCCCGCTGGATGGAAGTTCCCGGTGACCCTCGCAATCACTATCTGGCTGCGATGGAGTGGCGCGAAGGCAGCCGCGAGATCGAGATCCAGCAGTTCAACCGCAAACAGAATACGCTGATCGTGTTTGCGGGCGATGTCCGTAGCGGACAGGTTAAGGAAGTCTTTCGCGATGTCGACGAAGCATGGGTTGATAAGCACGAGCTGGAAGACGAAGCATTCACCTTGAATGGTGGCAAGAATACGCTGTGGCTGAGCGAGCGCGATGGCTGGCGGCACGCCTATTCCGTACCTGCTGCCGGTGGCGAGCCAGTGCTGCTGACACCGGGCAACAGCGACGTAATCGCTGTGCTGGCGGTAGACCCTGAAAGCCGTTGGCTCTACTACATTGCTTCGCCTGAAAACGCGACGCAGCGATATCTCTACCGGGCTCCTATTGATCGTAGCTCTCCGGCCGTGCGCCTCACCCCTGTCGATCAACCCGGAACTCACGGCTACCGCATCTCACCCGACTGCCGCTGGGCCTTCCACACCTATTCGCGGATGGATCGGCCTGTAGTGACGGATCTGATCCGTTTGCCCGATCATCAGACCTCGCGTGTGCTGGAATCGAATGCTCCCCTGCGCGGTGCCATAGCCACGATCTCAGATCCGCCCGCTGAGTTCTTTAAGGTGACAACTGGCGAAGGCGTCACGATGGATGGCTGGATGCTGAAGCCTCGCAGCTTTGACGCGTCCAAGAAATATCCGGTGATCGTCTTTGTTTATGGAGAGCCAGCCAGTGTGACCGTGACGGATTCCTGGGCGGGATCACGCGGATTGTTTCATCGTGCGCTCGCCAATGAGGGTTATCTGGTGGTGAGCTTTGACAATCGCGGTACGCCTTCGCCGAAGGGCAGAGCCTGGCGCAAGATGATTTATGGCACCGTAGGGCTGCTGTCGGCGCAAGACCAGAGCGAGGCGCTGCTAGCCCTTGGGCGCGCGCGCAGCTACGTGGATTTAAGCCGCGTGGGTGTCTGGGGCTGGAGCGGTGGCGGATCGAATACGCTCAACCTGATGTTCCGTTCGCCAGACCTCTACAAGGTGGGCGTGTCAGTGGCATCGGTTCCCGATCAACGTCTCTACGACACGATTTATCAGGAGCGCTACATGGGCTTGCCAGACGAAAATGCTGCGGGTTATCGCCTGGGTTCACCGATCAATTTCGCGGAAGGTCTGATGGGCAAGCTCCTGTTGGTGCATGGCTCAGGCGACGATAACGTGCATTATCAGGGTGCAGAGAAACTGGTGAACCGGCTCATTGAACTCGGCAAGCCCTTTGACTTCATGTCTTATCCGAACCGGTCGCATTCGATTAATGAAGGCCCGGGGACAAGTCTGCACCTGCATAGCCTGATTGGCCGCTACTTCCTGGAACATCTGCCGGCAGGGGCGCGCTAGCGTTCGATCCAGGCGCGCATGCGGCGGGCGGCTTCTGCCAGATTCTCTCGGCTGTTGGCGTAGCTGAAGCGCAGATAGCCTTCGCCGTATTCGCCGAAGGCAGTGCCAGCCAGTGCCGCAACGCCAGCTTCATTGAGCAGCCGGGTTGCTAGTTCTTCACTTGTGTAGCCGGTGCCCGTGATGTTGGGGAAGGCATAGAACGCGCCGTTCGGCATGCGGCATTGCACGCCAGGGATTTCGTTCAGCATCCCGATAAAGAGCTGCCGCCGCTCGCGGAATTCCGCCATCATTTTGTCGACGTCAGACTGGTTGCCCGTGAGAGCCGCAAGGCCCGCACGCTGCACCATGCTCGCCGTGCAACTCACGCCGTTAACGAGCAGCTTCTGCATCGCCTCGATCATCCAGGTGGGCATCACGCCGTAGCCCAGGCGCCAGCCCGTCATCGCGTAGGTCTTGGAGAAGCCGTCGAGCAAAATCGTACGTTCTTTCATGCCGGGTTCAGACAGGATTGACCGGGGTGGGGCATCGAAGTACATCCGCGAGTAAATCTCGTCGGAGAAGACGTAGAAGTCATGCTGGATGGCGAGGCGCGCGATCTCGGCAATGTCTTCAGGCGGGATCACGCCGCCGGTGGGATTGGCTGGCGAATTGAGAATCAGCAGCTTCGTGCGGGGCGTGATGCTGTCTTTGAGACGCTGCATGTCGAAGCTGAAGTCGTGCGACTCCACAAGCGGAATCGATACCGGCGTGGCACCGGCAAAGCGCACTGCACTTGCGTAGGTGGGGAAGCTTGGATTCGGCAGAATCACTTCGTCGCCCGGCTCTACCAACGCGAGGATTGGGAAGAAGATCATCGGCTTGCCACCGGGGACAACACAGACTTCGGCGCTTGAGACGGGCACACCGCGCGTCTCGGCGATGTGCGAGG
>JBIPMY010000337.1:0-6968 GCA_044376335.1 Bryobacter sp.
GGCGATGTTGCGCCAGATCTTGTGGTGCCGGTGCTGGAAGAGGGTGAGCCGGGGGCGGGGAGGAGGGTGCGAGTTCGCGGTGCGGATTCGCCGGAGATTTATCATGTGCTCTATTTGCCCGCGGACTGGCGGCCCGGGCGGCGCTATCCGGTGATTGTGGAATACGCTGGCAACGGGAATTATCGGAACGATTACGGGGATATTTCGCTGGGGGTGCCGGAGGGGAGCAATCTGGGTTTTGGGCTTTCTGGTGGGGTAGGGTATTTGTGGCTTTGTCTGCCTTATGTGGATCCGGTAGGGCGCCGGAATCAGACGCTTTGGTGGGGGAGTGCTGAGGCTACTAATCAGTATGGGCGTCGAGTAATTGAGCAGGTTTGCAGGGAGTATGGCGGGGATTCGAAGCGAGTGTTGCTGGCTGGGTTTTCTCGGGGGGCTATCGGGTGTTCTTATCTCGGGTTGCGGGATGATGTCACCGCCAGGCAGTGGCGGGCGTTCTTTGCTTATAGCCACTTTGATGGGGTGCGGAACTGGCCTTATGCCGATAGTGATCGTGAGTCGGCGCTGGGGAGGTTGAAACGGTTGCGTGGGCGGTCGGTGTTTGTTTGCCACGAGGGGAGTGTGGAGGCTACTCGGGAGTTTCTTGGTGCTGGGAAGGTGGAGGGGCGGTTTACGTATGAGCCGATCCGGATGCGGAATCATAATGACGGGTGGGTGCTGCGGGATTTGCCGGAGAGGCGGCGGGCGCGGGAGTGGCTGCGTGAGGTTATGGGTTAGGTGCTAGCGCTCGCTGGCCATTCGCTCTCTTAGAATCTCGTTAATCCGGCTTAAGTGTCCTTCGCCTTTTGACTTTAGCCAATCCAATATTTCGTTATCAATTCGAAGTGAAATCTGTGTCTTCAGAGGCCGGTAGTATTTTCCAATGGATGCGCCTGCCCAGTAGCTTGGTGGCAACTGCGGCGCTTCGGCGTCTTTGTCGAGTGAACGGTCGCGCTTCCGGTACGCTTGCTTTGTTGCCTGGCTAATCTTCAGTTGCTTAAGAGAACTGGTCGTTGTAGATGCTTTCTTCATAGTCGACTGCCTTTCGTGCAGAAATGATGCGGATCACTTCAGAGCCGGGTTCCACGAACACAACCAGGAGCTAAACGAGATTCCGGGTCATGCCGATGATTTGGAATCGCTGCTCGCCCGATTCTTCGATGAAGTAGTTGTTGCCAACTACGTGGTTTGGGTCATCGAAAATCTCCGCTGCTGTTGTGAATGAGACTCCATGGTTGGTTTGATTCTTCCTGGCTTTGGCTGGATCCCAAACGAATCTCATTTCTGTATCACATTATTGTATATTTATTCGGCGGATACAAGCGTGTTTAGCTTCGCCATTTTGCGATGTCGTCCGCGGATGACCGGAGGACAAAGAAATCAGGTGAATAGGGTAGCCAGCTACTCTTGCGGCTTAGAGTGCTTTATGAAGTTGCTTTGTAGCCCCGGCGCATGTCGAGGGTGGTTGGGAATTCGGGGTTTGGCTCGGGGGCCGGGATATCCATTTTTCCGGTGGTGCCGCTGTAGTCTGAGAATCTGGCTGCGCGGCGGGCCTGGGCTTCATTGGCGTTGACCGGGAAGGTGTCGTAGTTTCTGCCGCCGGGGTGGGCTACGTTGTAGATGCAGCCTCCGAGGGAGAGTTTGCTGGCTAAGTCCAGTAAGTCGAACTTTAGCGGTGTGTTTACCGGGATGGTGGGGTGGAGGCAGCGGGGGGGCTGCCAGGCACGGTATCTTACTCCGCAGACGTATTCGCCGTGGACTCCGGTGGAGCGGAGCGGGAGGCGGCGGCCGTTGCAGGTTATGGTTTGCTTCTCCGGGGTGAGGTTCTTTACTTTGACCTGGAGACGTTCTACCGAGGAGTCTACGAATCTAGTTGTGCCACCGCCGCCGGGTTCTTCGCCGAGGACGTACCAGGGTTCGATGCCCTGGCGGATTTCGATCTCGACTCCGTCGTAATTGACAGTGCCGTAGACCGGGAAGCGGAACTCGAAGTGAGGGGCGAACCAGGCTGAATCAAAGGGGTAGCCGGCGTGGTTGAGGTGCTGCATTACGCTGGCGAAGTCTTTTTCTACGAAGGCTGGGAGGAGGAATTGGTCGTGTAGTCTTGTGCCCCAACGGATGGGGGCTTCGTTGTAGGGGGTCTTCCAGAAGGTGGCGGTAAGCGCCCGGAGGAGGAGCTGCTGGGTGAGGCTCATTCTGGCGTGCGGGGGCATCTCGAAGGCTCTCATTTCGAGGAGGCCTAATCTGCCGGTTGTGGAGTCTGGCGAGTAGAGTTTGTCGATGCAGAATTCGGCGCGGTGGGTGTTGCCGGTTACGTCTACCAATAAGTTGCGGAAGATACGGTCTACTAACCAGGGGATGTACTGTTCTTCTACGCCGTGGTTGTCGAGGAGGCTGCAGGCGATCTCGAGCTCGTAGACGGCGTCGGGGCGGGTTTCGTCTACTCGCGGGGCCTGGCTGGTGGGGCCGATGAAGGTTCCGGAGAAGAGGTAAGAGAGGGAGGGGTGGTTGAGCCAGAAGAGGACTAGCGAGCGGAGGAGGTCTGGACGGCGGAGGAAGGGGCTGTTGACGGGCTCTGCTGCGCCCATGACGATGTGGTTGCCGCCGCCGGTGCCGGTGTGGCGGCCGTCGAGCATGAACTTCTCTGTGCCGAGGCGGCAGAGGCGGGCGGTGTGATAGAGGCGTGTGGTGTCCTCTACGAGGGTGCGCCAGTTGGAGGAGGGGTTGGTGTTGACTTCGATGACGCCGGGGTCTGGGGTGACCTTTACGCTGCGGAGGCGGTGGTCGAAGGGGGGAGTGTAGCCTTCGATCAGGACTGGCATCTTGAGCTTGGCGGCTGTGTCTTCGACGGCCATTACTAGCTCTACGTATTCTTCTGCGCTCTCGGTGGGCGGCATGAAGATGTGGAGGCGGCCGCGGCGGGGTTCGACCGATAGGGCGGTGCGGACGGTTTTGTCGGGGCCGGCGGGGAGGGTTTGCTCGCGGACTTGCTGGCGGGCTTCGCCGTCGGTGGATTCTGCGGCTATGGAGCGCTGGGGGCGTTGCGGGGACTTGCCCCAGAGGCCGGTAGAGGCGGCGGGGGCTTCGTAGGGAAGGGGACCGCGCGGAGCCATGGGATCGATTTCGAAGATGTGGCGTTCCTGGTCGTCTGGAACGTAAGGGAGGCTCTTGATGGGGAGGCGGAAGCCGACTGGGGAATCGCCGGGGACGAGGAAGAGGTGGCGGGCGCGGAGCATCCAGAGGGAGCTTTGCCAGGTGGGGCCGTCTTTGCCGCGTTGCTTCTGGATGGGTAGGACGAAGCCGGAGGGCTGATCGAGGCCGCGCTCGAAGATGCGGCGGAAGCGATCGCGCTCTTCGGGGTCGGCGAGTTTGTTGTCTTTGGGGTCTACGTTAACGGGGAGTTGACGTTCTTTGTGGACGTACTCGAGGGGGTCTTCGTAGGCGGCGATGACGAAGTCTGGAGAGACGAGGAGGCGGGTGGCGAGGCCTTCGGCGAATTCGAGGGCTTCTTTGGCGGTGTGGCCGTAGTCTTGTTCGGGGTTGGCAATCCACTGGTCGTCACGCCAGAGTGGGGTGTTGTCGTTGCGCCAGTAGCAGGTGAAGGCCCAGCGGGGCAGGGATTCGCCGGGGTACCATTTGCCCTGGCCGTAATGGAGGAGGCCTTTGGGGGCGATTTGATCACGGAGGCGGCGGATGAGCTGGCCGGCTCTTCGCTCTTTTTCCGGGCCGAGGGCGGCGGTGTTCCATTCTTCGCCGTCCATGTCGTCGATGGAGACGAAGGTGGGTTCGCCACCCATGGTGAGGCGTACGTCGTTTGCTACTAGATCCTGATCTACCTGGTCGCCGAGTTTGTCGATGGCTGCCCATTGTTCGTCGGTGTAGGGTTTGGTGACGCGGGGATCTTCATGGACGCGGCGGACTTCCATGATGTGTTCGAATTCGACTTCGCAAGGGCTGACCAGGCCGGTGACGGGGGCGGCGGAGGCGGGCTCTGGGGTGGCGGCGAGGGGGATGTGGCCTTCGCCGGCGAAGAGGCCGGAGGTGGGATCGAGACCGACCCAGCCTGCGCCGGGAAGATAGACTTCCGTCCAGGCGTGGAGGTCTGTGAAGTCGGCTTCGGGGCCGGAGGGGCCGTCGAGAGATTTTTCGTCGGCTTTGAGCTGGATGAGGTAGCCCGAGACGAAGCGGGCGGCGAGGCCGAGGCGGCGGAGGACCTGGACGAGGAGCCAGGCGCTATCGCGGCAGGAGCCGCTGCCGAGGGTTAGGGATTCTTCGGGCGTCTGGACGCCGGGTTCCATGCGGATGGTGTAGCGGAGGAGGCGGTTGAGGCTGGCGTTGAGATCGAAGAGGAAGGCGATGGGGCGGCGGGGAGTGCGGTCTATCGAGGCGAGGAATTGCTCGAAGAGGGGAGTGCCGGGGATGGTTTCGAGGAAGGGGCGGAGTTCGCGGTGGAGGGAGTCTTCGTATTGGAAGGGGAAGGTTTCGGCGTAGGGTTCGAGGAAGAAGTCGAAGGGGTTGATGACGCTCATGTCGGCGACGAGATCGACTTCGACAGAGAAGGAGCTGGTGGGCTCTGAGAAGACGAGGCGGGCGAGGTAGTTGCCCTGCGGATCCTGCTGCCAATTGATGAAGTGATTGGCGGGTTTGATGTTGAGGGCGTAGCTGTGGATGGGGGTGCGACTGTGGGGGGCGGGACGGAGGCGGACCACTTGCGGGGAGAGTGTGACCAGGCGGTCGTAGTTATATACTGTGCGGTGGTGTAAAGCGACTCGAATTGCCATGAGCTTGAAACATGATTCTGGCATGATGAATTCGACATGACAAATCGATAGCTTGAATTGGTTCGATTTGTATACTACATGGTGAGGCGAAAATGTTTTGGATCAGTCGGGATGCCGAAGGGGTGAGAGACCTGCTACGATTCGTTTGGATGCAATCCGAGAATGATTAGACGCAAGCCTGCACAGGAATCGTTTCGAGAGCATATTCTGCTATTGCGCGAGTTTGTTCGTGCGCCGCTCTCGACTGCGACAATTGCGCCCAGTTCTCAACATTTGGCACATCGGATGGCTTTGTCTGTGGATCTGGAGAAGGCCAACACGGTGGTGGAGTTGGGGCCTGGGACTGGTGCATTGACCAGCGCTTTGTTGCGCCGGTTGCGGCATGATGCGCGATTTTTGGCTGTAGAGCTGAATCCGGTGCTGGCGGCTGACTGGAAGCGGCAGTTTCCCAGGCAACAGGTGGCTGTTGGGAGTGTGGCGGATTTGCGGCAGATTTGCACGCAACACCAAATGGAGCATGTGGACTGTATTATTAGTGCGCTGCCCTGGCCATCGTTTCCGTCGGAGTTGCAGGAATCGGGTTTGGAAGAGGTTGTGGATGTCTTGAGCCCGGGTGGGCAGATGGTGACGTTTGGGTATCACGTTGGGATGCTGATGCCTTCAGGCCGGAACTTTATCCGCTTGATCGAGCAGAAATTCCGCAGGGTGGAGCGTTTGAAGTGGGTTTGGCGGAATTTACCGCCGGCTTATATTCTTCGGTGTACGAAATGATGGATCGCCGGGGCTTCTGTTTGATGCCGCTTGCTTTGCAGGCAGCGGAGTTTGAGGAATGGAAGTTTGAGCGGCTGGATCGATTGGGGCGACATGCTACGCGGGTTGAGGGGAATCCTAAGTTGGTGGATGGCGGGATTGCGTTTGATGGGTTGAAGGATGCGTTGTTTCTGGATGTGCATCCACTGGCTGGGGCTAAGGAGTTCAGCTGGGAGTTGGTGTTTCGGCCGGCGCGTGGGGGAAATCCGGAGCAGCGGTGTTTTCATTTGACCGAGAATGGATCTGTGCACCGGATGTTGTTTGAGACCCGGCTGATTGGGGACAAGTGGTGTCTCGATTCGTTTGTGGCGAGTTCTACGGGGCAGAAGGCGCTGATGGACCGGGCGAAGCTGCATAGCCTGGACGAGTGGCATCATGTGGCGATGGTTTATGACGGGCGGGAGTTTCGGCATTATGTGGATCACAAGCTGGAGTTGAGTGCGGAGGTGGCGCTGGCACCGCAGGGTGAGGGGAAGTGTTCGGTTGGGGTTCGCTATAACAAAGTGGATTATTTTAAGGGGACGATGCGGCTGGCGCGGTTTCATAAAAGGGCGATTGCCCCGAGCGAATTTCTAGCCTAGGGTTTAGGGTATTGCGCCAGGGGGCGTGGATAAATGGCTTTGAAATTGATGCCGAGCTGGGTATAGGCAGCTTCAAGATCACTTGAGTTGGATACGAAGATGACCCGGCCATCATGGGTGTAGATAGTGGCGGGGGGCTGAGGACCAAAAGAGGGCCCGCTGGGGTCGTCGCGGCGTAGATAAGTATCCTGAGGGCCATGCTGGAACATGCGCTCCAGGGTGGAGCCGTTGAGGCCATCGATGAGGGCATTTTCTCCGGCTTTGGTGGTGGGCCAGATGTTGTTGCCAGCCTTGTCATAGAGGCCGTGGATGTCGATGTCAGAGTACATCCATTTGCCCTCGGGGTTGCGGAGCAAGAAGCCCTTGGAAGGATCATCGACGGTGTAGCCCTTAAGGCGGAGGAGTGAGAGTTCGCCGCTATTCATGCCTTGAGCCGAGGCAAGGCCAAAGTAGGGATCATTGGCCCGGGATTGCGCAATGGAGCCGTTGGGCTTCAAGGTTTTGGCTTTCACATCTACCGGTTTGGGAACAGCATTAGGATGGCCGACCCAGCGCATGGCATAGGGGCTGGAATCGCGAATGGCGATATTCCAACCATTGGTTTGAGCAAGGCCCTGGAGAGCTTTGTGATCGACGAGAGGAATGCCCCGCTCGAGAGCGGTTTTGACTTCCGGATCTTTGTAGGTGGGAGTGGGTTTGCGGGTAATGGGGCGAATGGGTTCGAGTGAGAGCGGCTCGGCGTTCTGATATCCGGGGGCTC
>JBIPMY010000338.1:0-6953 GCA_044376335.1 Bryobacter sp.
CGGGTGTGCCGTAAGCATGTTCTCGGTTACCGAAAGGCTCTTGGCATAATCGGCCATCCCGAAGCGCTTGTCGGCAATTTTGATTTCCGGAAATTTCTTGGCAATCGTTTCTTCAAAGCCACTCTCGCGAGCCATCGTAGATCCGGCCCCCGGCTGCACTGCAACGATCACAACTTCGCCCTTGCCGCCAAGGATTTCGCCCATCCGCTCGGCCGCCAAAGCACCCGCTGCATAGTTGTCGGTAGCAATCTGGCTGATGAATTTGTCTGTGTCGACGGCCGAGTCAAAGATCACGACAGGGATCTTCTGTGCAGCCGCACGCTCGACAACACTCACCATCGCCTTCTTGTCGATCGGCGCAAGGCAAATGGCATCGACGCGGCGGTTGATCATCGAATCGACAATCTGCAACTGGCCATTGAAATCGGTTTCGCTGGCCGGGCCATTCCACGAGATCTCAACGCCGGTTTCGCGAGACGCAAGAATCGCACCGGCCTGAACGCTCTGCCAGAAGAGGTGAGCGCGGCCCTTGGGGACAACGCCAATGACACGCTTCTTCTCGCCGCCACAACCGGCTTCAAACAAAAGGGTGGCGGCCCCAAGTCCGAGGCCGCCCATTACTGTCCGTCTTGATTTCATTCCAATTCCTTACTTGGGAAATACTGTTGGCGCGACCAGCTTTGCCTGCCAGCCTTCGCCGCTGAGAGCCTTCATGAACTCAACCAGATCCTTCTTCTCTTGCGCAGTCAGCTTTAGGGGCTTCATGCGCTCGTCGAGGTTCTTGTTGGGATTGCCGCCCTTGTCGTAATACTCAACAACATCTTCAAGAGTGGCCAGGCTTCCGTCATGCATGTAGGGCGCTGTGCGGGCAATTTCGCGCAGGGTTGGAGTCTTGAAGGCACCCCAATCTGCAGGGTTCTTGGTCACCGCCATGCGGCCCTCATCCGGGTTCGGCTTGTCTGTGCCGACGCCGAGGTTGTGATAAGCGTTGGTGGTGAGGTTGACACCTTCGTGGCACTGATCGCACTTGGCCTTGTTGAAGTAAACATCGAAGCCGCGAATCTGGCTCGCGCTCATGGCCTTCTTGTTGCCAGCCTTGTAACGGTCGTAGGGGGAGTTGCCACTCAGCACCGTACGTTCATAGGTTGCGATTGCTTTGGTCACTTCGTCAATGCCGAAGTCTTCGCTTCCGAAAGCCTGCTTAAAACGGGCGACATAACCGGGAATACCTTTGAGCGTCTTGACGACAGCCTCGTGGGTATTGCCCATCTCGATCGGGTTTTGCATCGGGCCACCGGCCTGTTCTTCTAGTGACTTCGCGCGTCCATCCCAGAACTGTGCCAGAGAGTAAGCGCGATTAAAGACCGTCGGGGCGCTGCGGCCACCGGTCTGGCCCTTGATGCCACTGCTGACAGGCTTGTTGTCGGTGAAAGCGTTTTCGGGAGCGTGGCAGGTGGCACAAGCCACTGTGCCATCAGCACTCAAACGCTTGTCGTAATAGAGCAAGCGGCCGAGTTCGCGCTTCTCCACCGAATAAGGGTTCGATTTGGGGAATTGAATTGGCAACAGGCCAAGGGGCACCTCAAGTGCAGGGTCTGCCGCCAAGATGGCAAAGGCTGGCGCAACAAGCGCCAGCCGGGACAAGTATGAAACCTTCATGCCTAACCTACTTCTTCGTGAAGCCGTGAACGTAGATCGCCTTGACACCATTGTGTGCCCAGAGCGTACCGTTCACTTCGACAATGTGAGCAGCATGATCGATGGCGGAAGTGCGGAAGTCAGTCTGGCCATCGCGACGCAGGTCATGCTCTTCGTCCATCAGCATGTAGAGGGAGCCGTCCTTGGCAAGCAAGCCGATGGGCTGCCCGGCCTTGAAGCACTTCTGCGCACAGGCGCGATGCTTGTCGCCGTGCTTACCGATCTGCATGTAGCAGGAGAAGTCCAGTACTTCACCAGTGATCTTGATCGGCTTGGCGCCAGGATTGGGCTTGCCATCAACCGACGCACCCAGCGTAGTGGCTGACCATTCTTCACCAGCCTTGACAGCTTCGCCAAGAGTGGCGTGAGGCTTTTCGTGAGTACCGCCATCAGCGGCCACGGTCATTTGCGGCTGCAAAATGGTTGAGGCACTCTTCTTGGGGGTCTGTGCTACGAGCATGGTTCCAAGCAGGCAAACGCCAAGTCCTGCAACTGCTGCCATCCAATTTTTCTTCATTTTCATTTCTCCTATAAAATCGAAATCTTAGCCGCGTGTAGACGCAGCTGGAATCTTGTTCAACAGATCTTCCATTTCGGCGCGGCTCTCGCTACCGATGGTGAAACAGTCTGTCAGGCCCTGGGCGAGATGCCACTGTATGGCTTCGTCGGCTTTGGTGCGAAGCTTGCCTGCACCAAGCACCTTCATGCCAATGATGCCTTTGCCGGCAGCCTTCATTTCTTTGAGAACTGCGGTGACCACTTCGGGTTTGTCGTCCATTGCGATGCCGGCAGGGTTGTATCGCGCAAGGTCCACTTCAACCCAGGGGCTTTTGGCTGCGGTCTTGAGAGCGCCCAGCGTATGGCAGCTCGTACCCTTGGTACGGATGATGCCCTTCTCTTTCGCTTCGCTCAATACATCCATCGCGCCCTTCATGCGCACGTCCCAGTCGCTATCCATCATGCAGTGCAGCAAGACGATATCGATATAGTCGGTACCGATCTCACGGCGGAAGCGGTCAAGGTCAGCCCGCATGTCGGCGGCAGTCAAGGCGCGCGATTTCGACATGATGGTTACCTTGTCGCGGGATACCGTCTTCAAAGCTTCTTTGAGGTGGGGGTGGCTGCCGTATTGGTCGGCCGAATCCCAGAAGAATACGCCCTGATCGTAAGCGGCACGGAACAATTCCGAGACGCCCTTAAAGCCCAGCTTTTTGGTTTGGTTGGAGCTGCCACCAACGCCATTGGTGCCGGTGCCCATGGCAAGGCGCGAAACTGGCACCTTGGCCGGGCCAAGCAAGACGCGGTCCTGAGCTGATTTCTTGGTGCCAGCGTAGAGGTGGTGGGGGAAATTCTCGAGGGCAAGAAGCGCTGCGCCAGCCTTCAGAAAATGGCGGCGTTGCATCTCGTGACAGGGTGGTAGCGATGACATGGATTCTCCGGCAAAGTGCTTCAAAATTGAGCTTGGGGCTTAATAGGAAGACTATCATATAGATCATGCTTACGAGACGGCACCTCTTCTTCGCCGCACCCGCGCTCGCCGCTGGCCCCAGGCTGCGGCTGGCCACGTTTTCTGTCGATGTGACACCCCCTGCTGGCGCTCCTCTCTGTTATTCGCTGGTTGTACCAGCCGAGCGAGTGGAGACTCCTCTTCTGGCCAAAGGAGTTGTGCTCTACCCCGACGGCCAGAAACCCATCGTATTGTGCGCCGTAGACTGGCTGGGCATCGGCGGAGACTCACACCTGCACTGGCGTGCCACACTCGCCAAAGCCGTTAGAACCAGCCCAGACCGGGTGGCCGTACAAACCGTTCACCAACACGATGCGCCGGGTGACGATCGTGGCGCAGCCGCGCTGATTCCAGCAGACATCCGGCTGGGCTTGCTCACCCCAGTCGAATTTTGCAAGCAAGCTGTAGAGCGTGTGGCGGCTGCGATTCGCACCGCGCAACCCCTCCCCGTCACACATTGGGCGAATAGTGAAGCTACGGTCGAAAAGGTGGCTTGCAACCGCCGTATCCTCTCGCCCGACGGCAAGACCTTCGTTTTTCAGCGCTTCACGGCCTGCCGCAACTCACCGTACTGCGATGCGCCCGAAGGCGTAATCGACCCCAAGCTCAAGACTGTGAGTTTCTATCAGGGTGATAAGCCCCTGGCCAGCCTGCATTACTACGCTACACATCCGATGTCTTACTATGGCAAAGGCATAGTAAATCCCGACTTTGTCGGAATTGCCCGCGAGTCGCTGCCCGGCTTTAACGTCTATTTCACAGGCGCGGCAGGAAACATTGGTGCGGGTAAATACAACGACGGGGCTCCGGCAAATCGCGCCGTCTTGGCCGGCCGCATTGCAGACGCGATGAAAACTTCGATGGCCAATGCCAAACCTCGCCCTGTTGCCAGAATCGAATGGCGGGCCAACCCAATCCACCTGCCCCACCGCGAAGGCGCAGCCTACAACGAAGCAGCAATCCGCAAGGTGCTCGAAGACCCGAAGGTGATCCCTCGCGATCGGGCCAGCAGCGCCCGTTACCTTGCCTGGTGGCAGCGCTGCCAATCCAAGGCTCCAAACATTACAATTCAGACCCTGCGCATGGACGGAGCAGCCATCGTTCATATGCCAGGCGAACTCTTTGTCGAATACCAACTGGCGGCAATTAAAGAAAATGCTGCCGGGTGGACGGCCATGGCCGCTTATGGCGATTACGGCCCGATGTATATCGGCACCGCTGCATCGTACCCGGAGCAAGGCTACGAGACCAGCATCGTCTCTAGAGTAGGCCCGTCAGCAGAAGACATCTTGCTTTCTACCATCCGAAAAGGATTGGGTTAACACTTACCCCCTAAATACCGATAAGATCGAGGAGCAGCATTATATTAGTCATTTCCAATGACCATGAAACGTAGCTTCGGTGTCTGGCTGTTTTTGTTGCTTGTTTTTGTCACCACGGGTTGCCAGAGATTCAAGAAGAAGAAACTCCTCCGAATCGGATCCAACCATAGCGTCCCATTTAACTACTGGAACGCCGACGGCAAGCCTGCGGGCTTTGCTGTAGAGGTGTTGAACCGCGCTGCAGAAGAGGCGGGATATCAACTGCAATGGGTTCGCACGACGGGTGGGCCGGATGTCGCCTTTCAAAAAGATCAAGCTGATCTTTGGCCCTTTGTAACTATTTATGATGGCCGGGAGAAAACGATGTTCATCTCGGAGTCGTGGTGGAAAATCGGCACCACCCTTTACTTCCCCGAGACCCTCAGCATCAAATCCATTGCAGATCTTGCTGGAAAATCAGTTGCAGTGGCCTCGCCGCAGAAGAACTTCCGCCCGCAGCGCAGCTTTCCTGCTAACACCAGGGTGGAAATTTTTACCGCAGCCGAGACGGCCTTCATCCAGATGTGCCAGGGCAAAATCGATGTGGCGCATTTAGATTACCGCTTCGCAGACGAAATTTTGCTCAACCGCCCCGCTGCATGCCCGCCGGTTCGTCTGGCATCACTGTTGATCGAAGAGGGAGGCCGATCTTTCGCGGTCGCCTCGCGCTTCAGTCACATGCAGGATGCAAAGAAGATCCGTGCAGCGATTGAAGAACTCACCGAAACCGGGGAAATCTTTGAAATCGCCACCAAATGGAAGCTGATCACCCGCACAGACTCAGCATTTATGGAGTGGATGAACAAGACCCGCGAGAGAAATGAACTCCTGAAGATTCTCATTTTCGCTGCTTTGGCTCTGCTGGTTCTGGTTACGATTTTTGCCCAGCGGCTTGCACAGGCCCGCAAACAGGCAGACCTCAGCGCTCGCGCCCGCAGCCAATTCCTGGCCAACATGAGCCATGAGATCCGTACCCCCATGAACGGCATCCTGGGCATGACCGAACTCACCCTCGAAACAGATCTCAGTAAAGAGCAGCGCGAGTACCTGTCGATGGCCCGCAACTCGGCGCGAAGCCTGCTCGAGATCCTCGATGACATTCTCGATTTCAGCCGGATCGAAAGTGGCAAGCTCACACTCGAATCGATTGCCTTCGACCTGAAAGAAGTAGTCAATCGATCAGTACAAATTCTACGGCTTGCCGCTCAGGGAAAGAATCTCGAACTCATCGCCAAAATCGATCCAGAACTGCCTTCCTCGCTCAGCGGAGACCCTGGCCGCCTGCAACAGGTTCTGATCAACTTGTTAGGCAACGCGGTTAAATTTACCGAAAAAGGCTCGGTCGAATTAGAGCTAAAGTCTCAACCTCTTGGCGACGGACGCTATCAAGTGCTGATTTCGGTAACGGATACGGGAATCGGTATCACACCAGAGCAGGAGCAACGCATCTTCCAGGCCTTTACTCAAGCCGATGCTTCCACAACCAGGCGCTTCGGCGGCACCGGTCTGGGCCTCTCCATTTCGGCCCAACTGGTTCGGATGATGGGTGGCACGTTAAAGGTGACATCAAAGCCGGGTCTCGGCAGCACCTTCTCATTCGCACTCGAAATGCAGGCCGCCAGCGCACCAATTCAGGTGGTGTCGGAAAGAGTCGAGAAACCCATTCAGCCCCTGAAGATCCTGGTGGCCGAAGACAATGAAGTCAACCGAGTCTTGATGCAGCGTGTTCTCACGCGTGCCGGCCACTCTGTGGTTCCGGTAGTAAACGGAAAGCTGGCGATTGAAGCGCTGAAAGCGGAATCCTTCGACGTCGTGTTGATGGATGTGCACATGCCCGAAGTGGACGGGCTTGAGGCCACTCAAGCGATTCGGGCTCGCGAGGCTTTAGAGGGTGGCCATGTCCCAATCGTTGCCTTGACTGCCCTGGCCATCAAGGGCGATGCAGACCGCTGCCTCGCCGCAGGCATGGATGCTTACCTCAGCAAACCTCTGAATACGGTAGCGCTCAACGAGTTGCTTTCCCGGATCAGCAGCGGACAAAACATAAAGGCAGCATAGCTCCGTAAAGCCACTTGCAAATACCCCACCACCTTCCTTTAGACTGTAGCAATGGCCGACATCTACCTGAAGGATCTGGAAAAGAACACAAAGCCCGGTGGTCAATATGCCAAGAGCATCGAAGCCATGCGAGCTGCGGGTCGCGAAATTCCTGGCATCATGCATCTGCTTGCCTTTAAACCCAAGGCGACCGACCTGCTCAATCAGTTCACGCAGGAGGTCATGCGCGGAGAATCCCCCCTAAGCCCCGCCTTTCGGGAACTGATCGCGACCATCACCAGCGAAGGCAACGAGTGCTCATTTTGCCGCGATTCTCATGGGGCAGCGGC
>JBIPMY010000050.1:0-20839 GCA_044376335.1 Bryobacter sp.
GCTGGCGCTGGTTGCTTTTCTGAGTATCACAGACCGCCGCTACCGCAATCAGCCGGATCGTGCGTGGCAACTTTTTGTGCTTGGTTCTACTTTTTTCTTCACTTTGAACACGGTGGGGAATCGCTGGTTTAACTTCCGGCTGATTGGCGAGCCAGCAAGACTGATACCTGAGCTCGATATCCTTCTTGCCTTCGCGACTCTGCTGGTTTGTTTGTGGCTATGGGAGCGTGGCAAGCTGGCGCGCGGGCTGGTGCTGGTGTTGGGGCTTGGAGTTGTCGGGATCCATTACAACTACTTGCGGCATCATCGGGCTATCTTCCCGGCGGCTACCGATTACAAGCCCTCGGTTTACTTCAAGATTCCAGACTGGATTCATGCCAACTATCCGGAATCCCGCAGTTATGTAACGGGTGCGGTGCGTTTCTGGTATAACACCTGGCACGATCTGCACCAACTGGGTGGCAGTTCAGAACAGGGCTTACAAAACCAGATCGTGATGCCATCGCAGTGGGAAATTGTTTTGGGTGAAGACCCGCAACGCGCCATATCGTGGATGCAGGTTCTGGGCGTAGACCTTGTTGCGGTGCATGGCCCGAAGTCGGTGGAATGGTACAAAGACTTTCAATATCCGAAGAAATTCGATGGTTCACTCAAGGCCGTCTACGACGACGGGGCAGACAACCGGATTTTTGAAATCCCGCGCCACTACCGGTCTCTCGCTCGAGTTGTGGATACGAAGGCGCTTGAGGCGTTGCCTGTTATCGCGGATCAATCGGATCTGGCGGGTCTTCTCAGATATGTAGACGTCTTTGAAAAAGGCCCTGAAGTACCCACAAAAACGAAATGGATTGGCACCGACGAATTGCTGGTAAGTGCTGCTCCAGTTGCTGGACAAAGCCTCATTGTGCAAAGTACCTATGACGTCAACTGGAAGGCGGAATCGAATCTTGGCCCTGTTGAAGTGAAGAATTATCAACCGCTTGGTTTCATTCGCCTCGATCCACCGCCGGGTGTGACCGAGATCCGGCTCAGCTTTCAGAAACCGCTCGAAAAGACCGCCGGCGAGATCATCTTTGTACTGACTCTTCTGGGAATTGGATGGACGCTTTGGAGACACCGCGCAAGCACAAACTCTTCGCTTTCGGCCTGATTGGGCTGCTGGCGCTGAACCTTTATTTTTACGGGCCCCTGTTCAGCCCGCAACAGCGACCCTATAAGGGATCCATTGCTGCTGGCTATGCCGGCATCACGCGCTTTGTTTCAGAGCACCCGAACCCCTGGGGCTGGAATCCGCAACAGTATGCTGGCCAGCCCACTCAGTTTTCGTATCCGCCGCTATTGCCTTATGCCGCTTCCACGCTGCACTGGCTGACCGGGATGGAACCCTTTCATGCCTATCGGTTTATCGTTGGGAGTCTGGCCTGTCTGGGCCCGGTTACGCTTGCGTTTGCGTTTTACTACTTCACGGGTAGCGTCTGGCTGAGCTTGCTGCTGGGATTTGCGTACACCACGGCATCGCCTGTTTATGGCCTCTTTGAGAAGATCGACGGGGACCGCGGCCTTTACTACCTGCCGTGGCGCGTGCTCGTTTTGATGAAGTATGGGGAGGGGCCACACGTTTCTGGTTTAACTCTGTTGCCGCTGATACTGGTAACGCTGAGGTGGGGATTGGGCCGGCGGGATTGGGCTTCGCTTTTTGCGATGGCAATCGCGCTTGCGGTTGCGCCGCTGATCAACTGGCTTTGTGCCTTTGGCCTCACGATCACGGTACTGATTCTGATTCTGTCCGACCCAAGCCGGATCGCCCGACTGATGGGAGCTGGCTTGCTGGGCTACAGCCTGTCCTGCTTCTGGCTCACACCTGAGTACATCAAGACCACACTTTTCAATTGGCCCAAGGATGCTTATGGCTATCAGGTGGATCAGAACCACTGGCCGCTTTATGGGGGGCTGGCTCTTAGTCTGGGGCTACTTGCCTGGCTGTTTCATCGCTACGGGGTGCCATTTGTGGTGCGCTTCCATACCCTTGCTGCGGCAACGTTTTTGTGGATTGCCGGTGGCTTCTATCTTTACGGCATGGACACGATTCCAGAGTCCCGGCGCTATGTGCTTGAGTTCGAGCTATTTCTTTTTCTTGCGACGTTCAGTTGGATCTGGCTGGCCCTTCGATCGAAAGAGGCTATCGACAAGTTTTGCGCCGGGCTGGTGATTTTGGTGCTGCTTTTTTCCGGGGCTGGACAGATGAGAAAATCGATTGCCAGAAGCTGGGACGATTGGGGCATTGTGGACCGTGAGCAGACGCTTGAGTATCAATTGGCCAAGTGGCTGCAAGACCAGCATCCGATGGGCCGTGTGTTTGTTAGTGGGGGATTGCGCTTTCGGTTGAATGCCTGGTTTCCTCTGCAGCAGGTAAGCGGAACTTTTGAGAGCGGCTTGCGCAACCGCATTGCTGCCGACTACTTCTATCAAGTGCGCACGGATGCCGACTCAAAGAGCGGGGAAGAAGTAGCTGATGCCCTGCGTGAGCTGACAGCGATTGGTGCGGAATACGCAGTCGTTCACGATGCCGGGTCTGAGGAGTATTACCGGGACATCAAGACACCTGCCAAGTTCCTTTCGCTTGGCCCGGTGGTGTTTGCTCCAACGCCGTTTGACCGCATCCACAAGTTGCCTTTCCGATCGTATGCGCATCTGGTTTCGCCCGAGGAGTTTCCCAAGGACCGTTTCAAAGAAGCGCTGCCCAGGTTTGGTGCTGCGCTGGCTGATGAATCCCGGCCGAAGCTGGCGGTGACTGAAGTAACCCCTAGCCACTGGAAAATCGAAGGCCCGGTGCCAGCTGGCCGGCACGTTAGCTTTGCCATGAACTGGGATCCAGGCTGGGAAGCCCGTCAGGATGGGCAGCCGATTGAGGTGAAAGCAACCAATATTGGATTGATCGATCTGGTGGCAAAGCCGAGTGAAAGATCGCAAATCGAGCTTGTTTATTCCGGGACATGGCAGCAGAAATTCTTTGGCCTGGTGAGTGTGCTCGCCTGGATTGTTAGCATAGGCCTATGCATTCGATCGAGGAGCTTGCCGGGCAGCACTTTGACGCGATCATCGTAGGTGGCGGTATTAATGGTGCCGGCCTTGCCCGCGATCTGGCGTTGCGTGCTCATACAGCGGGTCATCCACTGCGCATCCTCCTGCTTGAGAAGCGATTCTGGGGCGCTGGCACTAGCGGCAAGAATTCACATCTGATTCACGGGGGCTTGAGGTATCTCAAGTACTTTGATTTTCGGCTTGTCAGTGAGGCGTTGCGGGAACGTGCGTTGCTGCTGGAGATGGCACCGAATACGGTGCGTCCTCTGAAATTCGAATTGACCACCAACGGGCTTTTCGATCAGCTTTTTTATGGCGCCGGGATTGTTCTCTATGACCTGCTTGCCGGTAAACACCGTATTGGCAAGAGTACGTATCTGGGAGATCATCTGGCCTATTGGGATGCTGCCAGCGACTCGGCGGCACTTGTGATTGATAACGTTCGTGACGCGCGGCACTATGGGGCCACCTGTATTTCGGGCCGGGGGGTGAAGCGCCTTGGTGCTGACTGGGTTGAGCTGGATAACGGCATTCGCGTTAAGGCAGGCTGTGTGATTGATGCGCGGGGCCCGTGGATGGGCGGGGAGCAGATGCGTCTGGTGCGGGGGTCGCATATTGTACTGCCCCGGCTTTATGAAGGCGATCATGCGATTGCGCATTTCAACTCTGACGGCCGCATCATCTTCTTTATCCCGTGGGGAGATCTTGAGCCGGTTACTTTGATCGGGACAACCGATGTGGACCATGGGGAATCGCCAGACAAAGTGGAGATCTCCTGGAGTGAGACCGAGTATCTGCGCGACATTGCGGAGAAGCTATTTCCTGCGAGTGCGCAGATGCCTACTGTTGGGTGTTTTAGTTCTTTACGGCCCCTGCTGGCGGCGGTGGGCAAGAGCGCGAGCGCAACCAGCCGGGAGCATCAGATCGGCTTTCGAGCCGATGGGGTGCTTGAGATCAAGGGCGGAAAGTACACAACGTACCGTGCGATGGCGGAAGAGGCGGCGAATCTTGTCTGTACGAAAATCGCCCCTGACGACAATCTGGCAACGATTTATCCGACGCGTACAACTCCATTTGCTGTTTCTACCAAAAGGCCAACCACGATCGATGCCCGTATTGCCTGGGCCAAGACCGAGGAAGGGTGCCCGGATCTGGAAGCCTTCATGACCTGCTCGACCAACTGGGCTTGGCAGAAGCGCTGGACGCTAGAGGAGCTTGCCCCGATTGCGGCAGCGTTTGGGGGCGGGGCGGAGGCCTTTCTCGAAGCCCATTCGCCATGCGAGTAATTGATCGATTCTGGATTATCCTTCGCCATGCGGCTATTTCTACATACCGCAATGGGTTGATCGATATTGCCAAGGGAGCGGCGTTTTCTTCTTTGCTCAGCTTTTTCCCTGTGCTGACCACGCTGGCTACGGTGCTGGTGCAGGCCAATGCCGAGCGGGTATCGCAGGCGATTGCAAAGTTTCTGTTTGAGGTGGTGCCGCCGGGCACGGAAGACCTGGTTCAGTATGCGTTTACTTTGCGCGGGGCGAGGCCGAACTGGCTGATTGCAGGTGCGGCGATTCTATCGATATGGTCGGCCAGCGATGTGATTGTCAGCCTGATGTCGGGCTTTCAGGCGGCTTACCGAACGCCAAACACGCGAGGTTTCTGGCATCAGCGCTGGGTGGCGATTTTGCTTGTTTTCTCTGCCATCGTGCCTGCGCTGGGTGCGACGCTGCTGCTTATTTTCGGGGAGCGTATCGAGGCAATGGTTTTGTACTGGTTTAACCTGCTGGCACCGGGGAGCTTGCTGAGCGGGCTGGTGGGCTTTCTCAGCCGGGTTGCCTCGAATGTGATCGCTATTGCGACGCTGGTGATTGTTACGAGCTGGCTCTATCGCTTTGCGCCAAGCCTGCCCAAGCGCTGGAAGCGGGTGTGGCCCGGGGCGATGCTGGCAACCGTGCTCTGGAGCCTTGCAACGCTTGGCTTTGGCTGGTATGTTCGCAATATTGCTACGTACAACATCATGTATGGAAGCATTGGAGCTGCGATTGCGTTGCTGGTCTGGATGTACCTGATCAGTCTGATTGCGCTTTTTGGTTGCGCCTACAACGCTGAGACGGAGAAACTAAAGAAGGAGGGCGTCATCGAATGAAGAGCAAGAAGCCAACGACGGTCATCATCGCCAAGGCCCCCAAGAAACGAAATCACGCTGCGCGTGTCGTAAACCAGAAGGCACAAACCATCGAGGATGGTCCGCGCCGGCAGGCAACGCGTAAGGCAAAAGACATCGCAGTCCTCAAGGATCAGGGAGTAATTTAGCAAGCAATGGCATTTAAACTCGCGGGAGATTACCGCCCGCGCGGCGATCAGGAAAACGCCATCGCTGAACTTGTACGTGGACTCGGCGAAAACGAACCCTATCAGACGCTGCTTGGCGTTACAGGGTCTGGCAAGACATTTACAATGGCCAAGATCATCGAGACGGTGAACCGTCCCGCACTGATCATGGCGCACAACAAGACGCTGGCGGCGCAGCTTTATCAGGAATTCAAGCAGTTCTTCCCGCAGAACGCGGTGGAGTATTTTGTCAGCTATTACGACTACTACCAGCCGGAAGCCTACATTCCCAATAGCGACACTTACATCGAGAAGGAATCGACGACCAATGATGAGCTGGACAAGCTGCGGCTGGCAGCTACGCGGTCTCTGTTTGAGCGCCGTGACGTCATCATCATTTCAAGTGTGAGCTGCATCTACGGCCTTGGCTCGCCGGAAGCCTATTACGGCATGCTGTTGATGCTTGAGAAGGGCCAGCAGATCAAGCGTGCTGACATCATCGCCAAGCTGGTTGAGATTCTCTATCAGCGCAACGATCATGATTTCTCGCGTGGCACTTTTCGAGTGCGCGGAGATGTGATCGAGGTTTATCCCACTTACGATGACAATGCCTTTCGCATCGAGATGTGGGGCGATGAGATTGAGGGGCTTTCGCAGATTGATCCGTTGCTGGGCACCATCAAGCAGACCTATCAGCGATTGCCGATCTATCCGAAAAGCCACTATGTGCTGACGCCGGTGAATAAAGAGCAAGCGATTGTGACGATTGAGCAGGAGCTGGTGAGCTGGCATGCGGAGCTCGAAAAGCAGGGCCGGCTGATTGAGGCGCAGCGTATCTGGCAGCGCACGCAGTTTGACCTTGAAATGATCAAGACGATTGGATTCTGCCACGGGATCGAAAACTATTCGCGTCACTTTACGGGCCGTCTTCCCGGGGAAGCCCCGCCGACTTTGCTCGATTATCTGCCGGCCGATGCAGTGTTGTTTGTTGATGAATCTCACGTGACGATGCCGCAGGTGTCGGGCATGTGGGGTGGGGACCGCTCGCGTAAAGAGAATCTGGTGAAGTACGGGTTTCGTATGCCGAGTGCGCTTGATAATCGCCCACTGACTTTTGAGGAATTCGAGAACCGCATCCATCAGGCGATCTTTGTCTCGGCGACGCCTGGGCCGTATGAGCTGACCAAGAGTGGCGGCGTGATTGTTGAGCAGGTGATTCGCCCCACCGGGCTGGTAGATCCGGAACTCGACATACGCCCGATCAAGGGGCAGGTGGACGATCTGCTCAAAGAGATCCGCTTGCGCATTGACCGCAATGAGCGTGTGCTGATTACTACATTGACCAAGCGCATGTCTGAAGATCTCGCGGAATACTACAAAGAGGCGGGTCTCAAGTGTGAGTATCTACACTCTGAAGTGACGACGCTCGATCGTGTGAAGATTTTGCGTAATCTGCGCAAGGGTGAGTTTGATGCCTTGATCGGGGTGAATCTGCTGCGTGAAGGCCTCGACCTGCCGGAAGTCTCTCTGGTTGCCATTCTTGATGCCGACAAGGAAGGCTTCCTGCGTTCTACGGGGGCACTGATCCAGACCATCGGCCGGGCTGCGCGCCACTTGAATGGCCGGGCCATCCTATACGCCGATGTCATGACCGATTCAATGAAACGAGCGATTGATGAAACGAATCGCCGCCGGGAGATTCAGAAGGACTACAATGAGCGAAATGGCATAACTCCGCAGTCGATCATAAAACCGATCGATATGAACCTGGTGCATTTAGCCGAGGCGGACTATGTCACGATCCCGCTGGAAGAAGAGCAGCCGGATGAGGTGGATTTGCTTACAGCCGACCAGCGTGAAAAGCATCTTGCCGACATCGAGCAAAAAATGAGGGAAGCCGCCAAGAATTTCGAATTTGAAAAAGCTGCCCAACTGCGTGATCGACTCAAAGCTTTGAGGAGCAAATTCATAGATGTCCAAGGCACCACGGACAGCACTGATCGCTGAAGGTTCCATCACTCAATCCTGGGTTGGTAAATTACCTGGCCTGAAGAAAAACCTGGGCCCCGTTAGAGGTGTGTCTTTACGAAACGCAAGCAGGGCTGTGAATTTAATGAAGGCTGGTATAGCTTCTGACGACTACAGCGACTTTTTGAAGTGTGAAGTGGTGCTGATTGATGTGCCTGAGGCCAGATTGCCAATCTGGGTAGAAGAGTTGCTCAACTGCGGCCACAAGCTGGCGAAGCTTAGTTTTGTGTTGTGTTCGGCCCGGCTCGACAGTGAGGCGCTTTCGGCGCTGAAGTGCTCTGGTGCGCAAATCGCATCTTTGAGTGAAATGGAAGGTTTCGGCGGGAAGCGGTATCTATTTGAGGGTGACAATACTGCGCTGCACCGACTTAGACGGCTTGTAGAAGAAGACGGAACCGCACGCATTGTGGAGATGAATACTCGCATGCGGCCCGTGTATGAAGCAGGGCTGACTTTTGCTGCGGGCATGACCTTCCCGATGATCGCAGCAGCCGTTGACACAATGCGGGCGGCGGGCATTCCTACCAAGGTGGCCGAAAGTACGGTGGAGACCTCTGTCATCGGCGCTTTGAGGGCGTATCTGAGAGCGGGCAGACGGGGCTGGACAGGGCCGGTGGCTCGCGCTGACCGCACTGAGTTGAGGCGGCAGTATCAGGCCCTCTTCGATGTGGATCCCTCTCTTGCCGAGATGTTTCTTAAAGTTGCTGTGGACTATCTGGCCGATTTGCCAAGTCGCCCCCGCAAGAAATGAATGGGCTGGCCGAGCAAGGTGATGAAGATGAAACGAAGTTTCCATGGCGAGCTGATACTGCCGGACCGGACTGTGCCTGATGCTTACCTCATCACTGAGGGAGGCCGGATTCTCTCCATCGAAATGGATGCTCCTGCCGATTGCGAAGTGATTGAGGGAACTTACATCGCGCCTGGATTTGTCGACTTGCATGTGCATGGAGGTGCGGGTGCAGATTACATGGATGGAACAGCCGATGCGGTGAGGGTGGCGAATCGCGCACATGCCCGGCACGGCACAACGACGATATTTCCGACAACAACTACCGGGAGTACGGAAGAGCTGGCGGCCATGCTGGCTGCGTGTTCGGAGGTGCAGGCAAAATGGAGTCTGCGCGATGGAGCTCGAATTGGCGGTGTGCACTACTACGGCCCTTACTTTGCCGAAGACAAAGTGGGTTGTCATTCGGTGGAGGGGCGGCGCGACCCCAAGCCTTCGGAATACGAGGCATTTCTTAAGACAGGGTTGATTCGAATTGCGACCTGCGCTGCGGAACTGGATGGAGCCGAGGCCTTTTACAGGGCAGCGGCTGCGGCAGGGTGTCTTGTGACTTGCGGCCATTCCAATTCCACCTGGAGCGAGATGGCTCGTGCTTATGCTGCCGGTATGCGGCACGTGGATCATTTCTGGTGTGCGATGAGTTCTGTGGCCTCGCTACGGGCTCGCTATGGAACGCCGATGCAGGCCAGCATGGAGCAGTTTGTTTTGGCCCACTCTGAGATGAGTACTGAGGTGATCGCCGATGGGTGCCATTTGTCGCCAGAACTACTTGAGTTTGCGTATCGGATGAAGGGTGCAGCGCGGCTTTGTCTGGTGACGGATGCCAATCGTGCGCTCGATATGCCTGCGGGACGCTATCGATTTGGGCATCCAGAAACGGGTAGCTGGTTTGAGAGCGATGGCAAGGTTGGCTTTGTCCCCGGGCAAGGCTTGGCGAGTTCTGTTGTGGGTATGGATGAGATGGTGCGGGTGATGGCTCGGGATACAACGGCGAGTCTGCCTGAGGTGATTCGTATGGCCAGTCTGACTCCGGCAGAACGGGCTGGGGTTTCTGATCTTGTGGGCAGCCTTGAGCCGGGCAAGCTCGCGGACGTCTTGATTCTGGGGAGCCATCTCGAGGTGCGAGCCGTCTATGCTGGCGGTGAACGCTTAGACTGGTAGCGTTATGCCCGCCTGCCGTGGATCGATCAGTGCGCTGTTGCTTTTTGACATAGCTGAAGAGCTGGACCTTGAAGAGGTGCGCCGGCTGCTGGGCTCTGCGGCACCGGTGAGGTCTCCTGAATTTCGCCAGCCAGCTCCGGTTTATGTTCGTTACGCTCAGGCCCCGGTGGCTGAGCCGACAGATTCGTTTCACCTCGCGACGGGAGAAGCAGTTGATGCGCGACTTCGTTACTTTGACTACGGGGTAGTGAGCCTTGAGATTGAGCTTCACTTTCACTGCGATTGGCCTGAACTGATTGCGCTTTCGCATCGCTGGATCGAAGCGGGTGAAGTGGAGCAGCGAGGGCTTGAGATTGCTCATCGCCATGTGAATCGAATCAAGTCTGCCGTAAAGAAGCCCTACGCAGAGTGGCTGGATGAAGCCTATTACGTGGTGCACCTGCATGAGGTGCGCGACGGAGCCGGGGCGCTGCTGACCGGGCCGGAATTATTGGCCCAGCATGGTGGAGATCTTGCGCAAATTCTGCGCGGTGAGACGCAGGCTTTGTCAGAGGGTGAACAGAAAGAGATTCTTTCGTCGAGTCTTTCGTATTTTCCGGCTGATGCCTTGCTGGTGGGCTGGCTGGCGGCAGTGGTTTACGATACGCCTCATGCGGCGGCACCGATCCTCGATCTGCTTGAATACGCCAATACGCAGTTGCTGGAATACCGGCGCTACGACGAGATTCTCTCTGGAGTGCTGAAACATGCCTATAGCGAGCTGGATCGCCGGGGTGGCGTGTGGGCAAGTTGGCGGCTGGCGCGTGAAGCGAAACAGATGAACCGGTTGCGGCTGGAGGTGATTGAGCTTACCGAGCGCACCGACAATGCAATCAAGTTTCTGAGTGACATGTTCTATGCCCGCGCTTACCGGCTGGCGGCAGCCAAGGTGGGGGCTAACGACTATCGCAATCTGGTGGATCAGAAGCTGAAAACGGCAGGCGAACTGTATCACTTCATGGTGAGCGAATTCCGCGAAGCGCGGAGCTTTCTGCTGGAGCTGACGATTGTAATTATTCTGATCATCGAACTGATTCCGATTCTCAAGGTAAAGTAGCGATTGATGAACTCTGCCCTTGTGGTCAGCTTTGACGCTGGCACAACCTCTGTCAAAACCCTCGTATTCGATCAGACCGCACGGCCTGTGATTACGACTACGCAAATTGGCTACGACCTGCACACTACCTCTGACGGCGGTGTGGAGATTCAGGCGCCCGATCTGTTGGCCGCAGCGCTGGCCAGTCTCGATCAGGCGCATAAGGCGCTGGCGCAACTGGGTCGCAAGCCCGATGCCGTTTCGATGTGTACCTTCTGGCATTCGTTTCTTGGTGTGAATGCGCAGGGCAAGCCCTCAAGCCCGATCCTGCATCTGCTGGATACGCGCAGCCAACCGGCGGCGGAGCAACTGAAGCGAGATCTGGACGAGACGCTGTTTCATTCGCGCGTTGGTACGGTTTTTCATCCCAGTTATTGGCCGGCGAAAATGATGTGGCTGCGGGAGCATCGGCGTGACTGGTTTGAGGCCTCGGCGCAGTGGATGAGCTTTGGGGAGTATCTGTTTCTGGAGTTCTTTGGCCGTGCTCATGCGGCAACTTCGATGTTGTCTGCGACGGGTCTGTGGAATTCCAACACGCAGAGCTACGATGCAGAGCTGGTGGCGCATCTGGGCTTGCGCGCCGAGCAGTTGGCCGATTTGAGTCTGCTTGATCAACCGGCTCAGGGCTTGCGTCCGGAATACGCACAGCGCTGGCCGCTGTTTGCTGACATCCCCTGGTTTCCTTCGATTGGCGATGGTGCAGCTAACAACATCGGTTGTGGCTGCGACACTCCCAATGAGTTTGCATTGATGGTGGGTACGACAGGGGCGATGCGCGCGGTATTTGAGCGGCCGCAGGTGGAGATTCCGCAGGGGTTGTGGTGTTACCGGCTCGACCCGCGGCGATTTGTTCTAGGCGGGGCCTTGTCGAATGGCGGCAAGGTTTTTGAATGGGTGATGGAACGGTTTCAGATGCCGGCTGATTGGGAGCAGCAGCTTTCCCGAATCACGCCTGGCTCTCATGGCCTTACTGTGATGCCGCTTTTTGCGGGCGAGCGTAGTACGAAGTGGCGCGCCGATGCTCGTGGGGCTATTACTGGTTTGAATCTAAACACGACGCCGGTGGAGATTCTTGCGGCGTCGCTCGAATCGGTGGCTTTGCGCTTTCGTTTGCTTTATGACATTTTGTCAGACCGACTGGGTGCGCCAGAGCGAGTGATTGCGACTGGCGAGGCGCTGCGCAAGTCTACTGTCTGGACGCAGATGATGGCTGATGCGCTTGGCAGGCCTGTTGTGGCAAGTCTTGAGAAAGAGACATCTGCGCGCGGGGCTGCGATGTTGGCACTGGAACGTATCGGCGCGGTGGCCCACTTGAGTGAGATTCCCTCCACCACGGGTGACACCTTCCTGCCGAGGCCACAATTTGCCGATGCCTACGCGCGGCTGCTCGAAGAGCAGAAAACACTGTATCGCCGTCTCTTTGAAACGCCCTAGATGCGAAAATAACGGCAATGCCTTCTGAACTCAGCCCCGAGCTGCAAGCCCGCGCCGCCAAGATCCAGGTGCTACTGATGGACGTCGATGGTGTCCTTACCGATGGACGTCTGTACAACATCCCGTTTCCGGATGGATCGATTCTTGAGACCAAGGCCTTCGATTCGCAGGACGGCATTGCGCTGCAGTGGCTGAGCTGGCACGGCATTGTTACCGGCGTCATCTCAGGCCGCGTTTCACCGGCTACGACTGAGCGTGCGCGGCAAGCAAAGATGAAGTACGTTTACCAGGGACACATTGAAAAGATCCCGATTCTGGACGAGATCATGGCTGATGTGAAAGTAGGGCCGGAAAATGTTGCCTACATTGGAGACGATTTCACCGATGTGGTGATCTACAACCGTGTGGGCCTGAGCTTTGCCACTGCCAATGCGCGGGAAGAAGTGAAGCGCTCGGCGCATGTCACAACCGATGCCAAAGGTGGCGAAGGTGCCGTGCGTGAGGTTTGCGAGTTGATCCTGAAGGCGAAAGGCATCTGGCCTGAAATTTTGAAGAAGTACGAAATCCATGTCTGAAACAAAGCTCGCGCTTCTACTCCGAGTCCATCCCGGGCCGGGAGCACTGCACCAGATCACCGGGGTGATTGCCGCACACCAGGGCAATATCACCTCGGTGGCTATTCTTGGCAGTCGCCTCGACAATGAAGAACGAACTTTTTTCGAGATTGAATTGCCGCAGCCGGACTCGGCCATTGTGCTGAGTGAACTGGCGGCATTACCGGCTGTACTGGGTGTGGAAGAAGTGCGCAGCATGGAGAAGATCTACGGCAAGCGGATCATCATCATGGGTGGTGGCGCACAGGTTGCGCAGGTGGCCATTGGCGCGATTTCAGAAGCCGACCGCCACAACCTGCGCGGCGAACACATCTCGATTGATACGATTCCGCTGGTGGGCGAGCAGCAGCTTGCTGACGCCGTGCGGGCCGTTGCGCGGTTGCCGCGGGCCAAGGCGCTAGTGCTGGCGGGCTCGTTGATGGGTGGAGAAATCGAGATCGCCGTGCGCGAGGTTCGGGCGCAGGGGCTGCTGGTGGTGAGCCTGAATATGGCTGGCAGTGTGCCCGAGGCGGCCGATCTGGTGGTGTCAGACCCCGTGCAGGCTGGCGTGATGACCGTGATGGCGGTTGCCGATACTGCAAAATTCAACGTGGCACGACTGAAGCAAAGAGTGTTTTAGGCCGATAAAGCGATTTGAGCAGCATCAGCCCCCCTATTCCCGAAAACCTCGCTCGCGCCTACTCGATTCTTGAGGTTCGCCCGATGTGCACGAGCGAAGAAGTGCGCGCCGCGTATCTCGATCTGGTGAAAATCTGGCATCCAGACCGGCATCAGACCGAACCTGAGCGGCTTCGCCGTAAGGCGGAAGAAAAGCTGAAGGAGATCGTAGATGCCTACGAGACAATTCAGAAGCACGGTGAAATGGCCGAAGAGGTGCCGCTGATTGCGATGGATTTTGGGGAGTTTTGGGGCTTCATCGATGAGATGGGCAAGACGGTGATTCATCCCGAATTTTCACAGGCTCGTGGTTTTGTGCGAGGGCTGGCAGCAGTGCAATCGGTTGAAAAATGGGGATTTATCGACAAAAACGGCCATTGGCGCATCAACCCGCTTTACGAAGATTGTGCTGATTTTTCTGAAGGGTTGGCGGCGGTACGCTGGTATGGGCGGTGGGGCTTTATTGATTCACAAGGGGCTTTTGCGATTCCACCACGCTACCAGGAAGCACGAAGTTTTGCCGATGGCTGGGCCGATGTTCGTCTGGGTGCGCGGTGGGGCAAGGTAAATCCAGCCGGGGAGCTGGTTTTTGACCCGACCGGCAGCGGGCATCACATTTCCTAATCTCCGAAAAAGAAAAGACCGCCCAAGCAAGGGCGGTCGAAGTACTCCTAAGGAGAGGGGAAACTGACTGAATTATTGAATATTAGGGCTGGAAGAGCCGCTGGTGCGGAACTCGTATTGCTGAATTTCAAGAGCTGCTTTGCCGTCTTCGCAACGCACTACGCGTCCGCGAGCAACGAGCTTGAGGGCAGTTTTGTTGTTCAATTGGGCAGGCCAGTTGATGGCTACTTCCACACGTTTGCCAGGAATCAGGAAGTGCTCGGAGGTGAACAGCACACCAGAGCTGCTCATATTTACTGTCTTGCCTGAGCCCGCTTCATCAGCGCTGCGCTTTGACAAAACTTTATAGCGAACCTCTCGCTCGATCGGAAACCGATCTGAGGCCCGACGATCACTCGCGTCCTTGACGCCTCGACTGTTGCTTTGCATTCCAAACACTATGTTGTTCTCCTGACACTGTTAGGATGCGCCATAAGGCGAAAATCCTCAATCCCCTGTTGGGTCTAATTTTACTGAGTACAAAGGTACTAATTTTGTCTGGTTTAGAATGCTATCTATGCAACTCTCACCGAGCCGATACACATTCTTATTCGTCTTTTCTTTGCTTTTGACCCCCGGACTGACGTTTGCCGAGAAAAAAGCAGTGCTTCCACTAGGTGCTTCTACTGCTGGACCCTATTCGCCAGGAATTTTGTCTAACGGAACTCTTTACGTGGCAGGCCAGATTGGCCGCGACGCAAAGGGGAATATCCCTGACAATTTTGAAGAGGAAGTAAAAGCTTGCCTTGACAACATCGATCGAATTCTCAAAGAAGCTGGCGTCACTCCTGCGAGCGCCGTAGCCGTCCAGGTTTATTTGACCGACATGGATCTCTTCGACCGCATGAATAAAGTCTACATGACTTATTTCCCGGAGCCACGTCCGGCACGTACGACAGTAGGTGTTGCAAAGCTGGTGGGCAAGTCACGAATTGAGATCACCGTAACGGCCGACGCAACGGGCGCTAAGAAGAAGTAGCAGCTTCGCGGCGCTTCTTCCATTCTTGGAGTCTTTCGCGAATTTTAGCTTCGACGCCCCGGTTGGTTGGGTGGTAAAACTCTGTACCCTCCAGCCCTGGCGGCAAACACTTCATGCCCACCACTGCGTCTGCGCTTTGGTGGGCATGCTGGTATCCGGTGCCATAGCCAAGCTCTTTCATCAGGCGGGTGGGAGCATTGCGGAGTTGCATGGGGACGGGCTCGGCCAGGCGCTCTCTGGCGGCAGCCTGGGCGGCCTTGAGGGCCTGATAGGCTGCATCGCTCTTGGCAGCCATGGCTAGGTAGATCGTGATCTGGGCCAGGGCCTGATCGCCTTCGGGCTCACCGAGAAAATGCACGGTCTGCTGGCAGGCGATGGCTTGCTCGACGGCACGCGGGTCAGCCAGGCCAATGTCTTCGACGGCCATGCGAACGAGGCGGCGGGCCAGGTACATGCGATCTTCGCCTGATTCCAGCATTCGGGCCAGCCAGTAGATGGCGGCATCGGGGTCGCTCGAGCGGACGCTCTTGTGCAGAGCGCTTACCAGGTTGTAGTGTTCTTCGCCGCTTTTGTCGTAGAGCAGCATCTTGCGCTCGAGAACGCCTTCGAGGCTGGTTTGTGTGATGCGGCCGTTGTCTGCGACAGAGCCGGCCATCTCGACGAGGTTGAGCGCATTGCGGGCATCGCCGTTGACGAAACTGGCGATCATTTCCGGTACCTGATCGTCTGCTTCGACCCCCATTTCTTTGATGCCACGGTTTACCAGCTCGGCCAATTCTTCGATGGACAGCCCGCGGAGGGTGAAGACCTTGGCCCTGCTGAGCAAAGCGCCATTGACTTCAAAGCTGGGGTTTTCGGTGGTGGCGCCGATCAGGACGATGTCGCCCCGCTCGACGTAGGGGAGGAAGGCATCCTGTTGCGCTTTATTGAAGCGGTGGATTTCGTCGACAAACACGACAGTGCGGCGGCCGTAGCGGAGGTTTTTTTCGGCCTCGGCCATGACGGTCTTGATCTCTTTGATGCCACTCAGGACGGCGCTGAAGGGGATGAAGTCGGCCTTGGATTCTTTGGCGAGGAGGCGGGCGATGGTGGTTTTGCCTACACCCGGCGGGCCCCAGAGGATCATGCTCTTGAGTTTGTCTTTGTCGACCATCGTACGGATGGGACGGCCGGGGGCGAGCAGATGCCGCTGGCCCACTACGTCTTCAAGGCGCTCCGGGCGCAGGCGTTCGGCTAGCGGCCGGGTTGCGGCCCCCAGATCTTGCTCGGCCGGTGCATCGCCGAAGAGGCTGCTCATTCGGCCTCGCCCCGTTGGCGGGCCGCTTCGTAGAGAAAGACGGCGGCGGCGATGGCGGCATTGAGGCTTTCAACGCCCTGGGTGGGGATGCGGACGGGCTGTGTTGCCTTGCGCACGGCTTCGCTGAGGCCCTGGCCTTCGCTGCCGATAACGATTGCGCAGGGGCCACGCCAGTCTACGTCTTTAGCGAGTTTGCCGGCATCGCCTGCGTCGCCTGCGGCACCGTAGAGGGTGAGTTTCAGTTCGCTCAATTCGCCGCGAAAGACTGGGAGGCGGAAGATACTGCCCGAGGAAGCGCGCAGAAGTTTGGGATTGGCGAAGTCGACTGTGCCGCGCAGGGCGAAAAGGGCGGTGGCGCCGAAGGCTTCGGCCGAGCGGATGATGGTGCCGGCATTGCCGGGGTCCTGCACGCTGTCTAGGGCGACGATGAGGGGGTTGCCCTCAAAGAGCATCTTGCGGTCCCACTGGGGGGCGCGAACGAGCGCCATGATGCCCTGGGGAGTTTCCATGCTGGAGAGATCGCGATAGACGGAGTCTGGGAGTTCGAGGATTCGGTCTGCCACTGCGCCTACGCCGGAGAGTCCTTGTGCGGTGCCGATGATGGCTTCAATCTTCATTCCACTGGTGAGAGCTTCTTCGAGGAGGTGAAATCCTTCTGCTACGAGGCAGCCGTCTTCTGTCGCTGTCCCCTTCTGGATGGCCCTCTTTACGACTTTCATAAGAGGGTTCTGTAAACTCGAAATCCGCTCGATGCGCGATACGTCCATAGCTTCAGTAGACTAAATTCAAGCCAGTTGAAGAAATTTTTGTCCATTGTCGCCGCAATTTTTCTGGCGATCTGGGTCTACCAGGTCGCGCAAATCACCATTGCTGTGCGTCATCAGGCCCAACTGGACGAGGCGCGGCCAGCGGATGTGATTGTGGTGCTGGGAGCGGCGGAATACAATGGCAGGCCCTCGCCGGTCTTTAAAAGCCGTCTCGACCATGCCTACGATTTGTTTCAGCGAAAGCTGGCACCGCGTCTGCTGACCACTGGCGGCTCAGGCGGTGAACTCGTCCATACGGAGGCCGAAGTGGGCCGACAGTACCTGGCGGGGAAGGGCATTCCTGTGGAGACGATCTATATCGAACCGGAGGGAGCTACGACGGCGCAATCGACAGCAGCCAGCGCCGAAATCATCAAACGGATGGGATGGAACACCTGCATTCTGGTGAGTGATGGTTATCATCTTTTTCGCGCCAAGCGCATGATGAGCTCCTACGGCCTCGATTGTGTGGGCTCCCCGCGACAGGCCAAAGAGTTATCTTCTTTCCAGACAGGCTGGCTATATCTGAGACAGGCTGTAGGCTATTCGCTTTTTGATCTCGGCCTACGCTTTTAGGGCGCGGGCGCTGATTTTGCGAAACTTCACCGGGCCGTGGTCGCCCTGGATCATGATGGGGCCTTTGGGTGCTTCCGGGAGGTTCATGGCGGACCGGGTTGGGCCTTCGCACTCGACGTTTTCCTGAACTAGCTGGCCGTTATAGATCACCTTGAGGAATTTCGCATTTTCGGTTTTCTTGCCGTCTTTGAAGCGTGGTGCGCGGAAGGAGATCTGGTAGGTCTGCCACTCGCCTGGGGGCTTTGAGGCGTTGACGCGGGCGACGCTGCCGCCTACGGGTTTGTTGTCGATCCAGCGGTGATAGATCGAACCGCCATCCTGGGTGCCAATTTTGCTTGCGCCGAAGCTGTCGAAGATCTGCACTTCGTAGAGGCCGTTCAGGTAGATGCCGGAGTTGGAGCCTTTCGGAATCTGAAACTCTACGTCCAGTTCAACATCTCCAAATTGCGCCTCAGAGACGATGTTGTTCACCTTGCCGGCGGGGCCATTGGCGAGAAGGCCTGCTTCGACGGTCCATTGCTGGGGCTTGCCGTCCTGAGGTACCCAGCCCTTCAGGCTCTTGCCGTCAAAAAGCGGTTTGCCGCTTGCCGCCAATAGAGGCGCAGCCAGCATGAGGAAGGATCTTCGTTGCATACTTTCTATAGCCTATGACTCTTTACGACTGGAATGAAATCCCCCTTGAAGAAATGACACCGTTTTTTGCCCGCCGTGTGATCCATACCGAGGGAATGACGATTGCCCAACTCGAACTCAAGCAGGGTGGCCATGTGTCGCTGCATCATCATGTCAACGAGCAGGTGTCGATGGTTCACACGGGCAAGCTGGCCTTTCACATGGGTGGTGAGGTGATTACGCTTGGGGCGGGGCAGTCGCTGGTAATCCCGTCGAATTTGCCTCACTCGGTGGATGTGCTCGAAGACTCGATCGTGACGGACCTTTTCACCCCTCGCCGTGAGGACTGGATCAGCGGCAACGACGCTTACTTGCGGAAATAACCGGCTGGCCGTTTTGGAGCGCCAACTGCGGGCAGTCCAGCTTTTCGTTCAGCGGATGCGGATCGGCGATCCAGAGTTGCTTTACGTCCTCCGGCGGGCGGAACCAGACTACGCGGCCCTTGGGGCGCCGGCTCTCCACCCACAGCAGCCGTTTGCCGTCCCAGTGTAGTTGCGCTGTTGCGCTTACCGGGTGCTCGTGAAAGGCGTTGATGGCAAAGAGCCGCCAGGGCAGCTCGAAGCTTGCCGGGCTCTGGATCCAGTAGTTGCCGCAGAAGAGATCCTGTCGCCCGTCGCCATCGATGTCGGCTTGTAAGAGGCCGCCCTGCCAACTGGCGGTATAGAACGAATAGAGATCGACGTAGTTCCACTTGCTGCCCCAGCCGCCGCTGGCTTCATAGAAGCGGATGGCCATGCCGTAGGGCAAAATCATGATTCCCGGGCGGCCAAACAACTCGAGGGAATAACACTCGCGGGTGACGACATGGTGGTCGAGTACCCAGCGCTTGCCGGCAGGGCTGATGGCAACGAGAGCACCTTCCACTCCGCCACCCTCTACCGTCAGACGTTCTTTACGGCCATCCCGGTCGAGGTCGACATCGATTGCGCAATGATCGATTGCACCCGAACAAACAAAACTCGCCATCAAAAGAAGAAGTGCACGCATCCAACGGTATTCTACTCATAAGGCCCAATGGACCCCCTACGCCGCATCCTTCGACTCGAAGACGAAAGCATCAATCTGGACGAAGCCGCGTTGCTGATTGCACGCATTGAGTACCCGAATCTGCCACTGGCACCTTGGCTTGCCGAGCTCGATTATCATGCCGAGGAAATCCGGCGTCGCAATACACGCAGTTTTCGCCTGGCTGCTCAGCAGTATCTGTTTGGGGAATTGCAAGTGGCCGGCAATGAGGATGATTACTACAACGCCCACAACTCGTGCCTGAACTACGTGCTCGAGTCGCGGAGGGGCATTCCGATCACACTTTGCCTGCTGTACATGGAGTTGGGGCGCCGTCTGGGTGTCCAGGTAGACGGAATTGGTGCGCCGGGGCACTTTCTGGTGCGTCTTGAAGAAGAAGACGACACGTATTACCTGGATATCTACAATGGCGGCAAGATCCGCGACGACATTGAGGGTGAAGTGGACGCGCGCTTTCTTGTCGCTGCCCCCAAGCGGATGATTCTCATCCGGATGTTGAACAATCTGCGCATCATCTATTTGCAACGGCAGGCCTGGACGAAAGCCGCTGAGGTGCTGAACTTGCTGCTCGAAGCAGACCCGGTAGACGCCGATGCATTGCGGCAGAGGGCGGCGACGCTAGCGGCAACGCACCGTTTTCAGGCGGCGGCTCAGGATCTCGACCGCTACTTGCAGTTACGCCCGTTTGACCCGGATAAGGAAGAATTGCAGGGACAGATCTCGCGCCTGCGCCGGATGCATGCTCATAAAAACTAGTGTGGCGGCCAGCGGTAATTGAAGCTGATACGCCCGTCTCTGGTTTGTTCGTGAAAACTGCGATTTGAGGCAGTAACTGCGCCGAGGCCGCCACCCTGATTTCCTCCCAGAAGCTCAAGATTCCATGAGCCGTGAGCGGCGCGCAGGAAGGCGACATGCGGGTAAGGATTGCTTGGGTGTTCGTCTTGCAGGACTACGATTGCCCCGTGGCGCGGTACTTTCAGCGCAATGCCCCATTTCATCCAACTGGCCGCAAGCCAGTTTTGCGTACCGGTGTATCCGGCCTGCTGCATGACCCAATTGACGAAGATGGAGCACCAACTGCCTGAGCATCCGCCTGTTTCCCGAACGTATTTCAAGTAACGGCTGTGCCCTAGGCCTTTTTCCCAGAATTTTAGTTCGTCTTCGGCGATTTGCATCCAGGGCGGTGCGCTGCTTTGTTTTGGGGCAACCTTTGCTTTGCCGCTGCCTGAGTTGTAGCCACCCAGGGCTGGGCCGAGCATTGTGGGCAATGGAATTCTGTTTTGAGCGCTACGATTGCCGGCTGTTGCGTGGGCCTGGCGATGTGTGGCGGGGAGCAGGATTTTCTGACCCGGGTAGATCAAGTTGGCGTTGCGAATCGAAGGATTGGCGCAAAGCAGGTCGGCCAGAGTGATGTGAAGATCTTGGGCAATGAAGCTGAGCGTATCGCCCGGTTGGACAGTGTATTGCGGCGAGGCTCCGGCTCCGGTGCCGGAGCCGAAAGGCTGGTTATCTGAGTTTGCGCCAATGTTCGTAGGCATTTTGCTCTCCACCTGGTATGGCGAAGTTCGCCCCAAAACCCCTTCAAATCAACGGTT
>JBIPMY010000001.1:0-59072 GCA_044376335.1 Bryobacter sp.
TCAGCCGTCCGACATAGTCCTTGATATTGCGCTGAAATTCAGTCACAGAACGAACTTCTCTCAAATCGATCATGGCAACCTCCATCATGCTTAAAGCAGATAATTCAACGATAACTGCTCTCGGGTACAAAGCATCCCTGGACCCGCGCGCTACAGCTTTAGAGCGCTGCGGCTTAGAAGCCACGATCGACCCCTTCGAATTGGCCGAACAGAACGTGAACCTGGTATATGAAATTTACTCGTTACGATCTGGACTTCTGTTTGTTTGTCAGAACCAAACAGCTCTCTGATGTCTCCTCGTGGAAGGCTTTAACCCGCGATTCGGCAAGAACCAGCAAGGACTCAATAGCAGAAGTCGGACAATTTCCTACCTTCAGCCAGATCACTTTGGGTGGGCACCCAAAAAGAACGCTACGGTCATAAAAATCCGAGTCCTTGGAAACCAACGTGTAGCCTTGCGATTTGGCAAATCCCCAGATCGTGGCATCGTCCGACCTATCCAGTCCTTCGCTTGATACATGGGTCGAGTTTGGATACATAGCTTGCAAGGATCGCACCAGGCGGGACGACAGATTTTCGTCCAGCAGCAATTTCATGCGCTAAAGAGTTCGAGCTTTCGCTCCCGGTCTGCAGCATAAGCGAGGCAGGCTCGAATGTCCGTTTCGGTGAGCGATGGGAAATCACGCAAAATCTCCTCGTGGCTCATACCGGACGCCAGATACTCCAGCACATCATAGACAGTCATCCGTAAATCACGAATGCACGGCTTGCCACTGCGCTTGCCTGCTTCTATGGTGATGATTTCGGAATATCCCATATCCTCAACCTACGTCATGTCGGCAACAAGTGCAACCTGCCAGAAAGTCCCGACCTGCTGATTACAACCTCCAAAGATTAAGCCCGAAGTCGTTCACAACAATTTTCAACTTTCTTTTCCCCCTAACCTGCTGATTCCAGACAAAATCAGCCCGGCCCAAGGATTAAAACGCTCACCCCGCCTGCTAATTTCTGCTCAGGACCACGAACCCATGACTGAAGAACTCAACATTGCTGACGAACCATCAACCGTGGAAAACAAACCACGCAAGAAAACCATGTCCGAAGCGGCCCTCGCCGCCAACCGCGCCAATGCTAAAAAGTGCACCGGCCCCAAAACCCGCGAAGGGAAATTCAAATCCAGCCTCAACGCCCTCAAGCACGGCACCTACAGCCACAACTTCATCCTCAAAACCGAAGACGCCGGCACCTTCGAAAACTTTTCCAAATCCTTCATCGACGAGTTCCAGCCCGAAACCCCATCCGAACTCGAACTCCTGAAGCAACTCATCTCCGTCGCCTGGCGTCGCAACCGCATCGCCGAACTCATCCAGCTCCGTATCAACCAGGCCATCGATGACACCATAGCCATAAGCGAACCACAACCCGCTGCAAACATCACCCTACGCGCATTCGAAAAACTGGAGAACGAAAAGCCCTCCTTCGCCCGCCAGGAAGCCCACGAGCTCCGCCTCGCCAATCTCTTCCAGCGCACCCTCTGCCGTCTCAATGCCATCAACGATAAAAAACGCAGGAACGAAACCAAATTCATCCGGGACCGCTTATCCTTCGCTGCCTAACCCAGCGTCCAACAACCACCCTCAACCCCCGCCCGGGACAGTCCAAAACAACGCCGGGCCTGCTCTTTGACATCCAGCCAGATACGTTAAAAACAACCAAAGCCCGAACTGTGTCTGGCGGCATTTGGTCTAAGCCTTCAAATCAGACAAAACGCCGCCAGACACACTTGCGAAACGGTTAATCTACCGATACCCGAGTCCCGCGAGACTCCTCCGGCCTTGTCAGTTTCTCGATGCGGTGATCGAGCAATTCACGCAGCCCCTTCAATACTTCAACACTTGCATTCCGAAAGTGCTGCGAGACACCTTCGGGCACATCCAGCGCCTGCTTCACCACGCGCGAAAGTTCCGGCCCCGCACCACCACACACACACTGGCCGCAGCCCTTCTCAGCAACAGGTTCAGACATAATTTACTCCTGACTTTGATTATCACCCGACCCTAGCCGGCAGCTTCCAGCTCTACCCGCAGATAGCCCTCTTCCAGCCGGGCCCGCTTGGGGGTCAACCCAACCATCGTCGCCGGCAACCCGATATGACGCCGCAATGAGCCAATCTCCACCACCAACTCATCGTTCTTCTTGAAGAGCCCAATCTCGCCCTTCTGCGCAAACGGCATGTGCAGCTTCACTACATAGCGCGCCTCACCGGTCTTTTCAAACGTGTAGCTGCGCTCAGAGCGCAACGCAAGCGACGGGTCTTCATCAACACCATAAGCGGCCTGTGCCAGCCGGTCCAGCCGCTCCATCCCGACAACCTCTTCGGTAAACAAAGGCACCTGACGCACCTTCAGCGGTTGAAAGTAAGTCTCAATCTCACCGAGTACCCGTTGCTGCGATTCGCGCCAGCCGGCAAAGAAATCGCCGCCCCCCACTCCCTCGGGCATCACACGATTCACGATAATGTCGTCTACCGTCATCCCATGCAGCGCAAAGTACACAAAGGCCCGCTGCGTTTCTCGCATCACCATCTGCTCCGGGTTGGTCACCAGCCGCACTGAAGTCACGGCCGGGTCTTCCAGCACTTGATCCACTCCCTCAAGACGGTGAAACAAATCGAGAATATTCCCAAAGTAAGAGTCTGAAGGCAGCTCCACCGGCGAGATCCGGTTTGCAATCGGCCTCACTGCCTTGAAGAGATTACGCTGCATCGGAAACACATGCTTCATATACCAGTCGAGTGTTCTTGGCATTGAGATGAATCGAATGCTCTCAGCAGTAGGGGCACAGTCCAGCACGATCACGTCGTACTTGCCTTCTTTGCGGTAGAGATTCACATACATCAGCGCGCTGATCTCTTCCATGCCAGGAAAAATCGCCAGCTCCTCAGCCTCCACCCCGCTCAACCCCGTAGTACGCAATACGCTGGTGATGTACTGCGCAATCTCGCCCCAGTAACGCTTCACTTCTTTCTGGATCTTCAACTCAAAGATGTCCAGATTCGGCCGCATCGTAAGCGGCTCTGAAGTACTGCCATGAAAGAGATCCCCAGGCAGGCCAAACGAATCCCCCAGCGAGTGCGCTGGGTCGACACTCATCACCAGCGTCCTGTAACCTCTTTGAGCCAGCCGCAGCCCCGTTGCCGCCGACAATGACGTCTTGCCCGTCCCACCCTTACCTGAATAGAGAAGAATCCTCATGCACTCATCCGATGCATGCCAACAGCCAAACGGCGGAAGATCTCTATAGCCGCAATTGCGCACCGCCAGGGGGATCTACTACTTCAGTTCCAGTACGAAACCGAATCTGCCATTCCAAATCTTTACGCACAATCCATCAGACCCATGAAAATACTTACTTTGTTCTTACTGTCTGTTGCTCTTTCGAGCGCCACCACAATTCACTTTGAGTCCCTCAGCACTACCTTCGCCTCGTCCTATACCGAATCGGGCGTTACCTTCACTGCCATTACCGGAGCTGGCCTGCGGGGCCAAACCTCGCCAAACGGCTCCATCGGTATCGCCGGTTATGCTTCTCCCTTCTCTCTGATAAAGGCATCCATCGCTGGAGGCGCAAAATTCGTTTCCGTCGGGCTCGGCGACATTGGCTCAGACTCCGACAATCTTGTCCTCAGCATCTACGATTCCTCAGACAATCTCCTCGGCTCAACGTCTTTGTTGATCCCCTCATCCAATGCTCTGCTGAATACCTTATCCCTTAACTCTGCTACCGATATTGCCTATGCCATCTTCGGATCCACCGCCCCTTCAGTCTCGGGCAGTTCGATAATCGGTGATGAGTTTACATACCTCAACGAATCGCCGGTCCCTGAGCCGGCTTCCCTGCTTCTTTCCCTGACAGCCTTGGGCTTATTGGCTGGCTATAGACGCGCATCCAGCAACTAGTGGTGCACTAGCAAACTTTTCCAATCAGTTCCGGCTACGAGAGAATTGCCTGAATCGTAGCCGGATAAAGCTTGTGCTCCTGCTCCAGAATTCTTGCGCTAAGAGTCTCTTCGGTGTCATCCGGCTGCACTGCCACTTCGGCTTGAGCAATGATGGGCCCGGTGTCGAGCCCCTCGTCCACCCAGTGAACAGTGCATCCAGTCACCTTCACACCTGCATCGAATGCCTGCTTCTGCGCATGTAAGCCAGGAAAGGCCGGCAGCAGCGAAGGGTGAATGTTTACAATTCTTCCAGCGAACGCAGCAATGAAGTCTTTACTGAGCAACCGCATATAGCCGGCCAGGCAAACCAGATCCACACCCGCATCGTTGAGAATCTGAATCACCTGCTGGTCAAACTCCGCACGAGGCACACCCCGGGACGAGAGCGCATGAACCGGCAAGCCCTTCTCACGCGCATAAGCTACCCCACCGGCATCAGGGACATTCGAGATCACGCAGGCAATCTCAGCCTGCACCTCGCCACGCTCAACAGCTCGATGGATCGCCTGAAAATTCGACCCGCGCCCACTCAACAGGATGCCGATACGCTTCACGCGTAAATCACTTTCGGCTTCTCACTCTTCTTGCCCTTCACCACACGCCCCACTTCAATGGGAGCAAAGCCGGCCTTCACCAGGGCTTTAGTGGACTTCTCAACGTCCGCAGCCGCGACGCAAACGATCATGCCGATCCCGAGATTGAAGGTACGGCGCCAATCATCCTCAGGCACCTGCCCGATCTCCCGCAGCAATTCAAACAAGGCCGGAACCTTCCAGCTCTTCTTCACAATCTTCGCGTTGGTACCCGCCGGCAACATGCGCGGCGTATTGTCGGTAATGCCCCCACCGGTAATGTGCGCGGCACCTTTCAGCACCTTGATCTTCCGCAGCGCCCGCAATGCATTGGCATAGCTCAGGTGCACGCGCAGCAGCGCATCGCCCACGCTTTCGCCGAGTTCAGGCAACACGGTCGTTACCTTGTACTTCGCTACCTCAAAGAGCAGCTTGCGAGCGAGCGAATAGCCATTGGTATGCAAACCATCGCTCGGCAGCCCGAGCAAAACATCGCCCGGCTCAATCGCGGCACCAGTGATCAGTTGCTTCTCTTCGCAAGCCCCGACGATAAAGCCTGCGACGTCGTATTCGCCCTTCTTGTAAAGCCCGGGCATCTCGGCGGTTTCTCCGCCAATCAGGGCGCAGGCATTACGCTCGCAGCCGCGGGCAATGCCGCGAATCACGCTCGAGGCAATAGCCGAATCCAGCTCACCCATGGCAAAGTAATCGAGGAAGAACAACGGCTCGGCCCCCTGCACCATGATGTCGTTGACACAGTGGTTCACCAGGCACTCACCAACGGTGTCGTGCTTCTTTGCGGCGATAGCTACCTTGAGCTTGGTGCCAATTCCATCGGCACTCGAGATCAAAACGGGCTGCTTGTAACCTTTGATACGGAAAGCAGCGCCAAAGCTACCAATGCCTGTAAGCACGTTGGAAGAGAAGGTTCTTTTGGCGGCATCCTTGATCGACTCGACGGTTTTTTCGCCTTCTTCGATGCTGACGCCAGCTTGACTATAAGTTATGGGCATGAATGGGAAATCTTCTATACTTTAGCAATCCATATGACGATACGGCGCCGACAATTCCTTAAATCCGCCGCCTGCGCCTTCACCGCTACCGGTCTTTTCGCGCAGGGCAGGCCTCCAATACTCATCAGAAACGCGAAAATCGTCCCCGTCAGCGGGCCGGTTCTTGCCAGGGGCGCAGTCCTTGTCGAGAACGGTTTTATCACCGCTGTAGGCGAATCAATCCCCCCGCCAGCGGGCGCACAGATCATCGAAGGCGAGGGCCTCACGGTATACCCCGGCCTCATCGACGGCCTCTCGACTCTGGGTCTCGACGCAGCACCCACCGCTGGCCTTGCCTTGCCTCAAGTCCGTGGTGCCGGAGGCCCGCCACCAACACCTGCGGCAACTATTTCACGAGGCCCCGAAGATCGCCCCCTCACCACGCCCTGGATCAAAGCTGCAGACCTTGTAAAGACAACAGACCGCCGCCTGCCGCTAGCACGCGCTGCCGGCTTCACCAGCGCTGTCACCTTCCCCACAACCGGGATCTTTGCCGGGCAGGGTGCCGTCATTAACCTCGCCGCTGAGCGGGCGGGCCAGATGATCGTCGCTCCTTCGGTTGGTATGTACACCACCCTGTCCACCAACCGTGGCGGCGGCTTTCCCAACTCGTTGATGGGCGTCATCGCCTATCTGCGTCAAACCTATATCGACGCAGACCACTACAAGACCGCGACCGAAATGTTTGCGAAGAACCCGCAACTCGCCCGGCCCGCCTATGAGCGTGCTCTTGAAGGCATCCTCGAAGCACCCCGGACGCTCTTCCCTGCCGTTCGCGCCTACGAGATCGACCGCATGATCCGCCTCACCAAAGACTTCCCCACCAAGCCAATCCTCTACGGCTTGCACGAAGCCTTCCGTCGTGGAGACGAGCTTGCCAAGGCCGGCCTTCCTGCCATCGTGAACCTGCGCTGGCCCGAAGCTCCTCGCGATCAGGACCCCGAAGATCATGAAGACATCAAGGTGCTGGAACTTCGCGACAAGGCGCCTTCAACCCCGGGCATTCTCGCCAAAGCGGGCGTTAAGTTCACCTTCTCGAGCATCGGTGTGGACAGCCCTGCCGCTACGATTCGGGCAGTGAAAAAGGCGATCGACGCGGGCCTTCCTGCTGCCGACGCCCTCCGCGCAATGACTCTTTCCGCCGCTGAGATCTTCGGCGTCCAAAGCCGTCTCGGCTCGATCGAGAAAGGCAAGATCGCCAATCTCACCATCACGAAGGGAGATCTCTTCCAGGATTCCACCCGCGTGCAATTTGTCCTCATTGACGGCGTCAAATTCGACCCGGCACCAGAAGAAACACCCCAACGTCCGGAGTTCTCGCGATGAAATTTTCACTCTTCTTCCTACCCTGCCTCCTCCTTGCGGCCGATCCACCGCTGGTTGTGCAGAATGCCAACATCCTCACCGTCACCAAGGGCACCGTCAAGGGCTCGATCGTAGTTGAGAACGGCAAGATCAAAGAAGTCGGCGAGAAAGTGATGGTGCCGCCCGGTGCCAAAATCGTCGACGCCTCGGGCCAGTTCATTTTGCCCGGCATTATCGATAGCCACTCTCACATCGCCGCCGATTCAATCAACGAAGGTTCAATCTCAGTCTCTTCAATGGTTCGCATCGAAGACGTACTGAACCCCGAAGACGTTGCCATCTACCGCGCAATCGCCGGTGGCACAACAATCGCCAACGTCCTGCACGGCAGCGCCAACGCCATCGGCGGCCAGAACAGCCTGATCAAGCTCCGCTGGGGCAAGAAGGCCGAAGAGATGTTCTGGGATAAGGCCCAACCGAGCATCAAGTTTGCACTGGGTGAAAACCCCAAGCGTCAGGGCAACCCCACCGGCGGCCGTGTCGGTGCAGCCAACGTCAACACACTCCGCTACCCTGCCACCCGTATGGGCATCGAAGATGTCTATGTTGAGGCCTTCACCAGAGCTAAAGAATATCGAGAGTCCTGGAAAGACTACGAAGCCAAGAAAGCCAAGGGCGAAGCAGTGATTCCGCCGCGCCGTGACCTCCAACTGGAGCCACTTGTGGATGTACTGGAAGGCAAGCGCCTTGTCCATGTTCACGCCTATCGCGCTGACGAAATCCTGATGATGATCCGCATTGCAGAGCAAATTGGCTTCAAGATCACCAGCTTCGAACACATCCTCGAAGGCTACAAAGTGGCTAAGGAGATGGCAAAGCACGGCTCGGCCGGCGCTGGCTTCAGCGACTGGTGGGCCTTCAAGATCGAGGCCTACGACGCCATTCCTTACAACATGGCGATCATGGCCCGCAAAGGCGTTCTCGCGAGCGTCAACTCAGACTCGGCCGACACCATCCGCCGCCTCAACACAGAAGCTGCCAAGACGATGAAGTACGGCGGCCTTACCGAAGAAGAGGCACTCAAGCTGGTCACCATCAATCCGGCAATTCACCTCAAGGTGGATAAATATGTCGGCTCGATCGAGCCCGGCAAAGACGCTGATTTCGTGATCTGGGACAAGCACCCGCTCTCCAGCTTCGCCCGCGCACAGCAGGTTTACATCGATGGCGTGAAGTACTTTGACCGCGATGAAGACGCCAGTGCCCGCGTGAAGATCGAAGCGCAGAAGAAAGCGCTCGAAGATAAACTGCGCCGGCAGACCCCGGCCACAAGGAGACCTCAATAACATGCGATTCTTGAGCATTCTTTTACTGGGCGCAGCACTATTTGCCAGCGACAAAGACAGCTTTTTCCTCAAGGGCGTAACGGTCTTTCCGGTTTCGAGCCCTAAAGTCGACAACACCACACTGCTGGTTGTAGACGGCAAGATCGCTGACATCGGTGCCAAGTCTGCCCCTAAAGGTGTCCGCGTGATCGATGGCAAAGGCCTGCAGGTTTACCCCGGCATCATCAACTCGGCCACCAACATCGGCCTATCGGAGATCTCGTCAATCCGCGAGACCAACGACACCGGTGAGCTGGGCGACTTCAACCCGCAACTCCGCGCCATCGTCGCCATCAACCCCGAGACCGAACACATTCCCGTCGTAAGAGCCAACGGCATCTCTACAGTGCTGACACTGCCCGGCGGAGGTGGCTTTGGTGGCGGCGGCACGGGCGTCATCCTGGGCCAGGCTGCGCTCATCCACCTCGACGGCTACACGTATGAGGAGATGGAAATCAATCGCACGGCTGCCTACCAGATGCGCTTCCCCACGATGCAATCCCGCAGCTTTGACTTTGACACCTTCCAGTTCAGCCGCGGCTCTTTCGCTGAATCCAAGCGCCGCTTCGAGACCCAGATGCAGGAGATCAAGCGATTCTTCAGCGAAGCCCGCACCTACATGCAGGCCAAGGCGGCGAAGACACCGGGCCTCAAAACCAACGTACGCTTTGAGGCGATGATTCCGCTCTTTGAAGGCAAAGCACCCCTCATGGTCACCGCAAGCAAAGAACGCGAAATCCTGGCCGCTATCAAGTTCGCCGAAGAGGAGAAGGTCAAGATAATCCTCGCCGACGTACGCGAGCCCGGCAAGGCCACCGAAGAGATCGCAAAGAAGAAGATCCCCTGTATTCTCGGGCCTGTCACGCAGTTGCCGCCGGAAGCGGATATGTCTTACGACTTCAACTACGCGCTCCCGGCCAAGCTGCATAAGGCAGGCGTGAAGTTCGCCTTCGGCAGCTTCCAGAATCAGTTCGCCCGTAATATCGCTTTTGAGGCGGCCAGCGCTTCATCCTATGGCTTGCCCTACGATGAAGCACTGAAGGCGATCACCCTCAGTGCTGCAGAGATCTGGGGCATCGGCGACAAGTACGGCTCGATTGAGAAGGGCAAATACGCCGATCTGTTGATCACTAATGGAGACCCGCTTGAAGTCAAAACCGACATCAAGATGCTCTTCATCCAGGGCCGTCAGCAGAGCCTCGAATCCAAGCACACCCGGCTCTACGACAAGTACCGTCAACGCCCTAACTAGGCGACACCAGCCAGGCGAGCAATCGCCATTGCATTCGATTCCGTGGTGACCCCGGGCTTCAAGGTGTAGTCGAAGTCCAGCGGGTCACCATTTCCTTTTGAGCACATGTGCACATTGACGCCGTGCAGTTCGGCTGTTGCGATCTCGGTCAACGCCAGATCATGAGTGGAGAGAGCTCCTATTGCACCGTGTTGCAGCAGAGTCTTCACTACTGCTTCAGTCGCAACTCGGCGATCTCGCGAATTGGTGCCGCTCATGATTTCGTCTACGAGAAACAACACCGCATCGCCCGCCCGAGCACGCTCAATCATGATGCGCAAGCGATCCATCTCGCTCATGAATTTCGACTTGCCGTTGAGCAGTGAATCCGCAATGCTGAGCGACGCACACACCGATAGCGCCGACACCTGCAGCGAAGCGGCCCGAACAGGGGCGCCGGCGAAGGCCAGCACTGAGTTGATTCCAATCGCTCGCAGCAGCGTGCTCTTGCCCGACATGTTCGAGCCGCTGATGATGTAGAGCCGCGTCGAGGCATCAAAGGTGATGTCGTTGCGCACACAAGATTCCAGCGGCAGGAGTGGATGCCCAATCGCAGTTGCACGCAGGGCAATCTCACCGGCTATCAGTTCTGGCATCACATTGTCCGAGTTCTCAAAGGCATAGGTGGCCAGCGATTGCAGGGCTTCAAACTCGCCCCAGGCGGCAAGCCAATCGGGAAGCGCAGCCTGATTTCGCGCCCTCCAGGTCTCGATCGCAATCATCAATTGCGTGCCAAGCACCAGCACCAGCGAAGGCACGTAAAACCAGTCTTTGTTACGTTCGCTCATCGCGGCCAGCAACTGCTCGAGCCGCCTCACCGCTGCGCCGCTACCTTTCACCCGGGCCACCAGCCCCTGCAGCTTTGCGCTTTGAAAGCTCTGCTTCTCAAGCAACTCCAATCCATCCCGCAACACTTCGGCCTCAATTGATACAGACCCCAGCCAGCTTTGCATCTGGCTGATCCGATCTCGAAACTGTAAGCCCACCATGGCCTGTATTCCCAGCACCGGCACTGCGAAGCGGGCCACAGCCTCCCAACTCAGCAACTTCAACCCTCCCGCCGCCACCAGCAGTACCAGGATCGAAACCGTCGCCATCATGCCCACCCGCAACATGGGATGAAACTCGATCGGCGGCAGCTCCAGCCACTCAATGAAGGTCTCCCAGCGGGATTCAAAGGATTCGAAGCGCCCCATTGCCACTACGCTCTCGCGCAGCTCATACATTTCGCGCAACTCAAGTACAGCCTCCTGTCGCAAGCGGCTTTCCTCCAGGCTTACCGGCTCTTTCAGGTACTTCGCCAGGCCAAGCTCACCTATCGTTGTGCGGGCAGAACAAACCAGTTGAAAGAGCGAGCCTTCTCCGAACAGGTTCAGATCTCCAGCGTAAGGGTGCTCAGTCTCCTCAAAGCGGTCACCGGCAGCGCCCACACCAACCCAGTCCCCATCCAGCCTTTGCATCGCACGCTCATACCAGCGGAACACGCGAGCGAGGCGCCCTACTTCATCCCGGCTAGCGTTAAAGCGCCTGACGGCAAAGGCAAGCAGAGGTAGCGGCGCTGTTGCCAGCCACCAGTTCAAGGCTCCCTGAATCGCAAAGTAAATGCTGGCAATTGCGGCCACACCAAGACCCACCATCAGCAAACCAGAAGAAGCCGCAGCATTCTCAGCCTCAGCCTTTCTAGTCTCCAGCGCCTTCACCCGCCCTGCATATCGTTCCCGAACCTGTTCAGCATTCATGTCCACCTAAGTATGAACCAGCGCACTGGGATAGCATGGCAACATGTCACGGATCGCGCGCGTAGAGCCCCACTTGCTCACCTTCCCTTTCCCGGAACCTTTGAAGCTCAACTACCACGGCGGCGAGCGCATTATCTACAAGCGCGACGCGATGCTCATCCGCGTTGTTAGCGATAAAGGCCGCATTGGCTATGCTCCCGGCCAGGGCAGTGAAGCCGCTCAAGCCATGATCGAGAAGATCATTGGCCCCTGGCTGATTGGTAAGTCCCTCGCCGACCCGGACGCCCTTCGTGTGCAGTTTCTACTGGGGCCCGGCCAGGATGCTCAGGTGGCCAAAATCTACTTCACGGTTGAGGTAGCACTCTATGACCTCGCCGCTCGAGCCAAGGGCCTGCCTGTATCGGAGCTCCTCGGAGGCCGGGTGCGCGACAGGATCCGCCTCTATGGCTCGGCTGGCATGTACATGTCGCCGCAAGGTTATGCAGATGAAGCTGCTGAGGTGGCCAGACTCGGCTTCAAGGCTTACAAGATGCGCCCTGGCATGGGGCCTGAAGCTGATCTTGAGGCGGTGCGACTGATTCGCGAGCGGCTCGGCCCAGGTGTCGACATCATGGTGGATGCCCACACCTGGTGGCGCATGGGGGATCGTAGCTACACTCCTGAAACGGTGGAGCGTCTGGCTCGTGAGATGGCCGACCATGACCTTTGCTGGCTGGAAGAGCCCTTCACCCCTCACCGGCACGAGCTTTATCGGGCACTGCATGAAGAGGACATTCTGCCACTGGCCGCAGGCGAGCACGAACATACAGAGGACGGCTTTCTCGACCTGATGCATGGCCCTTGTGTCGACTTCATCCAGGCCGACATCGTTTGCCAGGGTGGCTACGCGATGGGCCGCCGGCTCTTTACTGAAATCGAAAAGAACGACCTGCGCTTTGCCTTCCATAGTTGGGGGACTTTGCTCGAAATCATCGCCGCCGCCCAGATCGGAATCTGCTGGCCTGAACACGTTGTCGAATGGTTGGAATATCCGCTCTATCGCAAGCCCGGGCAGAAGATCATGTACGAATTCCCGCTGGCAGAAGAGATTCTCAAAGAGCCGCTCAACATCGTGGATGGCGACCTGATCGTACCCCGCACGCCCGGTCTTGGCGTCGAAGTGAATGAGGCTGTCATCGAGAAATACCCCTGGAAACCGGGCCCCTGGAGCACCTTTACGCTGATCGAGCCACCCGGCACCTGGGCCGTTTACAACGATCACAGCGTACAGTGGGTAGTAGATCAGTAAATCGCAGTATGGTTGAGCTTCTCAGCAATCCGCTTACCCCCATTTCCATTGCCGCTGCCGGCATGGCCTGTGCTGTGCGCGCTCCCTGGTGCGACTGGCTCGCCCCCAGCATCTACAAGGGCGACACGCGACGCAAGACTCTCGCTCTCACCTTCGATGACGGGCCCAGCGAATCGACGATCGAACTGCTCGACCTGCTGGATCGTTACGGCGTCCGCGCCACCTTCTTTATGTGCGGCGCCAACGTGCGGCGTTTGCCGGATGTCGCTCAGGAAGTCTTCTGCCGGGGACACGAAATCGGCAATCATACCTATAGCCACAAACCGCTTTATCTGCGCAGTGCAGACTACATTGAGCGGGAAATCGCAGCGGCTCAACAGACCTTTGAAGATGTTCTGTACTTTCGCCCCAAATACTTCCGTGCCCCTTTCGGCTGCCGCTGGTTTGGCCTTGGGGCAGCGCAGGCGCGGCACGACTTGATGGGCGTGATGTGGACCGTCATTGGCCTCGACTGGAAGTACCTTGCCGACCAGGTAGCCCGCCGTATTGCAGACCGCGCTCGCCCCGGTGGCATTATCTGTTTGCATGATGGACGTGGCCTTCAAATTAACCCCGATATCCAGAACACTCTCGATGCTCTGACCTGGGCTTTGCCTTATCTTCAGAAAGAAGGCTATAAATTTGAGACCATCAGTGAGTTGCTATGCACGACCAATCAACCGTCCGAGACGCTGATCGAGGATTAGACCTCACCGATCGCGTAATCAAAGTAATCGCCGATACCCAAAAGATGAGCCCCGACCTGATCGGGCGCGAAGCTACGTTTGAGGAGCTCAAGTTTGATTCCCTCGACGGCATCAACATCCTCTTCGCTCTTGAAAACGAATTCGACATCAATATCCCCGACGAGGCTGCCCGTGAGATCAAGAGCATTCCGGAGATGGTGCAAGGAATCGATAAACTGCTAAAGCGCCCGTAAATACTGATTGGGAATGCGTGGCTCGACACCAAGGGCCCGCGCGGCGTGAACCGGCCAATAAGGGTTGCGCAAAAATTCGCGGGCCAGCAGAACCAGATCGGCTTGTCCGCTGGAGAGGATCGCCTCGGCCTGATGGGCCTCTGTGATCATGCCGACGGCCGCCGTGGCAATGCCGCCGCGATTGCGTACAGCCTCGGCAAAGGGCACCTGATAGCCTGGGCCCACTTGCATCTTTGCGTAAGCTACCGCGCCGCCTGAGGAGCAGTCGATCAAGTCGATGCCAAGTGGGCCTACCATCTTCGCCAACTCGACTGAATCGTCTATTGTCCAGCCACCTTCTACCCAATCGGAGGCAGATATGCGCAGAAACACGGGCTGGTCTTCAGGCCATTCGTTACGGACGGTCGCAATCACTTCGCGCAGGAATCGCGTCCGGTTTTCAAAGGTACCGCCATATTCGTCGGTGCGCTGATTCACCAGCGGGGAGAGGAATTCGTTCATCAGATACCCGTGCGCGCCGTGAATCTCAATCACCTGAAATCCTGCGGCTAGCGCGCGCCGGGCGGCAGCGGCGAAGCTCTGTACGAGCCCGTGAATTTCTGCGACGGTCAACTCGCGCGGCGTATGCCAACCGTCATCAAAGGCAATTGCGCTGGGGGCAACGGTCTGCCAAGGGTCGACGCTGAGAGGGCCGCCGCCCTCCCAGGGCAACTGCGCACTTGCTTTGCGGCCAGCATGGCCGATTTGTATCCCGGCTACACAGCCTTGTGACTTCACAAATGCGGCAATTTGCGCCATGCCTTCGATTTGCGCGTCGGCCCAGAGGCCGGTGCAGCCGTGGGTGATACGGCCATCAGCGCTAACTGCTGTGGCCTCTACGATCACAAGCCCAGGGCCACCAGCGGCACGAGCGCCCAGATGCTGCAAATGCCAGTCGTTGACAAAACCATCGATTGCGGAATATTGGCACATCGGTGAAACACCAATGCGATTGCGAAACTCCACTCCACGCAATTTCAGAGGAGTGAAGAGTTTAGGGGTAACTGGGCTATTCAAAGGTAATCTTTTCAAGATCGGCGGTCGCCTTGGGGTACTGCATCGCCATGCCTTCCATCGTTTCGAGAAGGATCTCTGAAACGGCCAGGTTGCGATACCACTTGCGGTTTGCCGGAATCACATACCAAGGGGCGTAGCTTGTGCTGCACTTCTCAAGGGCGGCCTCGAATGCTTCTACGTATTCATCCCAATGCTTGCGCTCTTCGAGGTCTTCTACGTTGAACTTCCAGTTGCGCTCGGGGTCTGAGATTCGCTCCTCGAAGCGCTTCTTCTGTTCATCTTTGGAGATGTAGAGGAAGAATTTGAGGATCTCTGTCCCACTCTCGTGCAACATCTCTTCAAAGTGATTGATCTGTTCGTAGCGCTTCTTCCAAACTTCTTTGGGCACCATGTTGTGAACGCGCACAATCAGCACGTCCTCATAGTGGCTGCGGTTGAAGATTCCGATTTGCCCCTTGCGCGGCATTGCTTTGTGTACCCGCCACAGGTAGTCGTGTTCTTTCTCCTCACCCGCTGGCGCTTTGAAGCTGGTTACGACAACGCCCTGGGGGTTCAACCCGGACATCACTTTGCGAATCGTGCCGTCTTTGCCACCGGCGTCGATCCCCTGAAGAACCGCCAGAACCGATCTTTGGCCCTCGGCATAAAGCAGATACTGCAAGACGCTCAAACGGTTGATGTTCTTCTCAAGCCTGGCCTGGCCTTCTTCTTTGCTTGCGCAGCCCGGCGTTGCTTCCGGATCTATGTCAGCAAGCTTCAGCTTTGTCCCCGGCTTCACCAACAGCGTTGAACTGATTTCACCCATCTAGTTCATCTCCTCTTTGCCTGCATACATTTCATTGATCTCCGCGGCAAAGTGTTCAAACACGATGCTCTTGCGGATCTTCATTGTAGGGGTCACTTCGCCATGATCGATCGAAAGTTCACGGGGCAGAATCTTGAATTTGCGAATCTGCTCGTGTGGTTCCACCTTACGGTTTACTTCTTTCACCAGCCGCTGAATCACTTCTTCTGCCGGCTCTGCTGCGGCTTCAGCCACGGCTGGATTCAGACTGAACAAAGCCGTCACAAAGGACCGCTTGTCGCCGACCAAGACTACCTGGCTGATCAAAGACTCGCCTTTGAACATGCCTTCAATGCGGTTTGGATAAATCTTCTTGCCATTGGATGCAACCAGAACTTCTTTCTTGCGACCGGTGATGTACCAGTAGCCCTCTGCATCCACGCTACCAATATCGCCGGTCAATAACCAGCCGTCGGCGAAGACCTTGGCTGTGGCTTCAGGGTCGTTGTAATAACCACTGAACAAGGTTGGGCCGTTGAGGGCAATTTCGCCATCCGGCATCAGCTTGCATTCCACTGTCGGCAGCAATTTTCCGATTGAGCCAACAATGGGTTTCTTCACCGGGTTTAGGTGCGTTACACCGCCTTCGGTCAAGCCGAAGCCTTCGATGAGATTGACGCCAATTGCACCAAAGAAATTCGCGAGATCTTTGCCCAAGGGTGCAGAGCCCGATACCGCCAGTTTGATCTTGCCGCCGAGCTTCTCGCGCACTTTGCTGAAGATCACCTTGTCTACCAGGCCGAGGGGCGCACTCACCCAAAAGGGCACTGCCTTGTCGGCGCGCTTATAGTCGGCTGCCTTGAGCGCCAGGCCCAGCCCGCCGTGGAAGAGTTTTTGTACGAGGGGCGGCTTCTTCTTCATCTCGGTCACAACGTTGGTGTAGATGCGCTCCCAGAGCCTAGGCGGGGCCAGCAGGAAGGTGGGCTGCACACTTTGGATCTCTTTCGGCATCTTGGACAAGCTTTCACTGAAATAGATCACCATGCCAAAGGCCAAGGGCATCAACTGCAAGACAAGACGCTGGGTAATGTGGGCGCTGGGCAGGAAGGCGATTGTAATGTCGGTTGGGCCCAGAGGCAGAACGGCTGGTGCGGCAGCAACGTTGGAGACAATCGCGCGGTGGGTGACCATGCCCATCTTTGGCTCGCCTGTCGAGCCTGAGGTGAGATAGATAATTGCGCAATCTTCTGGCTTTGTTTCGACGTAAATGCGTGAAAACAATTGCGGGTCGTCCTGCATCGCCTTGCGGCCCAATTCGCGTAGGTCATCGAGGGTCATGACACCCTCGGCCTTGCCGGTCATGAGGATCCAGCGGATGTCCATCGGCTCTGCCCCGGACAGGCTTGCTGCGAGTGTGGCAAGCATTTTGGGGTTTTCGACAAAGGCCAGTTTCGCTTTGCAGGCGTTCAGTTTCGCAATTGCTTCGCCTTGCGGGTAGACGGTGTACATGGCCGCTGCGGTGGAGCCGTTCGAGATAATGCCCATGTCTACGAAGTAGAATTCTGCACGCGTCTCGCTCTGGATTGCTACTACGTCGCCACGCTGGATGCCCAGGGAGCGCAATCCGCAGGTAATTTCCTGCACAATCTGCTTGTATTGGTTCCACGAATAGGTGGCATTTTTGCCGCCTCCCATGGGCTGTATCAGTGCAGTGCTGTCGCCATACTTTGCCGCTGCTTCTTCCAGTGCTGTAAATACGGTACGCGTACTCATTTCGACGATGTTATCATCCCGTTTTGATGAACTACGAAAGTGAACTTTTCTTTGCACAATCCGCCGCCCGTAAGGCTGGTGAGGCCTGCATCCGTATTTTGAACCAGGGCGTTGTCGCCGAAACCAAATCTGATGACTCGCCTGTAACCCGGGCAGACAAAGAGAGCGAACGGCTGATTGTCAGCATCCTCTCGCAGGCGTTTCCGGAAGATGGCTTTCTTGGTGAAGAAGGCGCCAGCCGCGAAGGTACTAGTGGCCGCCGCTGGATTATTGATCCGATTGACGGCACGCGCGATTTCGTTCGTAATAACCGCCTCTGGGCAATTCTGATCGGCCTCGAAGAGAAGGGCGAACCCGTTGTAGGCATCTGCTATCTGCCGATGCTGGGCGAGATGTATTATGCCGCGAAGGGCCATGGCGCGTTCTGGGATGGGACGCCTATCAAGGCCAGCACGATCGACAGCCCCAAGCAGGCGGTGATCTGCGTGAACAAGCTTACTGCTGCGGTGAACCCACCTTTTGGATTGCCGCTGCTTGAATGGCTTTCGACCTTCTGGTGTGTGCGCGTCTTCGGGGGCATTTACGATGCCATGTTGGTAGCTAGTGGCCGGATGGAGATCTGGATGGAACCTAGTGTCGCCCCGTGGGATCTTTGTGCGCCTACGTGTATTCTGCGCGAGGCAGGAGCGAAGTTTTTTGCTCTGAATGGCAAGGATTCGATCTATGAGGGTAATGGTGTGGCTTGCGCTCCGGGGATGGAACCGGAAGTGCGCCGCTATCTCGGCCTTTAGTTAAGAGCCAAACGAACATAGAATGGGGGCATGAGGCTCCTCGTATTTTTGGCTCTGTCTGCCCCTGTTTTCGCACAATCGCCCGTCAGTTTCAACCGTGACATACGTCCGATCATGGCCGATACCTGCTTTCGTTGCCACGGGCCAGACCAGAGTTCGCGCATGGCCAACCTTCGCCTCGATATACGGGAAGAAGCCACCAAGGCCAATCGTGCGGGGCGGACGCCGATCGTCCCTGGTAACCCGGATCAGTCTCAAATCATTGCCCGTGTTTTTCATACGAACCCGGCCCGGCTGATGCCTCCGCCCTCGGCCCACAAGGAACTCACTGACAAACAGAAGGACACGATTCGCCGCTGGGTGGCCGAAGGCGCTGTCTACGAAGGCCACTGGGCCTACGAGCCGATCCGCAAGCCTGAAGGCAAGTCGATCGACAGCTTTGTGCAGGCGCGGCTTAGCCAGGTTGGCCTCAAGCAGGCCCCTGAAGCAGACCGGCGCACGCTGGTCCGTCGCGTGACGCTGGACCTCACGGGCCTACCGCCCACACCGATGGAGGTGAACCAATTTTTGGCGGACAAAAGTCCCAATGCTTATGAAAAGCTGGTGGACCGGCTGCTTGCCTCTAAAGCCCATGCCGAGAAGATGACGATGCACTGGCTTGATGCCGTGCGTTACGCCGACACCTCCGGCTTTCATGGCGATAACCTTTACCCTTCGTGGCCTTATCGCGACTACGTGCTCAATTCGTATTTGAGCAACAAGCCCTTTGATGTCTTCACTCGCGAACAACTCGCTGGTGACCTGCTGCCTAACTCGACCACCGATCAGAAGGTTGCTGCTGCCTTTAACCGCCTCAATCGTTCTTCTGCTGAAGGTGGCTTGCAGCCCAAGGAATATCTGGCCAAATACGGCGCAGACCGCGTGCGTACGGTTTCGGCAGTCTGGCTTGGCGCGACGCTTGGTTGCGCAGAATGCCATGATCACAAGTTTGATCCGCTGCTCGCCAAAGACTTCTACGCGATGAAGGCCTTCTTTGCCGACATCAAAGAAACGGGCCTGGTGCCAGACCGCGGCAGCAAGGCCTGGGGCAGCGTGATGCCTCTGCCTAGCCCGGAACAGAAGCAGAAGATGGATGCAATCGTTGCCCGGATCGAGGCAATCAAGAAGGCCAGCACACCCAAACCCACGGACGAAGCGTGGCAGAAGCAAGTGCTTGCCGATTATGAAGCGGGCAAGCTGGCCTGGAAGATCCAGCGCCCTCTTACAGCTGCCTCGCAGAACGGGGCCACGCTCAAGATCTACAACGAAGAAGAGATCGAAATGATGCCCTATGTCGGTGGCATCTTGCGGCAATATCGCGCCCCTGGCAATGGCCTCGTTGTGGCCAGCGGATTGAACCCCGATAACGAAACCTACACCGTCACCTTCAAGCCCGCGTCAGGCACTTATACTGCCTTCGGCCTTGAAGTTGTACAGGACGACACTTTGCCCAGCAACGGCATCTCGCGTGGTGGGGACAGGCTTGTGGTTACCGAGGTGGAAGCTCTCCATGGCAAGAAGGCTCTGCAATTTGTCAGTGCGACTTCGAATGTTTCTGACCCCTCGTGGGAGCAGCCCCCGCTTTCTGCGATCGACAACGACCCCAACACAGGCTGGGGCGTGCTCACGTATGGTGAAAACAAGAATCCTTTTCTGGCGCTTCGACTTAAGGAAGCCTTTACGGCTAACGGCACTGAAACCATTACGGTGAAGATCCGGCATGACTCGATTACACGCAAGGCGGTGATTGGCCGCTTCCGCGTGGCTCTCACGAGTGGCCAGCACTCCTGGCCTGAAGGCACCGACGTAACTGCGGCTCGCAATAAGGATGGCAAGAACCCTGGTGGCCTGCCGGAGCCTGTGATGAAGGCGCTGCGCAAAGAGGGCGAGATTGACCCGAAGACCCTGCCGCAGCACCGGCTGTGGATGGAAGGTGGTTTGGAAGAAATTGCTCGCCTCGAGCAGCAGCGCTTTTATCTCGATGCGGCCATCCCGAAAGTGCTGGCTACAGAAGCTGTAGAACCGGCGGAAACGCGGATTCTGCCGCGTGGGAACTTTCTCGACGAAACGGGCCCGATTGTTGAGCCGGCCATCCCCGTCAAATTCGGCAAGCTCAATACCAGCGGCCGCGCTACACGGCTTGACCTGGCCAACTGGATTGTCTCTAAAGACAATCCGCTGACGGCTCGCGTACAGGTGAACCGGATGTGGCGGCTCTTCTTTGGCACGGGCATCAGCAAGGTGCTCGACGACTTTGGCTCACAAGGGGAGACCCCGGTGAACCTCGATCTGCTCGACCATCTCGCCAGTGATTTTCGCAGCGACTGGGATAGCCGTCGGCTGGTGAAGTCGATCGTGCTGAGCCAGACCTACCGGCAGAGTTCTGTACCTGCCAAGGACGCTCTCGATAAGGACCCTGAGAACCGCCTGCTGGCTCGTCAGGCTCGGGTGCGGGTGGATGCTGAGGTTGTGCATGACCTTGCTTTATCCAGTGCTGGACTGCTGACGGAGCGGTTTGGCGGCCCGAGTGTTCGACCCTACCAGCCGGAAGGTTATCTCGCTTCGCTGAACTTTCCGAAGCGTGATTATGCTGCCAGCAAGGGGCGGGACCTTTATGCTCGTGGCCTTTATACGCAGTGGCAGCGCACCTTTTTGCATCCGAGCCTGATGACCTTTGATGCGCCTTCGCGCGAAGAGTGCACCGTAAACCGGAGCAACTCCAATACACCGCTGCAGGCTCTGGTTCTGCTGAACGATCCTACTTATGTTGAAGCCTCGCGAGTCTTTGCGCAGAAGATGCTGACTGAGGGCGGCAAGACCTTGAGTCAACAAATCGACTGGGCTTTTGAGCGGGCGCTGAGCCGGCCCGCTACAGCAGAAGAGAAGAGCGTGCTGACGGAATTGCATGCCAAAAACCTGGCCCGCTTCAAGGCAGACCCGCAAGCAGCACGGCAACTACTGACGGTTGGCGATAGCCCGCTCACGGTAAAGATTAAGGCCGAAGAGCTGGCCGCAGCGGCTACGCTGACTCGCACCATTCTGAACCTCCACGAAACGATTACAAGGAACTAAGCAAATGCAAGAAATCAATCTCAAACGGCGTGCGTTTCTGGGTAAGGCCTGTGCCGGTTTCGGCGTTGCGGCACTCAATAATCTGCTGGCGGATTCTACTTATCGCCATCATGCCGCCAAGGCCAAGCGCGTCATCTTTCTCTATCAGGCTGGCGGGCCTTCGCACCTTGAAACCTTTGACTCCAAGCCGAAGCTGGCCGAGATGCATGGCAAGCCGATGCCCGATAGTTTCACCAAGGGGCAGCAAATCGCCCAGCTTCAGGGCAAGCCGCTGATCTGTTTCGGGCCACAGCAGAAGTTCAAGAAGTTCGGCAAGAACGGCCAGGAGATCTGCGATCTCTTTCCGCGCATTGGCGCTGTCTCTGACGAGATTTGCATCGTGCGATCGATGTGGACCGAGCAGATCAACCACGACCCCGCGCACACGATCATGAACACGGGCTCGATCATCACGGGCCGGCCGAGCATGGGATCGTGGCTCACTTATGGCCTTGGCGCGGAAACGCAGGATCTGCCGGGTTTTGTTGTCATGATGTCGAGCGGGCGGGGTGGGCAGAACCAGCCCATCGCCAACCGGCAGTGGAGCGCCGGTATGCTGCCATCGAAGTTCCAGGGTGTCAAATTCAACTCCGTCGGCGACCCAGTGCTCTATGTGCGTAATCCTCCCGGTGTGTCCAATGACATGCAGAAGGATTCTATCGATGCTGTGAATCGTCTGAACCAAAAGCAGTTTGCGGCTGTTGAAGACCCTGAGATTCAAACGCGGATCTCTCAATACGAGATGGCTTTCCGCATGCAGGCTAGCGTGCCTGATCTGGTAGATATGTCGAAGGAACCCGCGAGCGTGCTGGATCTTTATGGAGCCAAACCTGGTGATGGCAGCTTTGCCAGTAACTGTTTGCTGGCCCGGAGACTGGCCGAGCGCGGCGTGCGCTTTATCCAGCTTTATCATCGCGACTGGGATCATCATGGCGGCGTTAAGGACGGCATTGCGGCCAAGGCACAAGAAGTGGATCGCCCCACGGCTGCTCTGATCACGGATCTGAAGCAGCGCGGCATGCTGGATGAAACGCTGGTGGTTTGGGGTGGGGAATTCGGCCGCACGCCGATGTCGCAGGGTGGGGATGGCCGGGACCATCACATCAAGGGCTTCTCTTACTTCCTCGCTGGGGGTGGGATTAAGCCGGGCATTACTTATGGTGCGACGGATGACCTTGGATACGCTGCCGTGGAGAACCCGGTGAGCGTGCATGACTTCCACGCCACCATGCTGCATGTACTGGGTGTGAACCATCTACGCATGACTGTGAAGTATCAGGGCCTTGATGTGCGCCTCACTGGAGTTTCCGGTGAGGTGGTGAAGAATATCCTGGCCTAGCGAATCCGTTCGTAGCGATAGCCGATTTGGTCGAGGGCGGCAAAGAGGGCGTCGAGGTGCTCGCTGCCGCGTGTCTCGATTGTGGCTTCAATGCTGGTGTTGCCGAGGGTTACGCCGTGATAGGCGCGCTCATGCGCCACTGTCACCACGTTTACGCGCATGTCGGCGAAGATGCCGGTGATGGCGTGGAGTGCGCCGGGACGGTCTGGGACAATCACGCGGATTCTGACGAGGCGGCCGTCTTTGACCATGCCGCGCTCGATGATGTGCGAGAGGAAGAGCGGATCGATGTTGCCTCCGCAGACTAGCGACACGGTCTTTTTGCCCTTGAGCTTGGTCTTGTTGTGAAGCAGGGCTGCTACTGCAGATGCGCCGGCTCCTTCGGCTACGGTCTTCTCGCGTTCAAGCAGGTAGAGAATTGCGCTTGCGATTTCTTCTTCTTCTACCGTTACTACATCGTCGACATACTTTTGCACCAGGGGCAGGGTGAGTGCTCCTGCTTTTCTGACTGCGATGCCGTCGGCGATGGTGCTTGCCGCTGGCAACTGGACGGGCTCATGCTTTTCGAGTGCGGCGATCATTGAGGGTACGCGGCTGGTTTGCACGCCTACCACCTTGATTTTCGGGTTGGTTTCTTTGATTGCCATGGCGATGCCACCAATCAGGCCACCGCCGCCGATGGGTACGAGAATCGCTTCTACGAAAGGATTCTGGCTCAGGATCTCAAGCCCGACGGTGCCTTGACCGGCGATTACGGCGAGGTCGTCGAAGGCGTGGATGAAGGTGAGCCCGTCGTCGATGGAGCGCCGCTTGGCCTCGGCGAGCGCCTCGTCGAAGCTCTTGCCAAAGAGCACTACTTCGCCGCCAAAGCGCTCTGTGGAATTGATCTTGGTGATGGGGGCATGCTCTGGCATTACGATTACGGCGCGCACGCCGAGGCGGGTGGCATGATAGGCGACACCCTGAGCATGGTTGCCGGCTGAGGCGCAGATGACGCCTTTGGCGCGGTCTTCGGGCGACATGAGCAGGAGTTTGTTGAGGGCTCCGCGCTCTTTGAAGCTGCCGGTCATGTGCAGGTTTTCGAGCTTGAAGTAGGTTGGGTTGCCTGAGATCGCCGTGAAGGTTTCTGAATACTCGCACGGGGTGACGTGGATCGTGGGGCGAATGCGGTGGTGCGCCGCCTCGATATCGGTGAGAGTGATCATGACGTCTCCATTGTGACCTGATTTGCCGTTCTGGCCCTGAAAAACTAATTCCTTAGTTGACCAGGTTTGTGAATCCTGCTACTAATTCTTTAAGAGTTCAATATGGCCCGCAAAGAATCTACAGTCCTCACCGAAGCTGAACACCGCCTTATGGACGTCCTTTGGACGCGCGGGGCGAGCACTGTCAGTGAGGTGCTTGAAGGTCTTAACCAAGATCCGCCGCTGGCCTACAACACTGTGTTGACCACGCTGCGCATCCTTGAAGAAAAGGGATACCTTAGCCACGACAAAGAGGGCCGGGCCTTTGTTTACAAAGCCAAGGTGCCACGCGAGAAAGCGCGCCAGAGCGCATTGCGGCTATTGATGAGCCGCTTTTTCGACAACTCTGCAGAACAGCTTGTGCACAATCTGCTGTCGAGCGAGAAGCTCACCAACGCTGAGATGAAACGCCTGAAGAAGATGATCGAGGAGGCCCGCTAATGAACGAGATACTCAACGGCTGGTGGCAAGGAATTCTGCTCACGGCAATTGTCTGGATCATCCTGCGAGACCTGCCTCGGGTCAGCGCCGCGACGCGGCTGGCCATCTGGCAAGTGACGCTGGCTGTTGTGCTGCTACTGCCTGTGATTCAACTCATACCAATGCCGCGGGAAGTGGTGCGCACAGAAGCGAAGCGGCAGCAAGAGAGCGTTAAAGCAATACCTGAGACCGTATCGGCTGCCCGGCAGGCACCAGTCATTGAGGTGCCAGAAGAAAATGCATTTCCGATATTGGCCAGCTTAGCGGCGCTCTTAGCGATCTTGCAGCTACTTCGTCTGGCAGTGGGATATTGGGCCGTACGACGTCTAAAGGGAAAGAGCCAAGCAAGCGGAATCTCACTCCCTAGCGTTCTCACGCGGGATGCCCAGATCCGTATCAGCGAACGCGTCGGGATGCCCATGGCCATTGGTTACTTTCATCCGGTGATTCTGCTGCCCAAGCGTTTGGTGGAATCGCTATCGCCAGAGCAGCTTAACCAAGTGTTGCTGCACGAGTCAGCACACCTTGAGCGCAACGACGATTGGGTTGCTCTCTTTGAGCGCTTCATCCGCGCCATCTTCTTCTTTCAGCCGGCGGTGTACTGGATTGGCCGTCAAATCGACCGTGAGCGCGAAATGGCAACAGACGATTGGGTAGTGGCTCAATCTGGACACACGAAGCCCTATGCAGAAGCTCTTGCCCGAGTGGCCGAGTTTGGTTCTACCGGTCGCGCCCCGATTCTGGCTACTGGCGTTGGCCGCCGTAGAGAGATCTTCAGGCGGATGGAGGCTCTGCTTGATTCGACTCGCAGCAAGATCCCTTACGTCTCTGGCCCGTTGGTGGTTGCCGCCAGCTTGTTGATGGTTTTTCTGGTGGTGCAAGCTGCACCGTTCAGTCATCTGCTGGGTTTTTCGGAATACCAATCGCGTTCGGTGATCAAGAACGGCAGCTTCCGGCGTGAATTCAAGCACCGGGGAGAGATTCACTTCAATGCGAGTGAAGATGATGTCGAGTCTATGGGGCCGGGCGCAAAACTGGCTATTGTCCGCAGTGAAAGCTGGAAGTCTCACTCGATTGAAATCGAATCAGACGAAGAGGGTAGAGTGGAACGACGCTACTTTGTGGGGGGTGTTGCACAGCCCTACAGCACCGATGCCAAGCGCTTACTGAATCGCGAATTGCCACAGTGGCTTAAGGATTCGGACATCAACCTTCCCGAACGCCTTTCGCGTTGGGTGCAGGCCGAAGGGATCGAAGGGGCGATCCGCAAGATCCGTAGCACGCTCAACAATGGCATCAAGCGTCGCTACATTGAAGAGTTGATCGCGGCTCACAAGGTGGACGCTTCGCAGTTCAGGGCGCTTTTGCGCATCGCAGAAGAGATCGGATCTGATGACGACAAGCGCCGCCTTTTTGAGACCGTCCGTGACCAGGCCCTCACGCTTGGACTCGAGCCTGCTCTTCTTGACCTGATCAACTCCATCCATTCTGATCACGACCGTGAGCACTTGTTGAAGGGTCTTTTGCCAGAGGTAAGCACAGGAAGCCTTCCAAACCTGTTCAGATCCATCGATGGCATTCATGCCGATGGCACCAAGGCAGCCATCCTTCGGGAGGCAGTAAAGGAAATCCATCAGCCGCTTCCTGTCGCCTTCTTTACGAGTGCTGCGGGAGTGCATTCGAGCGGCGATCGCAAGGAGGTGCTGCTGGCGGCGCTGGAGCATCATGGCAATGAAGCCAGCACCGTGCAGGCGGTAGCAAAAGTAGCAGAATCGATCTCCAACGACGGAGACAAAGCCGAAGTGCTGGCTGCTACGGCTTCCAACTTTATCGATCAACAAGCTATCCGGCAGGAATTCTTTGCCGCAACGAAATCCATCCACTCCACAGGCGATAGGAGCAGGGTGCTGAAATCACTGCTGCGGCGGCGCGATTTATCCCCTGAGACAATCCTCGCCATGAGCCGCATGGCAGAAGAAATGCCTCAGGGAGATGATCAACTGGTAATCTTGCGCGAGCTTAAGCTTCGATAACGACGGCGGTGCCGCTTACGCTCACCATCAGCATGGTGCCTTGTCCCGGTGAGATCTCTTCGTAGTCGAGGTCAATGCCGATGATTGCGTTGGCACCGAGGCGCTGGGCTTCTTCGCGCATCTCGGTCATGGCGATTTCTTTGGCCTTGCGCAGTTCCTTTTCATAGGTGGCAGAGCGGCCGCCGATGATGTCGGTGATGCCGGCAAAGATGTCTTTGAAGAAGTTTGTGCCGAGAATTGCCTCACCGGTTACGATGCCGATGTAGCGCTGGATTTTGATGCCTTCAAGGTTGGAAGTAGTTGTGAGTAGCATTCATCAAAAGAATCGCATGGAATAGTTAACAGCTACGCCACGGCCCATTTCTGGAGCGTATTCCTTGATGAAGGAAAGATGGTTGCGGTAGAGGCGGTTGTTGGCATTAAACACGTTGACTCCAAAGAAGTGGATGGTGTGTTTTTTCACCAGCGTGTAGCCGCCGCGCAGGTTTGCCGTTACGTAGCCGTCGGTGGGAGTTTCATTGGTAAACAAACGGGTCTGCCGGGCGGCGAGTATCATCTCTGGTGCTACGGAGAAGCTCCGATAGCGCAGGTCCAGCCCGAGGCGACCGCGGACTGGTGGTGTTCTTGGGGTTGCCAGCTTGGAATCCACTAACTCTGTACGCACTGCATCGAAGCCGGCATTGAGCCAGGCCCACTTGTTGAGACCTGCCTGCAAGCGCCCGTCAAAACCCGTGTAGCGGGTGTTGCCCTGTCGGTATCTTGCTTCCGGTAAGCCGTCTTCGATTGCGCCGGTGGGTGCAAGGAAGACCTGATCGCGAAGCCAGTAATTGAAGACGTTGAGCTCGGTCTTGATGCGGCCATCCTGACGGCGATAGGAGGCGTCGAGGCCGTCCATGCGCTCGCGACGCAAGTTCACATCGCCGATCTCGAAGGCGAGTAAGCCGGGGTGGGGGCCGTTGGCGTAGAGTTCTTCGAGCGCTGGTGCGCGGTAGGCGTGGGAATAATTTGCCACGAAGACGGACGAGCCGTCGAGTGGGACGCTGATGCCGGCGCTGCCGGAGAAGCCGGTGAAGTTTCGCTCGCGGCCGAACTGAGGCTTGTAACGGTTGGTTTCGACGCGGCCGCCAAACTGGAGGCGTACGCGTTCGAGGTTGAGGGTTTCGACGCCGTAGCCGGCAAAGGCATTCTGGATCGTTGGCGGGGTGATTGCCTCTGCTCCGATCGACTTGTAATCGCGGCGTAAGCCCCAGACGCCGAAGCTGCCTGACCAGGGCCCGCGCTTCGGTTGTTCTACGAGAAAGCGATAGTCGAGTTGCTTGTTGAAGAATTGCGTCTCAAGTTCTCCATTTGCGACTTCCTGATGCTTCCAGTCGCTGTAGTTGACGCTGTACTGGTAGCGGTCTCGCATGCCGCCGTTCAAGCGGAGGTTCCAGCGTTGATTGGGCAGGGATACACTTTCGTGCCCGTGGCCTTCTTCTTCCTCTTCTTCGTCATGCTCTTCTTCGGGTTCGGTGGGCAATTGATAGAGCCCGCGCTGCACGGCGAAGCTGCCGGTGAACCAGTTTCGCTTGCCGTAGTAGGACGCCCCGGTGCTGCCGCTGTAGGCGCGTGCGCGGGAGTTGAAGATGCGTTCTTCCGGGCTGCGGTAATCGCTGGTTCTCTGACCGCCGCTGGACAGACGGAAGACCCAACGCTCGAGGCCGAAATCCAGCCCGGCACTGCCGCCGTGCAGGCCGTTGTTGGTGCCACCGATGCCGGAGACGTAGCCGTGGATGCCTTTGTGGCCCTGGTCTTTGGCTTCATGATGGCCGCTTACCATGTTGACGACACCGCCAATTGCGCTGGAGCCGTAGAGCAACGTGGCTGGGCCACGTACTACTTCTACACGGTCAAGCCCTTGCGGGTCTACCGGCTCGCCATGGTCTCCACTTTGGGCCCCGAGGGTGCCTGTGCGTACGCCGTCCTGGAGAATCAGGACACGGTCTCCATCGAAGCCACGAATTACGGGACGGGAGGAGCCCGGGCCGAAGCTTCGCTTGTGGATGCCGGCTTCGCCATCGAGAACATCGCCCAGGGAGGTGGCCGATTTGGCCGCCAGGGTGGTGGAATCGAGCGTGAGCGTGGATGAAAAGGTTTCTAGAAAAGTCTCAGCCTTGCCTGCGGAAGAGGTGACTGTCAGCTCCTGACGGAGGGGGGAGACGCCCATTTCGAAGTTCACTTCGCCGTCGGTCTGATCGGTTAATTCCACTGTGCGGCGGACATCGCTTAAGCCTTCGCCTACAGCTACCAGAGTGTATTTGCCAGCCTTAACGTCGGCAAACTCGAATTTGCCCTGGTCGTTGCTTTCGACTACCCGGCCCGTCGGCAGCAGCAAAACTGTAATGTTATGAAGCACTTCGCCATTAGCCTGGAGCTTCACCGTACCTCGAATTGCCGCTGCCTGAAGGACTGCGCCGACCAAAAACGTTAATAAGAATGATTTCACATTCTCATTATAGGGTGTTCTGGCGGCGCTTGAGGTAGGCTGCAGCGAGTAGCCCAACGCTGAACATGGCGTAGGTGGAGGGTTCTGGGACGTCGGAGCCGATGGCGAAGTTGTAGCCGCCGCCACCCACATTTCCGGGAAGACGATGCTCGGTGGAGTAGGTAATCAGGGAGATGTCCTGGTTGGTGAGGAACATGAGTGCGCCAGCGCTATCGTTGGCGGCCGGCCCAATAAAGTTGTAGGCGTTGCCAGTAAAGCTGTAGGGGACTGGGTTCAGGGATGCAACACTGTCGATCCCGTCGAGTAGTGACGCATCCAGGAAGCCAAGCAGCCCAGATCGCTGTGTCAGCCAAGCAGATGTGATGAGATTGCCGCTGGCATCAAAGGCTCTCATGTTGTTCAAGTTCTCGCGGCTGTCGATGTCCAGGAGTCCGAAAATGGTTCCCGTAGGCATATAGCCATTGCCCAGGCCAGTAAAGTTGATCTGGCCATCAAAGCTCTCGCTGCTGTCGTTATACGATGCCCCGAGCATGGGCAAGACTCCCCCGGCATTCAAGGGGTAAAGGCTCGCAAAGGAGGGCGTGATCAGGGTTGAAATACTGTTTGGGGCCAGCCCCGGACTGCCGCTAGCGATGCCGGCATTCACATTCGTTCTGGTGGCGACAATGGTGCCGCCGTTGAAGGTGCCGTTTACCTGATTGGTTGGCACGACTGTAGACCACTCGACCCATGCCGCCTGCGTGGGCAGAATTGTGATTGCCGCCAGGGCGGCAAGTTGAATTGTTCTCATTGAGAAGCTCCTTGAAAAAAGTTGTGCGAAAGGTTCCGTACACTTTTTCACTGCGCAAGGGGCAGAGAACAGGGGCCAATGTTTTTAGATTGTTTTCAGGCCGAGCAGTTTTGCTGCGTTGTTGTAGTAGACCTTCTTCAAGATGGCTGGCGGCAGGCCGATGCCGTAGATCTGCCAGCGGCCCTGGGGCGGGACTGGGGCGGGCGCGTAGTCGAAATACTCGTCTTCGGTTTCGAGGAAGCGGTAGTAGATGTCGTAAAGCTTGTCGCCAAAGATCTGCTGCGGGGTCTCGATTCCGTTGGGGACGGCGTCGGTGCCGAAGACGATGCGGTCTTGATACTTTTCGAAGAACTTGCGGGAGGCCCGTGGTTGTCGGCCGAGCTCGCCTACTCGGGCTGCGATGTCGACATGCAGGTTGGGGTATTTGTCGAGAGCGGCGCCTACGTTGCCGAGGTCTTCAGCAAAGTTGCCGACGTGAAGAGCTACGAATTTTGTTTTGGGGTGGCGAGCGAAGACGCGGTTGCGGGCTGCGAGTAGCTCGTCGTTGGATGGGAAGTCCCTGCCGTGGAAGGACCAGTCCGGGTGATTGTTCAACTCTTCAAAGCGTTCATTGAAGCGATCGGTGGTGTTGAAGAAGGCAATCGGGTCTGAGACATGGATGGCTACAGGCAGGCCGAGGCGTCCGGCGGCGTCCCACATTGGGTCAAAGCGCGGGTCGTCTACCTTGAGCAGCTTGCCTTTCTCTCTGAGATAAAGGCCCAGAGTTTTTAAGACCTTCAGCCCGCGGGCGCCGTTCTGTTTGGCTTCCTCGAGCAGCGCTACCTGCTTCTTGTCGTAGCCGGGCTCTGTTGCCATGGCCCAGGCGGGTTCGGTCATGGTGAGGAAGCGGCCAGGATGGGCTTTGTCGAATTTGGCGACAGACTGCTTCAGGCCCTCCTGATAGCCTCCGGTGAGGTTGACGAGGGTACGAATCTTCTTGCGATCCATGACGGGGAGGAGGTCTTTGGGCTCGCAGATGAACTTGCGATCTCCGGTGAGGGAGACGCCGTTTTCTCCCTGTGCCGACCAGCTTAGATGCGCGTGGAAATCGATTACGGGGAAGGCAGGCCCGGCGAGCGTAGTCTCTTTCACCTTCAGCATGGACTTCGGTTCGAAGTCTTGGAGCGGCAGTTTCTGTTGGGCAAAAGCGGCGGTAGCGGAGGCAAGAAAGAGTCTTCGTTGCATAGTGAATTCCCTTAAGCGTAGCTCATCTATCTGGCCGCGCCTGTCTGCGATAGACACTTGGGGCGACACCCAGAACTCGTTTGAATGCACGGCTGAAGGCGAACTCAGAATCATAGCCAAGCCTGGTTGCCGCCTCAACGACGGAAGCTTTCTCTTCGACAAACATCTTTGCGGCCAGACGCATGCGCCAGGCCGTGAGATATCCCAATGGGGCCTCGCCAAAAGTTTCGGTAAAGCGTTTGGCAAAGACGGCTCGCGAGAGCCCGGCAGCGTGCGCCAGAGTCTCTACCGTCCAGGCCCTGCCGGGATCGGAATGCATCTGCTGCAGGGCAGAAGAAAGGGCAGGATCGCTCAAGCCTGCCATCCAGCGATTTTGAGAACAACCCTTGTTGCCCCAGGCTCGCAAGGTGTAAAGCAGCAGCGCGTCGAAAAGTGTTGGGAGGAGTGCTTCTCCGCCCGGGCCGGGCCGCTCGACCTCGGCCAGCAACAATTCGATCACCGAGCCCAGGGCCTGGTTAGCACGCAGTTCGTCTGCACGAAAATGCACCACTTTGGGTAAGGACCGGATTAGCGGTAAAGGCCGCAGAGCTCCGCTTTGATAGGCCCCGCAGACGAGCCCGCCAACCACCTGACTACCGGATTTCTGCTTGCGAGCCAGCACCACATGCAAGTCTTCCGTCTGGCCGTCGCGCGAGTGCACCAACTCGTGAGCTTCGCCACCGGGCAAGAGCACATAGTCGCCATTCCCCAGCGGCAAGGGCTCTTCCCCTGCGCAGCGCAACCAGCAGGTGCCCTCGCTCACCACGTGAAACATGCAATCGCCAGATGCCGGGATCGCCACGCCCCAGGCGTCGGCAAAACGGCTTCGCGCCAGCAGCAGCCCCCGGGTTTCCAGCACGCGCAGCCAATCGCTGAGTACATCCATAAACTCAGATTACAAGACGATCAGGCATGTATTCAATACAAAGTGGCAGCATCCATCTTGGCTTTGTTGCCATCCTACCCAACATGAAGCAACGCATTCTAGTTTTAGGCTCTACCGGCAACGTCGGAAAGCCCCTTGTTCAAGCCTTGACCGATGCCGGGGAAACCGTGGTGGCAGCCTCTCGCAACTCCGCTGTAGCGCGCCTCGATTACAGTGACCCAAGCACCTTTGCTCCCGTCCTTGAGGGAGTAGATCGGGTCTTTATCGTTTCGCCTCCCGGACATTATGCTGCAGATCAGCTTTTGGCCCCATTTCTGGAAGAAGCCTTCAAGCAACCCCGCAAATTTGTACTGCTTTCGGCCGACGGCGTTCAGTTCAACAATGAAGCTGCCTTGCGCAAAGTGGAGCTGAAGATCGAAGCTTCCGGACATCGTTATGTCTTCCTGCGGCCCAACTGGTTTATGGATAACTTCCACACCTTCTGGCTGGCACCGATTCAGGCCGCAGGCATCATCCCCGTGCCGGCTGGTGAGGCGAAAAGCGCGTTTATCGATGCGCGTGACATTGCGGCTTCTGCCTTTGCCGCGCTGACAAGCGACCGCTTCGACAATCAGGCGTTTTCACTATCTGGCCCGGAAGCGTTGACTTACAAAGAAGCTGCCGCCATCTTGTCGCGCCATGCCGGAAGAACGATCGAATACCAGCACGTGGAAGACGAGGCATTCATCGCCTCTCTGATGAATGCTGGAATGCCGAGGGACTATTCGGAATTTCTCACCAGCCTCTTTGGCTTCGTGCGGCAGGGCTATGCGAGCACAGTGACTGATTCGGTGAAGACTTTAACCGGCAAAGCGCCCATCAGCCTGGAAGAGTATGCAAGCCGGAACGCTGGTTTCTTTCTGCCTTAAGCGGACTCTCGAAAATCAAATCAGCAGATTCGATCTGACACCGATATTCTGGTTGTAGAGAGATTCTGATGTTTGAAGTGATTGTGGAGCAGCAGTTTTCTGCTGCTCATTATTTGAAGGATTATCCCGGCAAGTGCGCGAATGTGCACGGGCATAACTATCGTGTGCAAATCACGGTGGAGGGAGAGACGCTGGACCATCTGGGGATGGTGATCGAGTTTGAGGTGATCAAGCAGGCAGTAAAGGAGTGGATCGACAAGTTTGACCACGGCTTTCTGAACGAGATAGCACCTTTTGACAAGATCAACCCGAGCTCGGAGAACCTGGCGAAGTTTTTCTACGATGTCGTCTCAGCAGCTATTGCAGGGTCTGCGGCACGGGTTACTTATGTGAGGGTGTTTGAGACGGAGAAGTGTTCAGCGGCATACCGGCCCTAGCCGGGGTGAAAATACAACGAGGCTGTAGCCGGGATGGCTACAGCCTCGTTCGATTTTGGACGTGTACTAGCGACCGAAGTAAGCGGCGTTCTTGGGTGTAAAGTCAGCCCATTTCTCTGGCAGATCATCGAGGGCGAAGATCGCTGAAACGGGGCAAACCGGCACACAAGCACCACAATCGATGCACTCTACGGGGTCGATGTAGAGCATGGTTTCGGCTTCAAACTTTTCGGAGTCTTTCTTTGGATGGATGCAGTCCACCGGGCAGGCGTCCACACAAGCTGTATCTTTTGTCCCAATGCAGGGCTCTGCAATCACGTATGCCATTTCCTCATCAGATTAGCATGAGATGGCTATAAATGCTTTCTCAGGAAAGGCCAGACCAGCGAGCCGCGGAACTCGTGACCTCCTTCGAATTCTTCAAAGACGAATTTATCCTTTGCTCCTGTCTTTTCATAGACAAGGGCGGTACGTTTGGCGGCGGCCCGGCTTTTGTCTATAGGCAGGCCTTTATCGTTGGTGCCTCCCTGAACCTGGAGCGGGCGGGGGGCGATGAGGGCAGCAACGTCGGGGGGCGCCATATCCATGAGACGGCCTTCGGTTTTGCCGTCTGTGATTGCGGGCTGATCGGAAAAGCTGCAACTGGCAACGACAACTCCGATGCGTGGCTCGAGGGCAGCAGTATAGAGCGAGTAGTAGCCGCCGTAGGAGAGACCGATCATGGCGATGCGTTTCGGGTCGATTTCCGGGCGCTTGAGGAGTTCGTCGAGGGCGAGCGAGATCTTTTGCACTTCGACGGCGGCGAGGCTGGTGCCGACGGCACGGAATTTTTCGTCCAGTATCTTTCGGACCTCAGGCGGGATTACGGTGCCGTTGTCGCGATCGCGGAAGGGATACATGACTGTGAGGGGTGCATAGACGATGTAGCCCTCTGAGATGGCACCGCGGACCTGGTCTTTGTAGTTGGTGCCGCCATTGAAGGTGGCCATCTCGGGGGTGCCACCGCCGCCGTGCTGCGAGATCACGAGGGGGGCGCGTTTGGCGATCGGCTTTTTGGGCACGATATAGAGCCCGTAGACTTCATCGCCATCGGTGAGGGGCAGGTAGCTTCGGTAGTAGTTGGCGATGGAGTCTTCGCCGGATTTTTCGAGACGGAGCGGACCGGTGGCTTTGAGTGAGTGAACCGGGTAGCCGATGCGGTGACGGAGGAGTTTGCGATTGGCGTGGAGGTCTGTTTGCTGCCAGAGCTTTTCGCGGAGAGCCATTGTGTCGAGGAGCTTCTCCTCGTAGAGCTGTTGGGCGGAAAGCAGCAGAGTGAGGAGGGCACGCGTTACGATCATGAGACCCACTTTATATGAATACGGTAGTCTTCTTTTTCACTGGCGGAACGATTTCGATGAAGGTAGATCCGGTGCTGGGTGGTGCGGTGCCGGCGCTTTCGGGTGAGGAGATTTTGGCCCATGATCCGGAGCTCTTTCGCCTTGCGAATCTGGAGGTGGTGAACTTTGGCCGGCTGGCCGGGCCGCAGGTAACACCTCAACATATGTGGGATCTGTCGGAACAGATACGTGTAGTGCTGGAGAGGCCGGAAGTATGCGGGGTAGTGGTTACGCATGGCACAGACACGCTGGAGGAGACAGCCTTCTTTCTCGACTTGCGGCATCACTCGCCGAAGCCGGTGGTGGTGATTGGAGCGATGCGGAATGCCTCTGAGCTCTCCTACGATGGCCCAGCCAATGTGCGGGCGGCGGTAAGGGTGGTTAGTGACGAGGGAGCCTGCGGGCAGGGTGTGCTTGTGTTGCTCAACGAGACGATTCATGCGGCAGCCCATGCCACCAAGATGGACACGCAAGCCATCGATACTTTTCAATCGCCTGTGTTTGGGCCTTTGGGAATCGTCGACAAAGACCGGGTTTATTTTGCGCGGATGCTGAAGTACCGGCAGACGATTGACACCTCTGCGCTTGAGTTGCGGGTGGATCTCTTTCAGATGTATGCAGGGGCGGATGGGCGTTTTATCGATGCCGCAAGACAGCAGGGCGCGCGGGGGATTGTGATTGAAGGAACGGGGCGAGGCAACGTGCCACCGATGACGTTACCTGCGATTCAGCGGGCAATCGATGCGGGCCTGCCGGTTTTGCTGGCGACGCGCTGCGCACAGGGGCGGGTGCTGGATGCATACGCTTACGAGGGGTCTGGTAAGGATCTGCGAGATCGAGGTGTGATTTTTGCCGGAAGTCTGACTGGTGCGAAGGCGCGAATCCTGTTGATGCTGGCACTGGGAATCACGAGTGATGTCAGGGAGTTGAAGGGTCTGATTGAGGCGGGTCAGTACTTTTAGCGGGCTCAAAGCCGCGGCAGTGGTAAACCGGAAGGCGGGGATACTTTGGGAAACTGGGATCGTCTTTGGCCCGGCCGCAATGATAGAAGGTGCTGCCGCGATCGTTGACGATACGGCGGACGTGCGCGCAATTCCCACACAAACCGGGATTCATGTCCTTCTGTTATCATCGCCCCACGTGAGAAGTTATGCCGGTACAAAGTAATAATAATCATGAACGCTGGGACCCCTGGTATCACTTTTTTCTTTCGCCGGTGATGCTGCTGAATGTTGTTTATTGGGGAATGAGGCTGGTGCGGGAGCCAGATTTGAACGTGGCCTGGGGATTTATCGTAAGTTGTGGGCTAGTGATTGCAGTGCTCAAATTGCGTCTCAATGCCTTGCGTGTGCAGGACCGTTTGATCCGGCTGGAAGAACAGATGCGCGTGAGAAGGCTGTTGGGCAATGAAGATGCCAGCTGGGTGGAAGGGGTAACCGTTGAGCAGTGGATCGGGCTGCGATTTGCCTCTGATGGAGAGGTAATCGGATTGGCTCGCAGAGCGCTGCAGGAGAAACTGGGGCAGAAAGAAATCAAGGAGGCAATCCGGGAATGGCGTCCGGACGAGTATCGCGTATGAAACAGATTTTTGTAGTTTTGATTTGTGGCTGGCTGGCCTCATGTGGAGGGAGTGCACCGGTAGAGGAAGTGAAGAAGCCCGCGCTGCCAGACCTGCCTCGCGCGATTGCAGAAGACGTGCGCTTTCCTTCACCCAACAGAAAGAGCATTGGAGTTGTAACGGCTCCGATGCTGGGACTGTCCTACCTCGGTGGCGGCAACCTGGCCGAGTATGAAACGGGGAAGCAGAAGTACAAGCTGCTGCTGATTCGTTGCCGCAATGCAACCCAGGCAGGGAGCTACATCTTTGACATCAAGAACCAGATGAAGGAGCCGAAGTTTGTGGCCTCTTATGGGGGCTACTTCGACGCGGCAACCAGCGCCGGGCCACTCTTTGTGTTTGCCAAGGGCAGCTACATCGGCGGCATTGCGGGGCTGAACGAAGAAGAGGCGATTCAGGCAGGCAAGGAATTTGCCGCGCGAATTCCTTACTAGTTGCTGGTGTGGTCGTGAATGAACTTCCAGCCTTCTTTGGTTTTGTGACCAATCAGGGTCCAACGTCCGGAAGCCGGGCCTCCGCCGGCTTGTGTGCGGTCGAGTACGAACTTGCCGATGACGAGCGCGTAATCTTTGCCGAGCATTTTCACTTCAACCTCTTCAAAGAAGAGCGTGCCCATGTGGACCTTGTCGGGATAGTTGGTGTGATATCGCTGGAGGACGCCGTCGTAGCCACGCGAAACGTTCTTACCTACAAAGGTGATGGCAGGGGATTGCTCATAGGCCCTGACGAACTCGTTGATGTCGCCGCGGTTCCAGGCTTTGGTTTGATCGTCGAGAACTTTTTTGATTGCGGCTTCATCGCCTGCCGCAGTGAGGGAAAGAGCAAAAGCCAATACAAGAATCAATCTCATGCCCGAAACTATAGCTTGTGAGTGAGCTCGAACGCAAAATCGCCGAACGAATCGAAGGGGAAGGACCCATCCCGTTTTCGGTGTTTATGGACATGGCTCTCTATGACGAAGAGCTTGGATACTATCGCGGGGATCCGTTTGGTAAGGATGGGGACTTCTTTACGGCATCGCAGTTGCAACCAGTGTTTGGAGCTTATGTGGAAGCAGTTGCGCAAAAGCTTATGCCAGGCTTTGAACGCTTTGTTGATGTTGGAGCAGGACGTTGTGAGCTGAGATCGAGCTTTGAGGATGACGTGTACCGGGGTGTTGATGAAGGGCAGAAAATTCCCAAATCAAAAAGCGCGATTTTGTTTTCGAACGAATTGATCGATGCGATGCCTGTGGACGTCTATGACGGCGATGTGATGTTGAAGGTAGCGCGGCGGGATGAGCGATTTGTCTGGTGGCCGCATGGCCCGGGAGAAGATGTGCGTGAGGTGCGCAATGGTTTAGGCGCGCATCTTCATGAGGCTTATGAAGCAATCGAAGAAGGCTTCTACATTCTTATCGACTATGGGTATCGAAAACTTGAGAGAGCAAGGTTTGCGAGTGGATCGTTGATGAGTTACCGGAAGCACGTGGCAAGTGATGAGGTGTTGGTTGAGCCTGGGAAGCGAGACATCACGGCGCATGTGGATTGGGATTCGCTGATCGATGTTGCCGCTCGCGTTGGGTGGGGAGTGGAATCGTTTGAGAGCCTGCGGGCTTCCATGTTGAGTCTTGGGCCAGAAGTGCTGGAGAGCCTGAATTTATTGGGTGAAATGCAGTTCAGAACATTGTTGTTTTCGTTTGGAGAGAGCTTTGATGTTTTGATTTTGAGCAAGAAGAAGGGCCCCGTTTTGGCGGGGCCCGGTTTGGTTGATAAGTAAAGATCGCACGCTCTTACGAGCGCAACCGAAAGACTACTTCTTCTTCGGAGCGGCCTTCTTTGCCGGAGCAGCGGCCTTCTTGGCAGGAGCAGCGGCCTTCTTAGCCGGAGCAGCCTTCTTAGCCGGAGCAGCGGCCTTCTTAGCCGGAGCAGCGGCCTTCTTTGCCGGAGCGGCAGCCTTCTTAGCCGGAGCAGCGGCCTTCTTTGCCGGAGCGGCTTTCTTTGCTACTGCCTTGGTTGCATTCTTCATTCGAATCATTCTCCCTAACATCAATTTGAGTCCCCGCGAGGAGGACTCAGTGCTTCAGATATAAAGTCTTTCGCAAATAATGTCAAGAAAAAAATGCTTATTGAAGGCCTCTGCGAAAGCCAAAACATTTACAAGTAAAATTGTTTTGAAGAAGAAAGGTGAGATCGATGATGCTTCGCACACTTGTCGTTATTGGCTTTGCGCTTGTGATGGTCTCATCATGCTCTCGCAACAAGGCAGCGAAGAGAGTGCCGCAAGCTCCTAAACCAAATGTGCGAGCAGTGAAGATTGGTGAGAGTGAGCGAGGGATTGCCAGTTGGTATGGAGATCCTTATCATGGGCGCAAGAGTGCCAATGGAGAGGTCTTCAACATGAACGAGAAGACAGCAGCTCATCGCACGATGCCCTTTGGAACATGGCTTCAAGTAGAGAACGAAAGCAACAAGAAAAGAGTGAATGTCAGGATCACCGACCGTGGCCCGTTTGTGGGTGATCGCATCATTGATCTCTCTCGTCGAGCAGCAGAGGAGATCGCGATGATTGGGCCGGGAACAGCGATGGTGAAGCTCACGGTAATTGAAGCGCCGCACGGTGAGGTTGTCGAGAAGTATGGTGTGCAGGTTGCGGCATGGGAAAACCGCTCGAAGGCAGAAGAACTGAAGAAGGAGATTGAGCGAGTGGTGAAGCCCGTACGTGTGGTTGAGAGAGAAGGCAAGCCCGTGCTGTACCGGGTGATTGCAGGGGAGGGGACGCGGGAAGAAGCTGAGGCAATCGCCCGAAAGTTAGTTGAAGAAGGGCATCGAGGATTTGTGACTCGTCATGTACCCTAGAAGCACCGTAAAAAATATGCAGTTCAGGCGAAATAAATCTGAAGATTTTTGGCTGGCTCGGCCCACTACCCCAAAGGTGTAGTCTCTATGCGTTCATCACTCGAGGAAAATCTCAAAGTACTGATTGGCCAATCGCCGCGGATGCTGCAGTTGCAGCGACTGATCGACAAGCTGGGGCGATGCCGCTGGCCCGTGCTTGTGCTGGGCGAAACCGGCACGGGCAAGGAAGTGGTGGCGCGCTCGATCCACGACGTTTTGCATGACGGGCCATTCGTGACGATTGATTGCTCCTCAATGGTGGGGCCGTTGATGGAGAGCGAGTTGTTTGGGTATGTGAAGGGTGCGTTTACCGGGGCAAACAATTCCAAGGCGGGATTGATTGAGCTGGCCAATGGTGGAACGGCCTTTCTCGATGAAATTGGTGAGTTGCCGCTTGAGCTGCAGGCGAAGCTGCTGCGTGTGCTGCAGGAGAAAGAGTACCGGCCTGTGGGTGGCCTGTCTCAGAAGCGGGCTGACTTCCGCGTAATTGCCGCAACCAATCGCGACCTGGCCAAAGAAGTAGAAAAGGGCAACTTCCGTCGCGATCTTTATTACCGGCTGAACGTAGTGACTTTGCGGCTGACGCCGCTCAAGGATCGCCGTGAGGATGTACCTCATCTGGTGGCGCACTTTTTGCGGCGCTATGGAAGGATGCAGGGGATGGAGCCGGAAGTGCTTGAGGCGCTGCTGAGCTATGACTGGCCAGGCAACGTGCGTGAACTTGAGAACTGCATACAACACATGCTGGCTGTGAACTCCGGGCCCTCCTTTCACAAGGGGGACCTGCCATCGAATGTAGTCAATGCTCTACAGCGCCGCGCGCCGATGGCGGTGAGTGCCCCCGCTTTTGCGGCGCCACTCACATATCCGGATGCAACGACGCCGAGCTTTCCGCCCTCGTACTCCTATTCGAGTGGTGCGGCGACAGCACCGGCGCTCTCGCCTGTACCGGTTGTGCCGCTGGCAGAACTCGAGCGGCAGGCAATCATGCGAGCGCTTGAATATACAAAGGGCGACCGTCTGACGGCCGCCTCGCTACTGGGTATCGGCAGAACCACGCTCTATCGCAAGCTCAAAGAATATGAACTTGGCGAAGAAGCCTGAGAATAAAGCCTCGAGCGGCGCACCTTTTCATAGAGAATGCGCAAGAAGTACACCCGAATTCTATTGATTGAAGACAACCTGGCGGATGCGAGCTTTTTGCGCGACGCCCTTGGTGAGCTGGAAGAGCTGCAGAACGGCAACACCTGGCTGAGCCCGTTTGAGTTGTGTGACGCGGAGACACTGGAAGAAGCGCTGTTGCTGCTGAAGGATGTCAGCTTCGATGCGATTCTCGCTGACTTGTGGGTGGGGGATAGTGCGGGGATTGCGACATTTCAGCGGCTGAAGGCTGCTGCGCCTCATACACCAGTGATTGTTTTGTTGAATGCAGATGATGCGACGCTTACGGTGCGACTCATGCAGGAAGGCGCACAGGATGTGCTGGTGAAACACGAGGTGGACTGCACGCCACTGGGGAGAGCAATCCGCTGTGCGATGGAACGGAACCGAATCGCGAGTGGCTTGCGGCGAATGAGTGTTCGCGATGAGCTAACGGGGTTGTTGAACTTCACCGGATTTTTGCAGCTTGGAGAGCCTTATTGCCGTTTGTTGCGGCGACGCGGTACAACGGTGCCTTCTGCGGCCTGCGCTTTCTTTCAATTGACGAACCTGGATGCGGTGGGCGAGATCGGTGGCCGGCATGAAGAAGAGTGGCTGCTGGTTGAGTTGGGTGAGGCGATGCGGGTTTTCTCAAGTGAAGTGGATCTGACGGCTTACTTCGGAGGAGGCCGCTTTGCGGTGTTAAGCCCAGACCGTTGTGGCATCAGTCTGTACACGGGTCTTCGCAAGGTAGCCAACGATATTGCGCTGAAGGCTGTGGCGCGGGGCAGCTCTGTTGAGTTGCAGATCACGATCTCTTCGGTGGAGCTTGGCGAGAGTAATGGCTGGCATCTGGATTCGCTGCTCGATGAGGTGGAAGCGGGGCTGTGGGAGAATAAGCCCTTCGAGCGTGTGTGCGAGACCGAGGCCCAATCGTTGATCCAATAGTCGGGGTGGATGCCACCTACTCAGTGGGTAAAGAGCTGAGCGGGGTGGGTAAGTACTCTCTGCATCTAATGGATGGCCTCTTACGACTCCATAAAGGGCCAAGGCTGCGACGATACTATCGTCCGCACCGTTGGGTGCGGGCACCCTGGCCGAAGCGCTTATTGCTTGATTCTGGGCCAAGTGGCGTGGATGTCTTTCATGGCTTGAATCAACGGCTGCCCCGACGCAGGAGCGCAAAGATGGTGAGTACATTTCATGACCTCTTTGTTTTGAGTGGTGAGTACTCGACGCAGGAGTTTCGTGAGAGGTTTGCAGAGCAGGCACGGGAGGCAGCAGAGCGTAGCGATCTCATCATTGCGGTGTCTGAGTTTACGAAGTCGCAGGTAGTGTCGTATCTGGGCTATCCGGCAGAGCGTGTGAGGGTGATCCCGCATGGTGTGGTGTTACCGCCTATGGTGCGTCGAGTGGAAGACCGCGAGAAGATCGTGCTGAGTGTGGGGGCTGTGCAGAAGCGCAAGAACACGCGAAGGCTGATTGAAGCGTTTGAGGTTTTGGGGCCTGAGTGGCAATTGTGGATTGCGGGGAGTGCGGGGTTTGAAGCTGAGGCGATGCTTCGCGACTTGCCTTCGAATGTGAAGGTGCTTGGGTATGTGAATGATGCCGAGCTGGAGGCTTTGTATCAGCGAGCGGCGGTGCTTGCTTTTCCGAGTCTGGATGAAGGGTTTGGGATTCCGGTGCTTGAGGCGATGGCTAATGGGGTTGCCGTGTTGACATCGAATGTGTCGGCGTTGCCTGAGGTGGCGGGGGATGCGGGGTTGCTTGTGAATCCGTTATCGGTGGAGGAGATCGGAGCGGGCTTGAAGCGGCTTTCACGGGTTGATGAGAGGAGCGCTTTTGTGGAGAGAGGGCTTGAGCGGGCGAAGGGGTTTGGTTGGGAGAAGAGTGTTGCGATGACGGCGGGGGTTTACGCGGAGCTTTGGTGAGGATGAGGCGATTGCATGTGCTGCGCAAGTTTGTATGCTGAAGGTATGGATGTATCAGATGAGATGCATGACACGCTCAAGGCGCGGGCGGCGAGCGAGGGCATGAGTCTTTCGGATTACAACAAAAGAAAACTGAACCGCTCGCTTGAGAGACCGGCAATGCGTGAGTGGCTGCAGAGCAGTTCAGAGGCAAAACCAATCCGCTTAAAACGGAGCGCGGCAGAAACGATTCGGCAATTGCGGGATGCTCTTTGATTGTTCTGGACGCTTCGCAAGAGTGAACGACTCTAAAACTGCAGTCCACGGCTGGCCAAAGGGCATCGTGCGCGAGTGGTTTTGTTTCGAGGCTAAAGTCAGTTGTTGATTGGCTCAAAAGAGATCTTCAGGCGCGTATCTGTGGAGGCGGCAAAGCGTTCGAGGATCGGCACTGTGGCGCGAGTCTCGCCGCTCTCGAGGCGAACGATTGCAGAGATGGTGGTCTTCATCCGGTGTGCTAGTTGCTCCTGCGTGAGGCCGGCGGCTTTGCGGGCTTCGATCATGGCGATAGCCACATCGCGATTGGGCTCTGAGTCTTCAGCGGCCTGGATGGGCGCTTTGTCTTTGAGCCATTTTTGAGACAGTTTGTTGGGTATTGACAATTTTTGAGTCTGCTAGCGAGGATCTTCGTCGAGGGAGATCTTTAGAGCTTTGAGGAACTTGGTGTCCTGATTGTTCCAACTGATCTTGCCGGTAGCCTCGAAATTGTCGGGGATCTCGGGGTGATCGTCGTTTTCGTCTTCGCGTTTGTTAAAGCCGATCGTCGCTTCCAGAACAAGGAAAACGTCGTAGCCGGCGCGTTTGATGTCGCCAATCGCTGCAGCAATTCGATCAGAGTCGGAAAGCGACTCGTTAATGGCATTGCCGAGTTCTTGCATTAAGTCTTTTAGGTTCTCGTCCATGCGCCTCTACCAGTCAAAGAATACCATTCACTCTTATCGAACGCTCGCAGCTTTGTTAGCATGAAACTTGCAGTGACATGAAACGATTCTTGCAGGCCTTTATGCCCGGTGTGATCAAGCCGCTCCATATATTGTGGAACGAGCTGATCGGATTCTTTTTTGCGGTTTTCGCGATCGTGATCCTGGGAAGCCTGGTGAAGGGCATCTACGACTTTAAGGGCGATAGCGATAGCCTCGGGCGATTGGCCCTGATGGGCTTTGCCTTTATTGTGATGGCCTATTACGGCCTACAAAGTTTCTTCAAGGCGCGCAAGATCGGCCGGAGCTAGGGGATGAAAGCCGGGGAATATCCTTACACCCGAGGGATCTATTCCGGGATGTACCGCTCGCGATTGTGGACGATGCGGCAGTATGCGGGGTTTGGGTCGGCAGAAGAATCGAATGCGCGTTACCGGTATTTGCTTTCGCAGGGGACGACCGGGCTTTCGGTGGCATTTGATTTGCCAACACAAATGGGAATGGATGCGGATCATCCGTTAGCGGTTGGAGAAGTAGGCCGGGTGGGGGTATCGATTTGTTCACTCCTTGATATGGAGCGGCTCTTTGCCGGGATCTCTCTGGGTGAGATCACCACTTCGATGACGATCAATTCGACGGCCGCAACTCTGCTGGCGTATTACGTGTTGGTGGCCGAAGGGCAGGGGGCCAACGTCAAAAGGCTGAGCGGGACGATTCAGAACGACATCCTCAAGGAATATGTCGCGCGCGGCACCTACATCTACCCCGTACGGCCGGCGATGCGGTTGATCACAGACATCTTTGCCTGGGCGAGCAAAGAACTGCCGGAGTGGAACACGATCTCGATCAGTGGCTATCACATCCGCGAGGCTGGCTCGACTGCAGCTCAAGAGATCGCCTTTACCCTGGCCGATGCCGTGGCCTATGTAGAAGCAGCAATCGATGTTGGTTTGGCCGTGGATTCGTTCGCGCCGCGCCTGAGTTTCTTCTTCAATGCACACAATGATTTTTTTGAGGAGATTGCGAAGTTTCGCGCGGCACGCAGACTCTGGGCGCGGCTGATGAAGGATCGCTTTGGGGCAAAGGATCCGCGGTCGATGATGCTGCGCTTTCACACTCAGACAGCGGGATCGACACTGACGGCTCAGCAACCGGATGTGAATGTGGTTAGAGTTGCCTTGCAGGCGATGGCGGCGGTAATGGGCGGCACGCAGAGCCTGCACACCAACGGGATGGATGAAGCCCTTGGACTGCCTACGGCCGATGCAGCGCGGGTGGCATTGCGGACACAGCAGGTGATCGCCTACGAAAGCGGAGTGACGTCCGAGCCAGACCCGATGGGCGGGTCTTATCACGTTGAGGCTTTGACAGACCGGCTGGAGGAAGAAGCCCAGGAGTACCTGGCTCGTATCGATGCCATGGGTGGGACTATTGCGGCGATCGAGAGTGGCTATATTCAGGGTGAGATTCAGAATGCCGCTTATGAGTATCAGAAGCGGGTTGAAAGCGGGAAGGCCATTGTGGTTGGGGTGAACCAGTTTCAGGTAGAGGGTGGGGAGGCGACACCGGTCTTTCAGATTCATCCTGAGGTGGAAGCGGCGCAGGTGGCGCGTTTGCGGGATTTACGGGCCGGGCGCGATGTGGATGCGTGGAAGTTGAGCCTGGAGGAATTGAAGCGGGCGGCGATTGATGGCACGAATTTAATGCCGAAGATCTTGAATTCGGCTCGTGCTTTCGCTACTGTGGGGGAAATTTCAGATACGTTACGAAACGTGTTTGGGGAATTTCGGGAGAGCGCCTCTGAATCCTGATTAAGGGAAAGGGTGAATCCAGAAGCGCTCTCCGTCTCTCTCTATTGACAAGACGAACGAGATTGCCGAGTGTTAAGTTCCATCGACAATTTATTTTTCGATGATTTGGTATGAGCAGGATCGGGATTGGGCCAGGCGGGAGTCTGCTTTGCGAAAAGCAGGAATGAGGGATGATGTTAGGTAATGGCAGTCGTAGCAAAACGCACCCCGGTTACTGAAGACGCCTACTTCGAAATGCTGGAGAAGAGTGAGATCCGGCTGGAGTATTGGGCGGGGACGGTTGTGGGGATGGCTGGTGGTTCACCTGAACACTGCCGGCTGGAAACGAATCTCGTCGGAGAGATCTTCCAACAGTTAAAGGGGCGGCCTTGTGAAGCCTTTACAGGGAATCAATCGGTTTACGTCACCTCTCGCGACGCCTACGTTTTTCCAGATGTGAGCATCGTTTGTGGCCGGCCGGAATGGATCACAAGGCGGGGAATCGGTTGTTTGCTAAACCCTACTGTGTTGATAGAAGTGTTGTCGCCAAGCACTTCAAACAAAGATGAAACCGCGAAGCTGCTAGCTTACACGACGATGCGAAGCGTGCGTGAATACGTAATGGTTTATGCAGATCAGTGCCTGGTGAAATTGTTTGCTCGAAGTCAGGCTGACGAAGTGTGGAAGCTGACCATTTACTCCAAGCCCGATGAGGTGCTGGAGTTGGCAAGTTGTGGGGTGAAATTGGGTCTGGATGAGATCTACGGGAAGGTTGAGTTCTCAGAGCATTCCGAGGATGGCATTGGCGAGCAGGGATCCGAGAGCTAGCGGGATCAGGCGCTTCCAGCCGAGATCCATGAGCTGGTCATAGCGGAGGCGGGGCCAGGATGCCCGGAACCATACCAGCACATAGAAAACTACGCTGATCTTGAAGAAGAACCAGAAGGGTGCGCTGACGAGCGTAGCAACTGCCGGCATCAGGAAAGCGGCAGCGGTTAAGCCCAGCAGGGCCGCGAAGGGTAAGAGCTTCATGCGCCAGCAGCCATAGGCACTGGCCGCAAAGAGAATGCAGGGGAATAGCGCTTCAAAGGGATAGGCAAGCCAGGCGACGTTGGGAAAAGGCCGCAGCCAGCCGCCGAAGAAGAGCGTGACTGCAACGCTACAGATGATGAAGATGTTGGTGTACTCAGCGAGCATGTAGAGGCCCCAGCGGAAGCCTGAATACTCGGTGTGATAGCCGGCTACGATTTCGCTTTCGGCCTCGGGAAGGTCAAAGGGAGCGCGATTGATCTCGGCAACTGCTGCGATCAGGAAGATAAAGAAACTGAGCAACATCGCACCGTAGTTGCCAAAGACAAACCAGATGCGCTGATCGAATTGCGCGTGGACGATCCCCGTCATCGAAAGCGTGCCCGAAAGCACTACGGCACTAACGATTGCCAGGCCCAGCGCCACCTCGTAGCTGATCAACTGCGCGGCACCTCGGAGAGCGCCAAGCAGCGAGTAGTTGCTGTTGGAGGCCCACCCGCCGAGAATGATTCCGAATACGCCAACGGCGGCCAGCGCTGAGATCAGCAGAATGCCGACGTTCACATCCGCCACACGAACTGTGCTGGTAATTGGAATCACCGCAAAGCTGGCAAAAGCTGTTGCGAGGCTGATAACGGGGGCGAGATAGAAGAGGAACTTGTCAGCATCTTTGGGGACAAGATCTTCTTTGATCAGCAGCTTGATGGCATCGGCGATGGGCTGCAAAAGGCCGTGCGGGCCTACACGCATGGGACCAAGCCGGGCCTGAAAATCGGCCAGCAGTTTGCGCTCAACCAGAACCAGGTAGCCCGTCACGAGTGGGAAGACCGCCGTAAAGGTGATTGCGATGATGTAGGGCAGAAACTGATCGATCATCGAATGGCGCTCCTGGCCCAGGCAAGGATGGGTTCGGGGTTAATTCCGAGGGCGAGACTGAGGATCGCAGTTACGCCTACGGCAGCCCGCCAGCCGGTGCTCATTGTGACGACGCTGGTGGAATCTTCAGGCTTTTGAGTCATCTCGCGCACGATGCGGAAGTAGTAGTAAAGCGAGACTGCGACGTAGAGGGCGGCAACTACGGCGATCCAGTATTGACGGGCCTGAATGAGCGAGAGAAAGACCATGTACTTGGCCATGAAGCCGGCTGTTGGCGGCAGGCCGGCGAGTGAGACCAGCAGGATGATCATCATTAGAGCCACACCTGGGCTGCGGTAAAGCAGACCCTTGAAATCGTTAATGCCATCGCGGCTGAGGCCCGCGAGGAGCAGGAAGGCTCCGGTGGTCATGATGGTATAGACCAGCAGGTAGAGAAGGATTGCCTCGATGCCGGTTTGGTTGCCGGCGACAAGGCCAAGCAGGATGTAGCCGACATGGCCAATGCTCGAGTAGGCGAGCATGCGCTTGGCGCTCGTTTGGGTAATGGCAGCGATATTGCCGATGGTGAGGCTTGCGATGGCCGCAAAGGTAATGACGGCTTCCCAGGACGGGCGGAATTCGTGTAGCGGCCCGAGCAGCAATCGCAGAAGCAGGCCGAGGCTTGCGGCTTTGCTGGCGGTTGCCAAATACGCCGTGACGGGAGTGGGGGCGCCTTCATAAGCATCGGGTGCCCACATGTGTAGCGGAGCGGCAGCCACCTTAAAGAGAAGACCGAGGACAATCGGGATTACTGCCAGGAGGATGAGCGGATCGTTGGGGACGCGGTTGGTCAACATCGCCGTGATGCGCAGATAGTGTGTGGAGCCGGTGAGGCCGTAGAGAATCGAGAAGCCGTAGAGCAGCAGGCCGCTCGAGAATGCGCCAAGCAGCAGGTATTTGAGGGCAGCTTCATTCGAGCGGGGATTGGTGCGGAAGAAGCCCGTGAGGGTGTAGAAAGAAATAGCCGTGATCTCGAGGCCGATAAAGACGGTGATGAGTTCTGTACCGGAAATCATCAGGTACATGCCGGACTGTGCCAGCAGGATGAGTGAGTAAAATTCGGGGTGATCTTCATCGTGTGACTCAAGGTAGCGGTAAGCACCGATAGCCGAGAGCAGGGCGGCGGCAAGGCAGACTGCGTTGAGGAAGAGGCCAAAGCGATCGATGAGAATCGAACCCTGAAAGCCGGTTAGGCCGAGGAAGTCAGATTGACGCCAGAGGCCGATGGCTGCGAGCGCTTCGCCAAAGCTGAGGAAAACGACATAGACGCGGCTGGATTCAAAGCGCATCAGCAGCAAGGCACAGCCGAATAAAGCGAAGATCAGCGCTGGAAGGATCGAGAAGAAATCGTTGACTGGCATTTAGCGGTGCAGCCTTTCAACAATTTGTTCTACTGGCTGAGCAATGATCTGGAAGTAATAGGCGGGCTTGACACCGATCCAGATCGACCACGCAATCAAAGGTGCAGCGATGAGCCACTCGCGCGGGCCGAGATCTGGCAGATTGGCGTTGGCTTCGTTTGTTACCGGGCCGAGCATGGTGTGCCGGTAAAGGCTGAGCATGTAGGCAGCAGCGAGAATGATGCCGATGACGGCCGTTGCAGCCCACCAGGGCTGCGCGAGATAGGCACCACGCAGGATCGTAAATTCACCGACGAAACCGTTGAGCAGCGGAAGGCCGATTGAACTGAGCAGGGCGATCATGAAGACGGCGGCAAAACCGGGCATACCTTTGGCGAGGCCACCGTAGTCTTTGATGATGCGGGTGTGGCGACGGTCGTAAGCAAAGCCGACCAGGAGGAAAAGCAGGCCGGTAGAGATGCCGTGATTGAGCTGTTGGATGATGCTACCGGAGATTCCGGTGGAGTTGAGCGTGAAGATGCCAAGGGTGCAGAAGCCGAGATGGCTCACTGAGGAGTAGGCGATGAGGCGCTTCCAGTCGGTTTGGGCCAGGCAGATCCAGCCGCCATAAAGAATCGCGACGATCGAAAGGCCGGCCAGGATTTGAGCATCGACGCTTGCTTTTGGAAGCAGGGGTAGAGAAAAGCGCAGGAAGCCGTAGGTTCCCATCTTGAGCATGACTGCGGCAAGCATCACCGAGCCGGCAGTGGGGGCTTGTGTGTGGGCGTCGGGCAACCAGGTATGGAAGGGGAACATCGGAATCTTGATCGCGAAACCGAGAAAGAGTGCCCAGAAAACCAGGCGCTCGGTGGAGTCACTGAGCCTTGTGTTCAGAAGCGGGGTGAGATCGAAGGTGTAGACGCCCGTTTGGGCAGCATGTTGGAGGTAGAGGGTAAGGAAGCCGATGAGCAGGGCGATGCTGCCGGCGACGGTGTAGAGGAAGAACTTGAAGGCGGCCCGGCGACGGTCTTCTGCGCCATAGATGACGATCAGGAAGTACATCGGGATCAGGACTGCTTCAAAGCAGATGAAGAAGAGCAGAAGGTCGTGCGCGAGGAAGACACCGTGGCAGCCAGCGGCAAGAAGCAGCAGCATGGCATAGAAGGTACGTGGCATCTTTGGCGAAGCCAGAATGCCAAGAAGGGTCATCAGCGCCGTAAGAGTGACCAGCAGGTAGCTGATGCCGTCGACGCTAAGCAGGAACTGTGCGCCGATTGCTGGAATCCAGTTGTGGCGGATGGTAGCCGGGAAGTTGAGTGCGATGGCCTGAAGCAGCGTGGCGGCTGAGATAAAGATGGCGAAATACCAGGCGAGGCGCCTCGGTGTGAGCAACATCGCGAGTGCGCCAAGGATGGGGATGACCAGTAGAAGTGTCATTGCAGCCAGTACCATCCGAAACTGATCGCTACGGTGATCACGATTACCAGCGCGTAGTTGTGGGTGCGCCCGGTTTGAGCCAGACGCAGCGGATAGCTGGCAAGCGAGAATAGTGCTGCTGTCACTTTGACAAGCCCGTCGACGATTGCGCCGTCAAACCAACCGGATATGAGGCTGGCGGTTGAGGTAAAGAAGGCCGAAGCACGGGGCAGAAGATCGATGATGTTTCGGTCGATCCAGTTGAGCGTGGCAGAACCACGGCCGGCTGCAGTCTTGACGAGAACCATCTCGTAGGTGTCGTTGATGAACCATTTGCGGGCAAAGAAAACCTTGAGCAGTTCTGGAAGGCGGATTTTCTGGCCGAGGTAGAGACCGGCAATTGAGACCAGTGCCGAGCCGATCATGATGGGCCAGGCGCCTTCCTGATGAGGGCCAAAGTAACCTGCGATAGCGCTGCCAATGGCTAGAGGCCAAAGGGGGTGCAGCATGATGCCGTGGGCTTCGTGGGCTTCGCGATTGTAGACGCCGAAGAAGACGGCCCAGAGCATGCGGCTGACGTAGGCTGCAGTGATGAAACTGACGATGAATCCGACGGCGAGAAAGACGGGCGATTGTGAGGCTGCAATCAGGATGGCATCTTTGCTGAAGAATCCGGCCAGGCCAGGGAAACCGGCAAGGCTGAGGCCGGCGAGCACCATGAGGCGAAAGGTCCAGGGCATTTTGTCGCGAAGGCCGCCCATGTAGCGAATGTCCTGCTCACCTTTGAGGGCGTGGATGATGTTGCCCGCGCAAAGGAAGAGAAGGGCTTTGAAGAAGGCGTGAGTGGCGACGTGGAAGATGGCGGCTTGGGTGGCACCAAGGCCGGCCGCCAGAAACATCAAGCCGAGTTGGCTGATGGTGGAGTAGGCAAGGATGCGCTTGATGTCGTGCTCTACCAGGGCGATGGTTGCGGCAATGAATGCAGTAGCTGCACCGATTACGGCAATAAAGAGACCGGCATCGGGATTGGCAGCCAGGAAGGGAGCAAGGCGGGCAAAGAGGTAGATGCCGGCAGTGACCATCGTGGCCGCGTGGATGAGGGCTGAGACGGGAGTAGGGCCAACCATGGCATCCGGAAGCCAGACGAAAAGCGGCAGTTGGGCAGACTTGCCAGTGGCACCCAGGGCAAGCAGTAGGGCAGCGGCGAGCATCAGGGGGCTTGCCGGGAGTTGGTTGATCGCTGTGAATTCGGTGGTGCCCGCGGTGGTGAGCAGGATGAGTGTGCCGATCAGGAAGCCAGCGTCTCCCGCCCGGTTGTAGAGGAAGGCCTTATTGGCGTTGCGATTGACGGTAGGACGGTCATGGTGGAAGCCAATCAGCAGGTAGCTGGCGAGGCCGACGCCTTCCCAACCGGCAAAGAGGACAACCAGATTGCTCGCCATGACCAGGAGCAGCATGAAGAAGACAAAGAAATTCAGGTAGGCGAAGTAGCGCCAGAAGCCAGGCTCTTTGTCCATGTAGCCGATCGAATAGACATGGATCAGAAAGCCGATGCCGGTGATGATCAGCACCATCAGCAGCGAGAGATCGTCGGCGACAAAGCGAAAGGCGATGCCGGGCATCCACTGGTAGAGGGTGTGATCGAGCGCACCTCCCCGAGGGCTGCTGTAAACCACAAGGCCATGAAGGAAGGCGGCGAGAATTGCAGCGGGGCCAATCACCGCGCCGCCACGACGCAGGACAGCAATCAGCAGCGAGCCGATGAAAGGGTAGAGAGGGATCCACCAGAAATTGGAGACGAGGTTCACCATTTGAGCAGGTCGATCTCGTCTGAAAGCACCGTTCCGCGGTTGCGGAAGAGTGCGATAAGGATGCCAAGGCCAACGGCAGCTTCGGCAACAGCCACTGTTATGACGAAGATGGCAAAGACTTGTCCGGTAACGTGCTGCCAGTGGCGTGAGAAGGCAACCAGATTGATGTTTACGGCATTAAGAATGAGCTCAATCGACATCAGCATGATGATGACGTTGCGGCGCATGAGCAGGCCTACAGCGCCGATCAGAAGAAGAGCTGCACTCAGCACCAGGTAATGGCCGGTGGTGATTGGCGTCAAGCTCATTCAGCCACCTCTTTTTTCTTTGCCATCCAGACAGCTCCTACGATTGCGATCAGCAGGAGCAGCGAGGCTGCTTCAAAGGGGAGGGCATAGACGTAGAAGAGCGAGTCTGCAATGCGCTCGGTGTTGCCGGGTGCATTGAGACGGGGGGCTGGGCTTGCGGGAAGGCTGGGGAAGCCGGCATTCAGAAAAGTGGCAATTTCGATAAAGACAGCCAGCAGAGCGGCAATAGCGACAGGCCATTGGCGGCTGTACTGGCGGAGCCTGGCTGCTTCTTCCAGGTGGATCAACATGATCACAAAGAGAAAGAGCACCATGACGCCACCAACATACAGCAGAATCTGGACGGCGAAGAGAAACTCTGCCGCTTGCAGGAGGAAGAGCCCGGCGATGCCAAGAAGCGACGCAATGAGACTGATGGCGCAATGAATGGGATTGCGCAGCGTAACGGTTGCGAGAGCACCGGCGAGAGTGATGGCAGCGAAAATGTAAAAGAGGGCGGCGTCCATTAGCGGGTGTATTTAGTGGGCCGGGGGCCTTCTTCGAGCATTTGACGATCCCAGATGAGACCCTCGCGAGTGTAGGATGCCATTTCAAAGTCCTGGGTGAGTTCGAGAGCGTCGACGGGGCAGGCGTCCTCGCAAAGGCCACAGAACATGCAGCGGGAGAGATCGTAGGTGAAATAGGTGAGATCGAGGCGACGTGTTTCTTTGTTGCGCTCGGTGCCAACGACGATCAGGTTTTCAGGGCAAGCCTTCGCGCAAAGATCACAGCCGATGCAGAGGGTTTCGCTGTTGTCGGGATTGATATTGAGGCGCGGCGCGCCGCGATAGCGCTCGCCAATTTTCGGAATCTCTTTTGGGTACTCCTCGGTGGTGATATTGCTGGTACGCTGCATCTTGAAGGTGACCCAGAGGCCCTGCAGGAGGTCGAGGAGGAAGATCCTTTTGATGGTTTCTAGCATTTTGAGTGCGTCTCCCTATTATCTGTCGACCTCACCGAGCACGATGTCGATCGTACCGATGATGGCGACTACGTCGGCAACCAGTGCGCCGACAGCCATTTTTTCGAGGGAAGCGAGGTTGATGAAGCTGGGTGGGCGCACTCGCAGGCGGTAAGGATGGAGAGAACCGTCAGAGACGATGTAGTAACCGAGCTCGCCCTTGGGTGCTTCGATTGAAACGTAAACTTCTCCGGGGGGCGGTTTTAAGACCTTGGGTACCTTGGCCATGATTGCACCCGATGGGATTTTGTCGAGAGCCTGGTCGATGATGCGGAGGCTTTGGCGCATCTCATCGATGCGGACGAGGTAGCGATCGTAGGAATCAGCGCCCTGGCGGGTTGGGATGTCGAAATCGAACTGGTCGTAGCCGGAATAGGGTTGCGATTTTCGAAGATCCCAGGCAAGGCCAGCGGCCCGGATCATCGGGCCGGAAACTCCCCAGGATTTGCACTCCTCAGCCGTGAGGACGCCGACGCCTTTGAGGCGCTCAATCCAGATCGGATTGTTGGTGAGGAGCTGGTCGTATTCGTCCAGCCGCTTCTTGAACATCTCGGAGAAGGCGCGGGTTTCGGCCTCAAAGGTGTCGTGCAGTTCGTACTGCAGGCCACCGATGCGAAAGGCGTGTGTGGTGAGGCGCGCACCGCAATAGTTTTCAAAAATCTTGAGTACTTCTTCGCGCTCGCGGAGGCAATAGAAGAGGGCGGTCATGGCGCCGAGATCGAGGGCGCTGGTACCGAGCCAGAGCAGATGGGAGGCAATGCGGTTGAGTTCTGCGAAGATGACACGCACGATCTGGGCGCGTGGTGGGGCCTCGACACCGATCAGGCCTTCAACGGCCAGGCAGTAGCCGAGCCCGTTTGAGACGGCCGAAATGTAATCCATCCGGTCAACGTAGGGGGCGAACTGCGTGTAGGTTCGGTTCTCGCCGATTTTTTCGACGCCCCGGTGCAGATAGCCGATGACGCATTCGACAGCCTTGACACGCTCGCCATCCAGTTTGAGCACAAGGCGAAGCACCCCGTGGGTTGACGGGTGTTGCGGGCCCATGTTGAGCACCATCTCGGAGGTTTCAAGATGATTGACAGATTCCATTACTGGCCGCTCTCAATTCCAAGATTGTTTTGGACCCAGGTTTGATCCATGTCGAGGATATTCACTTCTTTGCGCAGAGGGAAGCCCTGCCAGTCATCCGGCATCAGGATTCGCTTGAGATTGGGGTGGCCGGCAAAGTGGATTCCGAACATGTCGAAGATTTCTCGCTCTAGCCAGTTTGCCGCCAGGTACACGTTGCTGAGGGATTGGGGGTGAAACGATTCGGGAAAGCGAGTTTTGATGCGCACGCGCCGATTGTGAGTAAAGGAGTAGAGTATGGCCACGAGTTCAAATCGGGCTTCGTCTTTGGGGTAATCGAGGGCGGTGAGGTCGCAGAGATAGTCAAAAGCATGCTCGTCGCGAAGAAAGGCAACGACATTGTGGAATTCGCTTGGGGTAGTTTCGGCGAAGGGTTGACCCCGGAAGGACTCCGTTTTCAAGATCGCCTGAGCAAATTTGGAGTGGAGATGGCCGGAAAGGCTGTCTTCCCAAGCTTCCGTGGCCATAACCGGAACCGGTTTGGCTTCATGAGACATGATGAAACTTTCAGGTTCGCACAGTTTTGTGTTGAAATTTAGAGTGAAGAACGAAATGGCTCAGAACAGTGTTGAACAATTACGCGCGACGAACCGGGTGGTTCCTGTATCCAAGGAGGATGAGGGAAGGAGTTGGGCGAAGATCTCAAATGGGGTCTATGGCTTTACATATACTCCCGCCAGCTCGGATGGGGGCATCTTTATCAAGCAACCCCGCCAGAGCTATGAAATGCACAAGCTTGCCGATGGCAGCTTGTTGATTCTTGGCTACACAACGGCAGAATTTGCTGCAAAACTCGAGTCCAAGGGTGCGCAGGATATTGAACTCTACCCCGAATCCCGGGCCGAATTTACCCAATTGGTAACGGTTCCTCACGCACGAATCGTGAGCTCAAAAGCTTTGGACCGCGATGATTTCAACAAGCTGAAGGTTGGCTTGAAGCCACTGGCATAGGCCAATTGGCATTGGGGCTTTAGCCCCTGAAAATAGACGCGGCATACGTAGCAACTCTCTGGTTGGTCGATAGAGCATGTTAGATGGGAACCCATGCTCCGCGAATTGGAGAGTTGGCGGATTTGTTTGTCCGCGAACTGGTTACGGCTGCCGCGCCGAAACATCCACATTTTGTAATACGAACGAAGGCCCGGGCTGAAGCGCAGGTGCGTGAGCGTCTGCTTGCCTACGGGTTTAAGCCTCTGAGCCTGCGTTTTTTGCCGGGCTATCTATTTGTGCGTTTTCACCCATCACAACGACTGCAGATTGGGGTTATCGCCGGGGTGCATTCCATCGTGGGTTTTGCAGCACAACCCTCAGCGGTTGATGAAGAAGAACTGGAAGCTCTGGTGCGGGTATCGGAAACACGGCTTCCTGTTGGGCCAGCACCATTTCCAGCAATGGGGAGGCCGTGCCGGCTGATTGCCGGGCCGCTCGAAGGTGTGCGGGTGGTGCTGATGGCGGTGCGGGAAAAACCAATGGTTGTGATGAGCCTCAGCCTTCTGCAGCGCAGCATCGCTGTTGAGGTAGAAGCCGATTGGGTGGGCCCCTTTCGGCCAGCCAGCATGAGCGCGATTCGTTAAAGGTATCAGGAGAAAAAAGATGCGTTACTTACTATTTTTGGCACTTGGATCGCTAGCTGCGGGCCAAACATTACCCCAACAGCAATTAAACGGGCCGACGGTTGTGAACTCTAATCTCCCGTCTCAGCGGATTGGCGCAAATGACCTCTTGAACGTGAGTGTCTATGGTGCACCAGAATTGTCGCGAACAGTACGGGTAAGCCAGGAGGGATCGATCCAGATCCCGATGCTGAAAGCCAGTTTTCCAGCGGAAGGTAAATTTCCCGGTGAACTGGAAGGCCTGATTGCTTCGGCTCTGGAAAAAGGCAAGATTCTGGTGGACCCTGTTGTGACGGTGACAGTGGCTGAGTATGTAAGCCGACCGATCAGTGTGATTGGCGCAGTAAAGCAGCCTCTTACTTTTCAGGCATTTGGCAACATATCGCTACTCGATGCGCTGAGCAGGGCCGGCGGATTGACGACCGATGCAGGCGCTGAAATCCTGCTCAGCCGAACCCAAACTGCACCAGGAGCAGAGAAGCAAAGCAGTCTCGCGTTGCGGATTCCTGTAAAGCAATTGATTGATCAGGCAGATGGAAGTCTCAACTTTCAACTTCGTGGCGGTGAAGAGATTCGGGTACCCGAGGCGAGCAGAATTTTTGTCATGGGCAACGTAAAAAAGCCTGGGGCGTTTGCGATGCGTGACAGCTACGATTCGACAGTATTGAAAGTGCTGGCCTTGAGTGAAGGATTGCTTCCCTTTGCAATGGATGAGGCTTTCATCTACCGCCGCGAGGGTGCTGAGAATGGACGCAACGAAATCGCGATTCCACTGGCGAAGATCCTGGCGAGAAAATCCCCAGACGTGCCACTCCTTCCAAATGATGTGCTTTATGTGCCGGATAACAAGAGCCGCCGGATGACGATGTCCATGGTGGACCGTCTGGTGACTTTTGGTGCTGGGACGGCTAGCGGAATGCTGGTTTGGCGTCGATAAGAATGGGCAGCGTATGCTGAAGCCCGATGAAGAAACCCAAGTGTTGGAAGTCCGGCACTCGGAAGAACGGCACGAAGTGCAAAGTATCTCGCTTTGCCTCGCCTCGTTGCTTTTGATACTCGGTCTGGGCTACGGCCTTTGGCAGCTTATGCAGGAACCGGCTGTTCTTGCCAGTTCGCTCTCGGGGTCGCATTTGGGGGCAGACGAAGGGCCAATCATTGCTTCCTCGCCAAACCGCATCGAGCCAGAAGAGGGCGGGAGTCCTGCCAAGATTGCGGCCCCTGGTGAGCAGCTTTCTGGAATTTGGACCTATACGATCAACCCGGGAGAAGCTCCTGCGAAGTGGTCTTATGCTGCACAGTTTGTACACCTCGAACTGGGTGTGCAAAATGGCAAGTTGTCAGGCACATACAGATCGCGTTATAAGATTCCAGATCAGACGAATCAGGCAGAGTTGAATTTTGAGTTTAGCGGCGCGGCCAAAGGCAGGAGATTTGATTGGGTGAATCGGCAGGGGAAGGGAGAAATTTATCTAAGCCTGCAGGCCGGGGGCGTGATGAATGTTTCCTGGAAAGCACATAGGAATGCTGGGGTAGGAGGCTTGGCTGCAGGATCTACAAGTCTGGTTCGAAGAAGCGATAGTTTCGTACGTCGGTGATAATCGGAGAGCAATGAAGATTCTCATTTGTGGCGGAGCGGGCTTTATTGGAAGCCACGTGGCGAAAGCAATTCGCCTGGCAGGCCATGTGCCAGTGGTGTTTGACAACATGTCAGCAGGACACCAGTGGGCTGTGCGGTGGGGAGATTTAGTTCGGGGTGATTTGCTTGATCGGGCAGCAATTGAAGCGGCGTTGCGGGAACACAAAATTGAAGCGGTAGTGCAGCTGGCCGGGTCTATCAACGTGGGCGAGAGTATGAAGGATCCGGGCAAGTACTTCCGGAACAACTTCTCGATCACCGTAAATTTACTCGAAGCCATGGATGCTGTGGGGGTAAAACAGCTTGTCTTCAGCTCGACGGCTGCCGTGTACGGAATCCCGGAAACAAGTCCGATTCCAGAGGATGCGGCCAAGGCTCCGATCAATCCTTATGGTGAGGCCAAATACTTTGTGGAGCGGTTGCTCGACTGGTATACAAAGGCTAGAGGCTTTCGTTGTCTGGCGCTTCGGTACTTCAATGCCGCAGGAGCTGACCCGGATGGTGAAATTGGTGAGATGCACAGCCCGGAAACGCATCTGATTCCACTGGTGATTTATGGTGCGCTCGGAACGCGGCCGCCGGTGAAGGTTTTCGGAACCGATTACCCAACCGCAGACGGCACCGCGGTGAGAGACTACATTCACGTAAGCGACCTTGCGCGGGCTCACGCTTTGGGCGTGGAATATCTCAATGCTGGCGGGCAGAGTGCAGCACTGAATCTGGGCTCAGGCGAGGGCATCAGTGTTATGGATGTGCTCAAAGCAGTTGAAAAAGTAAGTGGCAAGCCGGTACCTCATGAGCTCTTTGAGCGGCGAGCAGGGGACCCGCCGCACCTGGTGGCAAAATCCGATTTGGCCCGGCAGGTATTGGGCTGGAAGCCCGAGAGATCCGACATCGAAACGATTGTCAGAGATGCCTGGGGCTGGAGTGAGAAGGCTATTGGTGAGGGGCTTTACTCCGAATAGGAATCTGTGATGGAGTTAAGGCGTTATGAACAGACGCGACGCCATCTCCACCACGATTGCTGCTGCGGCAGCACCACTTTTTGTCCCTCAAAGTGCATTTGGGGCAAATGACCGCATCGCCTATGGAGTGATTGCCGTAGGTGGGCGCGGTCGCTATCTGAATCAAAAATTCAGTGCCTTGGGAAACCAGTGTGTAGCGGTTTGCGATGTTTACAAGCCCCACATCGAGAGGGCGCTAAAGGATGCGCCGCAGGCCAAGGTATTTGGCGATTACGAAGAGTTGCTGGCCATGAAGGGCCTCGATGCAGTAGTGATCGCCTCGCCCGACCATCACCATTGCCCGATGCTGCTCGCCTCACTCAAGGCCGGCAAAGATACATATCTCGAAAAACCGGTATCGAAGTCGCTTGAGGAATCCAAGCGCATCATTGCTGCCGTACGCGGTAGCGACCGCATCGTACAGGTAGGAATGCAGCGGCGAAGCGCGCCTGCGATTTTTAAAGCTAAAAAGTTGCTGGACGAAGGGGCACTGGGGAGAATTTCTCTCGTGAGGCCGCAGTGGTTCTGGAATATCGCAAAGCCGCTGAACAATACGCCGCTTGAAGGTGAGATTGACTGGAAGCGCTTTGTGGGTTCAGCCTATGCAAGACCGCTTGAGCCGATGCGCTTTCGGAGTTGGCGGTACTTCTTCGACTACGCCGGCGGCAACATGACCGATCAGGGTACGCATCTGATGGACGTCGTGCAGTGGTTTATGGGTGTGACAGGGCCAAAGAATGCGGTGAGCCAGGGATTTGTGGCCAAGATGACGGGAGCTGAGCACCCGGATGTATTCAGTGCAACCTTCGGTTACGACGGCTTCCTGGTGAACTGGACGCTCGACTACGGCAACGCCTATCAGAACGGCTGGTCGATCGCCTTCCATGGCGACAAGGGTACGATGATCCTTGACGACAACGGCTTCCGGCTCTTTGCCGAGCCCTGGAAGAAAGGCGCTGCGCCGGCCATCGAAGAAGAATCGCCCGTGCCGATAGAAGCGCACATACAGAACTTCACAGACTGCATGCGGACGCGCAAGCAGCCCAACTGCCCGGTAGAAATCGCAGCTCAAGCGGTGAGCGGCCCACATCTGGCGAACCTTGCGATGTTTCGCGAACGCAAGGTTTATCTTGCCGAAGACGGGGTAAC
>JBIPMY010000339.1:0-6931 GCA_044376335.1 Bryobacter sp.
TGCACCCATTGAGGGGCAACGGCGGATGGCCGATTACTACGCTTCTTGCTAGACTGGCAGTTCAAGCCAATCGAGTGTTATTCCCTGTCCGTTTTCTCATCCTCGCCAGTTCCAGCGCCGGTAACTCCGCATTCATTAGCGATGGTGTGACTCATCTGCTGGTGGATTGCGGCCTCTCCCGCCGCGAGACCTTTGCGCGTCTCGAAGCCAATGGCGTAGACCCTTCCTGCATTGATGCGATTCTCATCACGCATGAACACTGCGATCATGTCTCCGGTCTTGGGCCGATTGCCAAGAAACTTGCCAAGCCTGTTTACCTCACCTCGGCCACGGCAAACGCTCTCGAAGAAGGCAAAGAGGCGATGCACTTCAAGCCATTTCAAGCCGGCACCAAGCTTGCGATCGGATCGTTTGAGGTGCAGTCTTTCTCACTCCCGCATGATGCAGAGGATCCCGTCGGTTATACCTTCAGCTCAAACGGGCGCAAGGTAGGCGTGTGCACCGATCTTGGCTATATGCCGGATTCCATTCGCTACCACCTGCAGGATTGCGACATCCTGTTGCTCGAATCCAATCACGACCTCGAGATGCTGAAGGTTGGCCCCTACCCGTGGAGCCTGAAACAGCGCGTGATGTCGCGGCGAGGGCATCTATCGAACGATGTGGTGAGCCAGTTCATCCTCGATGATCTGTCGCCACGAACGCGGAAACTGGTGCTTGGCCACTTGAGCGAACAGAACAATTTACCCGCGCTGGCCCATATGGTGGCAGCGCAAGCGATTGACCGGCGGGGCCTCACCAACATCGATCTATCGGTGTCAGAGCCACGCCAGCAGTCTTCATTTTTTGAAATTTAGGTTGAATCATGATCCAACGTTATACACGCCCGGAGATGGGCCGAATCTGGTCCGAACACAACAAATATCAGTGCTGGCTTGATGTAGAGCTGGCTGCGTCTGAAGCACTCGCTCATCTGGGTCTGGTGCCGGTTGAAGCTGCTACCGCGCTACGCGCGCACGCTGGTTTCTCAGTCGATCGCATTGGCGAGATCGAACGCGAAGTGAAGCACGACGTAATTGCTTTCACCACTGCTGTGGCGGAAACACTGAAGGACAAGGGGCAGGCCGAGCATTCACGCTGGCTTCACTACGGCTTAACCTCGAACGACGTAGTAGACACCGCGCAGGCTTTGCAGATCAAACAGGCAAGCGGGCTGATTGCCAAGGGGCTCGAAGGCTTGCTTGAGGCGCTCAAGAAGCGCGCGATCCAACACAAGGACACGATCCAGATTGGCCGTACACACGGGGTTCATGCCGAGCCGATCACCTTCGGCCTGAAGCTCGCGAATTTCTATGACGAGCTGAAGCGCAACGCCGAGCGATTTGACCGGGCTGCAGAGGAAATCCGCGTCGGCAAGACTTCTGGTGCGGTGGGTGCTTTTGCGCATCTTTCGCCCGAGTCTGAAGAATTGATTTGTGAAGGGCTGGGGCTGAAGGCCGCGCCTGTATCGAGCCAGGTGCTCTCGCGCGATCTTCATGCGAATTACATTTCGGTGCTAGCGCTGATCTGCGCGACGCTCGAAAAGATTGCTCTGGAAGTACGCCACCTGCAGCGCACCGAAGTGCGTGAAGCTGAAGAGCCCTTTGCCCCCGGGCAGAAGGGTTCGAGTGCGATGCCGCATAAGAAGAACCCGATTGTGTGCGAACAGATTTGTGGGCTGGCCCGGATTGTACGGTCTAACTTGCAGGCGGCGTTTGAGAACATCGCGCTGTGGCATGAACGAGACATCTCGCATAGCTCGGTGGAGCGGGTGATCCTGCCCGATTCAACGATCCTGACGGATTACCTGCTGGCCAAGACCACATGGCTTGTTGAGGGCATGCGTGTGAATGAAGACCGCATGATGGCAAACTTCAACGCTACGCTTGGCATCGTGTTTAGCGGACAGTTGTTGCTGGATCTGGCCGAGGCAGGGATGCTGCGCGAGACGGCTTACCGGCTGGTGCAGGCCCACGCGATGCAGTGCTGGGAGAGTGGGACGAGCTTTAAGACAGCTGTCGCGGCGGATCCTGAAGTGACGAAATACTTGAGCGCTGAGAAGCTGGATGAGACGTTCTCGGCCGGACGGCAGCTCAGGAACATCGACAAGCTGTTTGCGCGGGTCTTCGCCTAGAGCTTCATTCGATGGGGCCGGCTTTTGTCCTGCTGTTCTTTCTCGTATGGGGTGTGAGTATCGTAGCGATAGCTGCGGGAAAACGCGTTATGTTCTTCTTTGGCTGCCTCGCCTGGACAGTTTTAGTGTTCCTCGTGTCAGCAGTGGCGAATGATGTCTTGCTGGGCCAAGATGCCGGTCTTGGTGATTCTGCAATTTGTCGGCTTCCTGATGGCTTCGATTTGGTAATGATCGACCGGGTAGATCGCGGTCGGCTTAGGTTCAATAAGCACGACTTTGCCGCTGAGCTTGGCGATTTAGTACTGTTTCAAGTCTCAAAAGGGCAGTTTTGGGGCGGTTCAGACATGCGTGCGATGCATCGATTCGAGACTACCAAACCCCAGGTAACAAGCTATTTCGTAATTGACTCAAACATGCATTCCGTCAGGCGCTTCCCTACGGAATCGGCTCTTCGTCATGAAGCTGCAAAAACAGGTGTCAAGTTAGAGCTTTCACCGGTATACGACATCTACTGGAAACTTCGAAATCACAGTGTCGATTTCTCCGGATTGCTCTTGGCGATTTGTGGGCCGATCGTATGGCTTTGGCGTAAACGGGGACTCCGCCTAAGGCGTCATCCGGTTTAGATCCCGCATATCAAAAGTGATGCGCTTGTCCGAAATCAGCTGCTTGGCCGAAATGGCTTCCTTGGCCAGCGAACCATCCGCGTTATGCTCGTGAGTCTTTCCGATGATGTGATAAAGCTCGTGAGCAAGCACGCGGCCCATGGCGCGTCCCAGCAGCTTGTCGGCCTGCTTGCGCTCTGCTCCCCACAGCGCACCCGCTACAGCATTGGCAATACGATCGCACGAGACCTCTGCAAAGGGTAAAATCGCGCCGTCGGTCGAGTGTGTCCAAGCCAGCGGACCCCGCTCGTCCATGAAGGGAATCATTCTTTCCATTTTGCAGGTGCCCTTCAACTTGACGAGCACAACATCATTGAAGGTCTCATTCGGAGCGGCCTGGCTACGCAGCCGGACGTCCAGATTGCGACCTGTCTCTTTCATGATCGAGTTGAGTTCTGACTTCATCTCGTTCAAAGCGGCAGAAGAAGCTTTGCCATCAACAGAGAGCAAAACCGTGAGTTGGGGGAGTGAGTCTGCGCGGAGCGCAGGAATTATGCACAGAAATAGTGTGGTTGTGGCGGTCAACAAAGATCGCATTTGGCAAACTGGGCCTCGCTAATAAAGATACTCGGAAAACGTTGCGAGTTGTAATCTTTTTTATCGGCCACAGTTGATTTTTTTATTAAGGATTCGTTTCAGTATGGTTGACATTTTTTGAAGTTAGATGTCTGTAGTAGCCCAGATCGACGTTCAGGTAGAGCTTGGTAAGCAGCATGATCTGCCCGCCGTGATGGTAGAAGTGCTCTGTTATGTGTGTGATAACCTCCATCACGGGCAATGATTGACCCTGAGGAGTGACGATTTCGAGCAGCCTCTGAGCCGGAACTTTTTCGATCACATCCACTACTTGATCCATCCGGGCTTTGAGCCGGGCCGAGAGTTCGTCCCGGCTGATCCCGGCCAGAGTCTGGAATTCCGAGTCGCGATCGCGGTGATCGGGAGCGCCGCCGACGCCAGCAACCACCCATTGCCCGAGGTTCCCGATCAGATGCAGCACCAGATTCGCCACCGAGTTGGAATTCTCGTTGCCTCTGGCCCAGACCTGGTCTTCGGAGAGGAGCCGGATGCAATCGTGGATCCGGGATTCCTGCTGGCGAAGACGGGCGACAGCGGCGGTGATAAAGGCAGAGTGGACGGCATTGATATCGGGGAGCGATTGGGAAGTCATAGTGATAGGATAGGCGGAAAAGGAGCGCTGGAAAATGAGTTCGCGACGCATGTTTTTGATGGGTGCGATGGCCGCACCGCTGGTGCAGGGGGCACGTTCGCCCAATGACAAGATCCGGGTGGTGACGCTGGGCGTAAATGGTCGAGGCAAGGATCACATCGCCGGTTTCATGGGCCTGAAGGACGCCGAAATTGTCGGCATCTGCGACCCCGACGGAGACCTGCTCGCCAAGCGCGCGGATGAATTCCAGAGCAAGTACGGCAAGAAGATCAAGACCTACAAAGACCTGCGCAAGGTCTACGAGGACAAAGAAGTCGACGCGGTGTCGATTGCCACGCCAAACCACTGGCACTCACTGGCCGCTATCTGGGCCTGCCAGGCCGGCAAAGACGTTTACGTCGAGAAGCCGGGCAGCCACAACATCTTTGAAGGCCGCAAGATGGTGGAGGCCGCCAAGAAGTACAACCGGATCGTGCAGCACGGCGTGCAGTTGCGATCGAGCGAAGCGCTGCAGGAAGCCGTCGCCCTGATGCGCAAGGGCGTGATCGGCAACGTGTATATGTCGCGTGGCCTGGTCTTCCGCTGGAGGCCGTCGATCGGCAACAAACAGCCTGAGGCCGTACCCGCCAATCTCGATTACGACATCTGGGAAGGCCCTGCGCAGCATGTCCCCTTCAGCCGCCGCCACGTTCACTACAACTGGCACTGGCACTGGGAATGGGGCAATGGCGACGTCGGCAATCAGGGCATCCACGAAACCGACATGTGTATGTGGGGCCTCGGCGTCGAGAGCTTCCCCGAGAAGATCACGTCTCTCGGTGGCAAGTTTACCTTCGATGACGATAAAGAGACGCCCGAGGTGCAGACCTCGCTCTATCACTATCCAAAAGAAAAGAAGATGATCCAGTTTGAAGTACGACACTGGATGACCAACGACGAAGGCGGCGCCAGCGTCGGCAATATCTTCTACGGCACTGAAGGCTATCTGGTGGTGAAGGGTTACGACACCTTCGAGACTTACCTGGGCCAAAAGAAAGAAAAAGGCCCGGCCCGCAAGGCTGGTGGAGACCACTACCAGAACTTCATCAAGGCCGTCTATAGCCGCAAGACGAGCGATCAGAATGGCCCGGTGGAGACGGCGCATCTGGCGAGCGGCCTCGCACACCTGGGCAACATCTCGTATCGTCTGGGCCGGCAGTTGACCTTCGATTCAGCCAAAGAGAAGTTTGTCGGCGATACCGAAGCCGACAAGATGCTGAAGCGGAATTACCGTAAGCCTTACGTGGTACCTGAGAAGGTCTAAACACCTCTTACAATCAAAACCCCAAACGCGCAATGAGCCACTTTCCCCGGCACATTGCGCGTTTTGAGTATGCGGTATCTAATTTCAATTCTTTTGCTGTCTAGCTCCCTGATGAGCGCAGCAGATTACTTGCCCCTGTCCGGCGGAAACTATTGGATTTTGAGAAGTGACAATGGCTCTCAACAGGAAGTCCGGATCAGCTACACCTTGCTAAGCAGAGACCAGCGTGAGTTCTATCGCGTTGCTGGCTACCGGCCAGAACGCGCCTGGGTGAGCCGTAAGGAGAACGGGGATTTGCTCTGGTTTCAGGAAGACCAGGACAAGACCGAGTTACTCACTCGCTTTGCAGGCAGCTACGCCACTCAACTCGGCGCATGTATGCAGAACGCCCGTGTCAGCGAAGAGCTTGTGGATTGGGGCCAGAGAGGTAAAGCCCTCCCTGCCCTGAAGATTCAGTATGAAGGCGGTTGCCCGGACAACGCGATCACCGAAGAGCTTTACGTCGCCAATCTTGGGTTGGTACGGCGTGTGGTTTCCACTTTTATCGGGCCGGTAACTTACGATCTGGTAGAGGCAAAGGTCGGCAATCTACTTTATACAAGCCAGACCGGGGCACTCTTCGACATTTCTCTGCCCAGCCAGACACTCAAGTCCGAATTAGGAGAAGCTCGCACGCGGATCACGATGCGGCTTTCGAGCAGAAACGGAGAACCGATCCCGCTTCGCTTCTCGAACGGCCAACAGTTTGAGATCAAAGTCTTCAATCGTGCCGGCGACTTGGTCTGGCAGTGGAGTAAAGATCGGTTTTTTGTTGAGGCACTCAGTCAGGAACAAGTAGTGGACCGAAGGTGGGAAAGCGAAATTCTGATCGAAAACCTCAGCCCTGGTGACTACATCATTGAGGGCTCGCTGACCAACTCGGGCGGATGGCGCTTTGCGTCGTCACTGCCAATCCGGGTGAACTAGGGAATGCGAGTGGTCTGGTGTGCAACCAAGACCCAGGCCTTCCCCTTTTTGACCCAGAAGTGAATCACCATCAGGTGGTCGTTGAAAGCACCCGAATCGTTCTTGCCTGTGAATCGTGTCACAGAATGCATAACGGCAGAGTTGCCGTGAATTGTGACCTTCGACTTTTCGTAAGTCATGGTGTCGTAGCGTTGCTTGCCTGTCTTCAGGCGGGCAATGTACTCATCCCGGGTTTCAATGTTGCCGGTGGAGTGGGCATAGATCAGGTCTGGAGAGAAGATGCGCTCGAGGGCCGGGATGTCCTGTTTGATGACGGCTTCGGTCCAGGCCTTTTCAGCGGCGCGGACGTCTTCTTCCGGGGAGGCAGCCGAGAGGGCTGCGGCGATCAGGGCAATCGAGAGCAAAAGTTTCACGCACCATTGCTATCGCAGGCTGGTGGCGCTAGTCAACCCTTGATTCGCCATCGGGCGCGTTTGCCAGGCAGAACTTCAAAGAAACTACTTCCAAGCTGCATATTGATCTGTGGAGTAGAGCGTTTCAGCGAAAACTCAACGCTAGTTACGCCCTCAACGACTTGGGCAAATCGGAAGAGGATCTCAGCGTTAGCGCCGGTGGCCAGAATCGAATCCCTGGCGGGAGTCAGCTTCCAGCCACCG
>JBIPMY010000051.1:0-20659 GCA_044376335.1 Bryobacter sp.
GGCTTAATGTCGTTCGCATTGACTACCATCGGGACACAAGCACCAGCGGGAAGATCAACAGCAAGGCTAATGGACTGGCCTGTCTGATCGCAGGTGTTAATCACGTGGAGCTGGTCGCTCAACACTTCAAGCTTTAGCTCCGCTACCGCAACGCCGCGCTCGGTGACTCTTAGGGTGGGGGCAACATCGCCATCTACCTGCATCTCATCTGGAAACACCGTCGTAAAGGTGGTTACCGGACTACAAACACCGCCCGGCTGACAAGAGCTTTGCTGTAGATAGTGGATCGCTAAAGAGGCACGCAGGCTTCCCTGCGAAAACTCGAGCCGCAGTCCTTCCACTTCGAGAGGAAAACCATCTCTCCCTGCCAACGGAAGCACCGGATTGGCAAATCGACCGGCTACTCCAAACACCGAAACCGTAGCCAGTTGACCTGGAGCCACACGCAACGTAGTCGCTGGTCGTCGATAGCCAACAAAAGCAGGCAAAGGCGACGTCTGCGAATACCCCAACTGATACGAAATCAGCAACAGTGCAATGCGGAAAAACATAGATACCTCTTAATTCTGCGCTAGACGTGTGACTCGACCGGCCAGGAGTACGTTTCGAATATTTCCCCGCCGTGTTGGCTTCCATTCCGCCCCTGATATCAAGGAGAATGCCGTCAGGCTGGCGCGCCCCGGCGCCATCCTCAATCTGGCCGAATAGCGGGCTAAAGCACCACATAAAGATACTGCTGCTCTCCATGCCAGTAATACAGTTCGACCCGCCCGGCAACCTTGCCGTCAACCTTTAGCCAATCCTGATAGGCTTCCAGCAATTCCCCAGCGACTGGATCGTAGATGTTGTATGAGGTCCATTCGCTTTTCGCTACTGCCTCCAACGACCTCATAATTCGCAAGAATTCCTCCTCAGTGACTCCATGCCCACCAAGCTTTCCGTTTCGCATGCCGTTCCTCCAAGCCTCCCAGTTTCTTCGGCCATCTAAAGTATTGCCAGCGTTATGCCAAATTTCATTCACGGAAATTTTCAAACAACCTAAGTCCTTCCCCCTCAACTCCTTACCGCGAATCCGCAACAACAAAACTTGGTCCCGCCACCGAATAATGAATTGAGGCGTGGGCCCGCACCCATACTCCAGTTCTTCGACAATTGAATAGCCCGCAAGGCAACTGATGCCACAAGTGTCTCTCCTGGGCAGCCCACCACCTGCCCAGGAGAATAAAAAATCACGAACGAAACCAAATTCGCACTTAACCCAACAAAATCAACACCATAGAGCCCCTACTTCTTGGCGGCATTCCTGAAGCAACTGGCCGCTCGAATCACCGCGCTGCCCTTAGCCTGAAAGGCACGGCTTCTTGTCTGTTTTGAGCGCAAAATCTGCTGTAACAGCGAATTGGGGGTGGGCGTCTAATCGGAACGGCTACAATTAGGGGAATATTTCTGTTCCAGTGGGTGAGGTGAGCGGTCTTAACTGATGTGAAGACCTGCTGCCCCCTGCAAAACTTCCGTAATGACGAGCGAAACAGACGAAGAGATACTCGCGCGCTGGCGTGGGGCACTGAGCGAACGCGAGCGAAACGCGGCGCTCGAAGTGTTGTTCGAACGTCACTACCAACGGGTTGCGGTGTGGTGTTTGCGGTGGTCGGGGAACCGCGATGCTGCGCAGGATCTGGCGCAGGAAATCTTTTTGAAGGTGCAGCGCAATCTCGATTCATTCGAGGGGAACGCGAAGTTTTCCACCTGGCTCTATATGGTCTGCCGCAATCATTGCTTCAATGCGACGGCGAAATCGAAAGAGCACGTGGAGTTGGACGAGGGGCTGCGGAGCCTCGAGGCTGGGCCAGAAGAGCAACTGGAGGCCGGGCGGAAATGGGCCGTGGCGCAGGAGTTGATCGAAGAAAATCTGGACGAAACCGAGAAAAAGGTTTATCTGCTTCATTACCTGGAGGGTTGGAGTTTGCCGATGGTGAGCCGGTCTTTGTCGCTAACCAATGCCAGTGGAGCGAAGGCGTACATGGTGTCTGGACAGCGAAAGTTGAAGGCGGCACTGGATCGATGGAAGGCCAGGAGGTGAATCGATGAAACAGGAGAGCCGTCCGGATTGTCTGTCACTGGAGCAACTCAGTTCGCTTATGGAAGGGCGAGTTGAGCATCAGGCTCATGTGGATAGTTGTGTGTTTTGCCAGGCTGAGCTCAAGATGATGATGGAGTTTGAGTCTGGTGTGGTTGAGGCTAGCGAGCGTAAAGATGTAGCGGCGATTGTGGCTGGTTTGCGGCCCAAGCCGGCAGTGCGTGAAAGCTGGTTCTCGATGCCGATGCTGCCCCGGCTGGTGGGTGCTTTTGCGGCAGTGTTGCTGGTGGCGGCGATTGGGATGCAGATGCAATCGATGCGGCCGGTGGATGGCGTAGACGGCAGCGCTGTGGTGCGTAGTGGCGGAGAGATCCGGATTGCGCCGCAGGGTGATCTGGCTACTGTGCCGGTGGAGTGGAAGTGGGCGCCGGTGGATGGCGCAGTACGGTATGAAGTGAAAGTGACCGAAGTGGATGGTACGCTGCTGACTCGCGTCGAAGTGACTACCCCTTCGGTACCATTGCCCGGTGAAGTGCGGGCAGCTATGCTGCCTAAGAGAACCATTTTGCTTTCCGTCCGGGCGTTTGATGCCGGTGGCAGGGTGGTGGCAGAGGCCACTGAAGTGAAGGTAAGGCTGGAGCCGGAAATCGGATTGAAGGTGAAATGATGAAATCGTCCCCGTTGATTGTTGGTATGGGCCTTGTGGCCTCTTTTGCGTTAGGTCAGGTAGTGCCTGCGGGCGTGTCGATCGCGATCTCAAACGAGATTGCTCCGGCTGGTGCGGTGACACAGGTGAAGATCAAGTTGACCGAGCCAAAGCCGATTATCCGGACAGGGATGAAGGCGTCGTTTGATGAATCGTTTTTTGATGAATTTCTCGGGCTGGCGGCGGCTGGTGGGTTGACGGGTGTGGGTGTGATTGACCGTGGAAATTTGCGGTTGGAACTAAGCACCTTTACGCCGGGGGCGCTGGATCCGGATTATCCGCTGGTGACGATTGCCGTGAAGACGAAGCCGGGTTTGCCGGTTGGGTATCGTGTGCCGGTTTCGATTGATTTGGGGAGCTCTTCGTGGATTGATCCGAATGGGGTGCCGTTCGACAAAGAAGCAAAGACGGGGTCTGTAACGATTGGCGGGGCGCAGTTCATTTCCAATGTGTTGCCTGGCGGGGGATTGTTGCAGCCGGGGCAGACGTTTCGTGTTCTCGGTGGTGGCTTCAACAGCACAACGAAGGCCCGCGTTGAAAATGCGAAACTACGCAGCGTGAAGCCGAACGAATTGTTGTTTGAGGTGAAGTTGCCGCTCCGTCTGGATGGGGCGGACATCATTGCTGTGAACAAAGCAAAGGAGGAGACCGAATATTTTTCTTATCCTCGCGGCATCAAGACTGCCCCTTCGGCAAATGTAGCTTTGCGCGGGATGGTGCCGGTGTTTTCAACCTCTGCGCATCTTGTGGCGCAGGCAGGCCTGAGCGGGAATGCGCGGGCAGTGGTGGGGATCGGGATTCAGAATCCTGGGACTGAGGCCAGTGTTGTGGCCATGGAATTGGAAGACGTGCTTGGCGGTGGCATGGCCGAGACGAAGATCTTGTTGGGGCCCGGCGAAGTGGTGTTCCGCTCTTACGAAGAACTGTTTGGTGTGGCCCAGCCGGTGGGTGGCTTTGTGTTGAAGGCGAAATCGAAAACGGCGTTTCAGTTTGCAGTTGCTGAAGTAGACGGGGCGGCAATTCGAGTGCCGGTTATTGTGCCTGTGGTGCCCGCAGTTTATTAAAAACGTAGGCAGTAAGTGCAAGCATGGCTGCGGCGGCGCTTAGGAGTTGCGGCCAGGAGATGAATCTTGGAAGGGTGTCGCGTGCGGCACCCTGGACAGTAAAGGCGGCCCATATACGTGGGTCGCTGTTTTGTTTTTGGAGGGTAAGCCGGGTTTGGTGAAGAGCTTCTGAATACGATAGGCCCTGGGTGAGATTGCGGTAGAGGGTTTCCATCAGGATGCGGGTAGAGCGGTCGTCGACTTTCCAATAGCTGGCGATAGTGGCGTTGGCTCCGGCAGCGAGGAAGGCGCGGGAGAGGCTCTGGACGCCTTCGCCACGGAGTTGGGGGCCGAGGCTGGTGTCGCAGGCTGAGAGGACGGCGAGTTCCGTATTCGGTAGCGAGTTGGGCTTGAGCTGGGTGGCGTAGAGGTAGGTGTTGCCAAGCAGGATTCGGTTGCGTTGGGCGGATTCGGGGTCGGCAATTGCGTGCGTTGCGAGATGCAGAATCGGGGCTGTTGCCAGTTGACTGAGCGTGGCTTGGGTGTAGAGGTTGGCGTGGCCGGGAAGGATGCGCGCGATGGCTTCGACTTCTTTGGTGGAGTTGGGGAGAGGAGCAAGGATTTCGTCCCCAGGGAGGAGGTTTTGCGTATTGATGGTGGGGCTGGAGTAGGCGGCAACTTCGAGTTGCCAGGGGAAGTGGATGTGTTTGGTAGCAAGCTTGGGGGCTTCGAGGAACCAGGCGGCGGGGAGGTAGGCAGTCTCGATGAGTTTTGGGAAGAGGGGTTCGAGTGGAATGAGGGCGAGGGGGCCGTCGGGGATGATCCAGAGGCGTTTGGCGGGCCAGAGGGCGTTGCGAAAGAGTATCGCGGGATTCGGATTTGAGGCTTGTTTTTCGGTAATGGGAAGGCGTTCTAAGTGGGTTGTAGTGGGGGTGATCCAGAGGGCGTAGGATTCGGTTTTGCCCACTTCGAGCCGGAGGGCAGCTTCGTCTTTTGTGAGGCGGGATTGGAATTGCTGCAGGGTAAGGAGAGTGGGTTTGGTGGGGAGAGCTTCGCGAAGGGCGAGGGCGCGAGATCGCTCGATGGTGTGGAAAGCGGAAGTGGGGTCATTGGCTTCGAAGTCGAGGGCGAGGGCGAAATCGAAGACCTCAGATTTGTCGGCGAGAAAGTCTGACTTAAGCGTGGTAGTGCCGATGCCGGAGCGGAGTTGCTCAATTGAAGCGAGAGCGGAGCGAGCCTGATCGCGATTACGAGAGATGCGAGCGAGGCCATAGAGGCTGCGCCATTCTTCTTCGGGAGATTTAGATTGCTGGCTCAAGGTTAGGGATTGCTGCCAGAGCTGTTTTGCTAGTGGGTGGTTGCCGGAGCGGTAGGCGAGTTCGGCGCTATAGAGGCGGGCCTGAAGGGATTCTCTGGCGTCGCGGGATTTGTCGGCGGTGGTGAGGACTTGATCAAAGTAGCGGGCGGCAGCGGGGTAGTCGTTGAAGTCAAGCGCGAGGACGATCCCAAGGTTTTTGAGAATGCCGAGGCGGGTGTCCTGCTGGGGGGAGTTTTTGAGTAGGGCGAGGGCTTCTTCGAGGAGTTGCTTGCACTTGTAAGGATCGCCCAGACGTCGCAGGAGGGTGGCGCGGTTGGAGAGAGATTGGGCTTGCTCTTGTGGAGCGAGGTTGGATTGAGTTGAGTTGTAGAGGTTGAGGGCTTCGCGGTTGCGGCCGAGTTTTTGGTAAAGGGTGGCGAGGTTGACGGTGGTGAACTGAAGAGTGGATTGGAACCAGGGGGCTTGCTTGTTTTGGTTGGTGAGTTTGAGGGCTTGCTGGTAGTGGCTGTTAGATTCGGCATATTCGCCGCGGAAGAGGTGGACCGAGCCTTCGTTGTTGTAGAGGTCGATGACGCGAGGCAGGTCATTGAGTTGGGTGTAGATTTCGCGGGCGGTATGGAAGTTGTTGAGGGCTGCTTCGTAGTTGGCCTCGTAGAGATGGGCTGAGCCGGTAAGGGCGAGTTTGCGGGCTTCGCAGGGTTGATTGTCGCAGCGGAGGGTTTTGAGGGTTTCGAGTGCGGCCTTGGTGTTGCCGGTGTCAATGTGCTTGCTGGCGTTATCGAGTTGGGATTGGGCCAGGAGGAGTAGAAGAAAGAGCGGCAAAGATCATGATACGACGGGGCTAGCGAGTGATCAGATAGGAGATCTTGGCGTAGAAGAGATGGTCGCGGATTGGATAGCTGTGCTGGGTGTAGCCGAGGTAGAGGGCGGTGAGTGGAGAGGTCTGGTAACGAAGGAGGAGGTCTTTGTTGTGTTGATCGTGGATGGCGCGGAGGCCGAGATTCTTTGTGAATTGGCGGGAAGCTTTGATGCGCCAGAGGTGCTCGCTGTAGAGGTTTTTGATTTCGTTTGAGATGAAGTAGGAATCGATGCGGGTGCGGGGACTTGGTTTGAGAGTGAGGCTGGCGGTGAAGCTGGTTGCCTGGCCGGGACTTGGGGTTGGATAGTAGTTGATTTCACCACCCTTGGCGTAGGAGGCGGAGTAGTGAATGAGGCGATTGCTTTCGTCAGAGAAATAGATGGAGTGGCGGTGGGTGCGGAGACGGACCGGGCCATAAGCTTCGAAGCGTTCTGTGCGGGTGAGGATGAGTTCGCGCTGATTGCGGAAGACGAACCAGAGAGGGGCGGAGAGAGACCAGTCCGTGAGTTGGTTGCGCGAATCGCCGGTGCGTGTGAAGGTGACGTCCGGCCCCCAGGCGAGGAGGAGGCCGCGCTTGGGACGCGCGCGGTAGCCGGCGCTATTGCTGAACTGGCTGAGATCGACGCGGGGCATGTAGCCAAGGGCGGCATCGAAGTTGGGAGCGCGATAACGGTATGCGGAGAAGGCGTGGAAGTTGCGGGTCTGGTAGCGGATTTCGGAGAAGGAGGCCAGGCCGTTGTCTTTGAGCACCTGACTAGTTGTGGTGAGGTGGTTGCTAAAGCGCCAGGTGGCATCGACTGCAGTGAGAGTGTTCTCGTCGTGGTTGGTGAGGAGAGCGCCAACTGAGCCACGCGTGCCGAAATCGCGGCGGATGCGGGCAACGGTGGCGGTGGAGTTGTCTTCGTCTTTGGCGGAAAGCAGCGCAAGCTTCCAGTTTTCGGTGCTGGAGGTGAGGCGGGCGCCGAGTTTTGGGGCGAGGATGCGACGGGAGAAGAAGGCTGTTTCGGGAGTCTGGAAGAGGTCTGAGTGTTCGAGAAAGAACCCGCGTCGTTCCGGGTAGAAGTTTTCAAAGCGCGCGTTGCGAGTGGGTTGTGGTGAGTCGGATTCGACGTGGCTGAAGTCCGGATTGAAGGTGAAGTCGAGTGAGATCCGGCCTTCTACGTTGACCTGAAGGTCTGCACCGGCGCGCTGTGTCGAGAGGTAAGGAATGAGGCGGTAGGTTGCCTTGGCCGGGTTGCTTGACGGGGCATTGGTGGAGAGGAAGTGCGGGACGAAGCCCTGATTGGCACGGGAGATGTAGGGCCAGGTGTCGATCTCTGAGGTGGCGGCGTTGTAACGCGTGATGGCGATGCCCCAGGATGCTGTGTCGCCGGAAGAGTAACGAATGGAGCGCAGCGGGATGCGCATCCATACTTCGTAGCCAGTGGGAGTGAGTCGGCCACCAGACTGCCAGATGGTATCGAAGGTGTAATCATCATCCTGGTCTTCTGCGGCGATGCCGTCCATCTGGACGCCGAGCGGATTGACGAAGAAGATGTAGGCGCGGCGGCGATCGTGGAAGGTGTCGAGGTAGAGGCCGATGGAATCGTCGCCCGAGATTTTGTCGCGTGGATTGAGGTTGGCGCGGATGGAGGAGGCGGGGGCTTCGGCTCGGAGGAAGAGATAGATGTAGTTTTGGTCTCGAGCGAGTTGCGCCTGGGTGGAATAAGTGGAGGGAGCGGCATCGCGGGGTTCTCGTTGTTGAAAGTTAGTAACTGCGAGACTGGACAGGGGATCGAGGCCGGCGCTGTGCCAGTTGGAGGGTGGAGGTGCGGGGAGGAGGGGGATTTGTTGCTGGGCGAAGGAAAAGGCCGGCAAGAGACAGAGGCAGCAACTCAGGATGTTGTACATACTACTGCCTCTTGCCGGATGGCTTAATTAGCCAATCTTTTCAGGCTTTTCAGCTTTCTCGGGCTTCTCGGGCTTTTCAGCCTTTTCGGGCTTTTCCATCTTGGGCTTGTCTTCGGGCTTGCCGGAGGCTGCGAAGGCGCTGGTGAGAGAGAGGAGGCCGAAGGTCATTGCGGCGACGAGAATACGTTTGGTCATTTTGAGAGTTCTTCCTTTTGAGTTTTTTTGAACCGTAACTTGTTTCCCCGTTACGTTCACTGGTTAGGACCGGGGAAAAGGAAGAGTGGAACAGAATTGTTTGAATTAATTTTGGGGAAGGGTTGGAGCGGGGGAAGTTGAGCTTCGGTATTACTTCGCGTCGCGCCAGTTGGGCCCTGAGCCGGTCTCAACCAATAGTGGAACCGAGAGCTGGTGGACGTTCTCCATTTTCTCCTTCACCAGCTTGCGGAGAGCGTCCACTTCTTCCGGTGGAGCCTCGAGAACCAGTTCGTCATGAACTTGAAGGAGTAGCCGAGCCTTCCAGTGATCTGCCTTGAGAATCCTGTCAAGTTCAATCATGGCCAGCTTGATCAGGTCTGCGGCCGTGCCCTGAAGGGGAGTATTCACGGCTGTCCGCTCGGCGAAATTGCGCGCATTCGGATTCTTCGACTCGATGTCCGGGATGGGGCGCTCGCGGCCAAAGAGAGTTTTCGACATGCCGGTCTTGCGGCAGTCGGCAATCGTGGTTTCAATGAAGCGTTTCACGCCCGAGTAGCGCTCGAAAAAGAGCTTGATGTATTGCTCTGCTTCAAATCGTGGAATGCCGAGTTGGGCGGCGAGACCGAAGCCGGTTTGGCCGTAGACGATTCCAAAGTTGACGGCCTTGGCATTGCGGCGTTGCTCAGAGGTGACCATTAGTGGCGGGATCCCGAATACTTCGCTTGCGGTGCGAGTGTGGATGTCTTCGTTGTTCCTGAAGGCTTCTACAAGTACCTTGTCTTTGGACATGTGGGCAAGCAGGCGCAGTTCGATTTGGGAGTAGTCGGCGACAACCAGCGTCCAGCCGGGCTCGGGGACGAAGGCAGCACGGATGGCTTTACCCTGCGCTGTTCGGATCGGAATGTTCTGGAGATTCGGGTCTGTAGAGGAAAGGCGGCCAGTGGCGGCTCCGGTCTGATTGAAAGTGGTGTGGACGCGGCCGCTGTCCTGATGGATCAACAGGGGAAGCGCGTCGATGTAGGTGCTCTTGAGTTTGGAAAGTTGACGGTAATCGAGAACCTTTTTTGCGATTGGGTGGTCAGCAGCCAGCGCTTCGAGGACATCGGCGGCGGTGGAATAGCTCTTCGTTTTCGCTGTCTTGCCTGGGGTTGGAAGCTTCATCTCCTCGAAGAGAATCACTCCCAGTTGTTGGGGGGAATTGATGTTGAAAGGATGGCCGGCGAGTTGATAAATCTCGTCGGTGAGGATCTGCAGCTGACCCTCGAAATCTTTGGACATTAGGCCAAGGATGTCGCGATCAATGCGGATACCGGTTTTTTCCATCTGATCGAGCACCGGGATGAGCGGTTTTTCAATGGCCTCCCAGACTTGCCATAGTCCACGTTCTTCGAGTTTGGGTTTGATCGTTTCGCGGATCTGCCAGATGGCGACTGCGTTATCAGCGGGACGGTTGTGAAGGTGACGTTCGGCGAGGGTGTCGAGTGAAACGGCGCTGGGGTCGGCATCGTGCAGGAAGCCGAGCAGCTTGACGTCTTCGGCCATATGCTGAGTAGGATTGGCTTTGGCGTCGTAGACGATCTGGGGATTATCGGGCAGGGGGCCAGCGATTTCAGCCTGGCCATGGGCGGCGGCAACTCGATTCCCTGAAATGGCGTAAGGGCCGCTAAGGCCTTTCAGGAAATCTTCGTAACTGAGCTCGGGGATTGCCGAGGCTGTGGGGGCTTCGGGTTCGAGTTGCTTGAGGAGGCTGAAGAACTCCATCTCCTGGTAGACGGCGCGCAGCAAATTCGTATCTGGAGCTTTGGCGGCAGCATCTTCGAGCGTCCATTCAATCGGAACTTCACAGTGGATGGTGGCGAGGCGCTTGGAGAGGAGGATCTGGTCGCGAAATTCGATCAGGATCTCGCGCATCTTTTTCTTTTCAACCTCGGCGGCCCGGTCTAGCGCAGCCTCGACGGACCCGAATTTTTCCAGCAGTTCCACTGCACCCTTATCGCCGATGCCGGGGGCACCGGGAATGTTATCGACCTTGTCTCCCTTAATGGCCAAAAGATCAGCCACCTGGCTGGGCGGCACGCCCATGAATTCTTTGGTCTTTTCGGCGTCGTAGAAGGTGTCGTCCTTCATGGGGTTGAGCATCTTAACGTTGCCGTTGACGAGCTGAAGCATGTCTTTGTCGCTCGAAACGATAACGACTTCAACCCCTGCCTGAGTGCCGAGCCGGGCGAGGGTACCGATAAGGTCGTCGGCTTCAAATCCATCGGCCTGAAGGACAGGGATGCTCATGGCCTCGAGTACAGACCTGCAGTGGGGGATCTGTTCGATCAGGTCAGGCGGGGTTTCCGTGCGGGTTGCTTTATAAGCGGCAAATTCCTGCTCGCGAAAAGTGGGGCCGAGGCTCTCGTAAACCGCGACTATATACTCAGGCTTATAGGTTGCGAGCAACCGACGGAGCATGTTGTGGAAAATGTACACAGCCTCGGTAGAAGAGCCTCGAGAGGTGCGCATGGGGGGAGCCGAGGAGCGGGCTCGGGCATGATAGGCGCGGAAGATAAAGCCGAAGGAGTCGATAAGGAAGAGGCGGGGCTTGGAGAAGTCGAGGTCGGCCATGAGGGTATTCTCATGATAACTGCTTCCCACATTTGAAGTGTGGTGTATTCAGGACACGTTTCGCCTCAGGGTGTGTGGCAATTTTGACACGTATTTCTGCTTACAAAGTTTTGCAAATCAATGGTTTACAGTTTTCCATAGAATTGTTACAGTATTGGATTGAAGCCAGTATTTGAGCAGTGCACTCCGGCCTTGGAGGTTCACATTGCAGTTTGAAACCACTATTCAGCATCCCGTCGCCACCAGCGGCATTGGGCTGCATCACGGGGTACCTTCGAGTGTCCGGATTTTACCGGCACCGGCAGGCACCGGGATTGTTTTTCACCGAACAGACTTAAACGGGTTTGAGATTGCGGCTAGTTTTCGCCACGTCGCCCGTGTCAGTTATGCCACAAGTTTGATGCGGCAGGGTGTCCTGATCTCAACTACAGAGCATTTATTGAGTGCTCTGTACAGCATGGAGATCGACAACGCGATCATTGAAATCGACAATCTGGAAGTGCCGATTCTCGACGGCTCCAGCTTGCCGTGGGTGGTTTTGCTGAAAGAAGCCGGGATCAAGACATTACGACGCCAGCGGAAGTATTTGAGACTGACGCGGGAGATCTCGGTTGAGGGAAACGGGAAGCGGATCCGCATGTTGCCGTCTGACCGGTTTGTTCTGAATTGTGATGTCTTCTTTGACCATCCGATCGTCGGCCGGCAGAAGCTGGAATTTGAAGTGACTCCAGACCGTTATGCCGAAGACATTGCTCCTGCGCGGACCTTTGGTTTTGAGCATGAACTGGATCAGATGCGGAATATGGGGTTGATCCGAGGGGCATCGCTTGAGAATGCGGTTTGTTTCACAAAGCAGGGAGTACTCAATCCGGAAGGCTTGCGTTATTCGAATGAGCCGGTGCGGCATAAGGTGCTCGATCTGATCGGCGATTTGGCCTTGATCGGTCGGCCGATTCTGGGGCAAGTTGTTGCGGAGCGGGCGGGACATGCAATGCATGTTGCGTTGGTGTCGAAGATTATGAGCGATCCTAGTTTGTACGAAGTGATTCACTTCGACCAGTTGGTGGATCGCGTTGCGCATGCGTTGGTTTCCTAATCTTCTTTCCCTCAGTCGAGTATTCCTGGCACCTCTTATCGGGTGGATGATCCTTGAGCAGCATGCGTGGGCGTGGACTGTTTTCTTCTGGATTTCGTGGACAGATGCCCTCGACGGGTGGCTTGCGCGAAAGATGGGTGTTGAGTCGAAGCTGGGCGCATTGCTGGACCCGATTGGGGATAAGGTTTGGGTGATTGTGGCGACGCTGGCCTGGTGGAAGATGGGGCGGATTCCAGACTGGTTGATGGTGATGATCCTGTTTCGGGACGCGTTGATTGTTGTGGGCACCTGGGTAGTAAACCGAAAGACGGGCCGGGAAGATTTTTCACCATCTGTTTATGGGAAAACGAGCACAGTGATTCAATTGACGATGCTGGCCGGGTGCTTTACTCTCGATGAATTCTGGCTGCAGTGGCTGCGATTGCTTGCGGCTATGGGCACGGTGGTGAGCGGAGCTGATTATGTGCGTCGTGGCGTGGCGATGATGCAAACTGGGCAGGAAAAAAGTTAAGCCTTCGCCAGAGCTACTGCTTGAGCAGTGAGTCTGGCGAAGGCTGATGGGTTTGATTGTGTGTTGTTGCCTATTCGAGGTAGTAGGCAGTGACGTTGACGGAGACTTCTGCCTGAGCGGTTGAGGTGTACTTGTTGACGATTGCGCAGAATTGGGTGCTGGGTTTGGAGTAGAACTTGACGGGTTGGCCAGCGATGTAACCCGTGTAGTTGGGGTGCCAGCGGAAGAGCTGCGTGTAAGGTACGTAGTGCTCGTTGGTGGAGTAGCTGCTGGTGGTGAAGGCGAGGGTGAATTCGCCGGGGAAGCCTTGGAGTGGCATGGGAGCGTTGGGATCTGCCTTCCAGGCTTTGGCTTGTGAAGAGACATACTCGACCACCAGAGTGCGATTCGATGGGACGTTGATGCAGGCCTTTTTTGTGGTGTCGCCGTAGGCGAATGAGACGTCGAGCTGGAATACTACGCTGCGTTCTCCGCCCTTCTCCAAGACGGGCTGCGGTGCCACCGGTAGTGACAGCGGGACCGTGATGACCTGCGCTGAAGCAGTGTTGGCCAGCGTGAAAGCGCTCATGGTAAGAGCTAATGTTGCGATTGATTTGATGTTCATGTTCGGTTGTTGTTTCCTGCCTGTAGAGCGATGGCAGTTACAAAAATCGATCACGAATTATTCTTGCCTGAGTGCAGTTGCTGGATCAAGCGAGGCAGCGCGGCGAGCTGGGAGCCAGGCTGCTATGGTTGCTGAACCTGCCAGCAAGAGTAGAGAGATGCCAATCAGGATTGGGTTCAGGGGCTTCAACTCGAAGAGTTCTTTTTCGAGGAATTGGCTGCCGTAGTAGATGGCTGGTGCGCCGAGGATTAGGCCGAGGGTGGTGAGGCCAATGGCTTCTTTGAGCACCATCCAGATAACATTGCGCGGGACTGCACCGAGGGCGAGGCGGACGCCAATTTCGTTACGGCGGCGGCTCGCGTTGTAGGACATTACGCCGTAGAGGCCGATGACGCTTAAGAGTAAAGCGAGGATGCCGAAGGAGCCGCAGAGGGTGGCGAACATGCGCTCGCGCTGGAGGTTGCGGGCGACGAGTTCTTCCATGGTGAAGGGGTCGGCTAGCGGGAGGTTGGGGTCGATCTGGCGGATGATTTCGCGGATCGAAGGGAGTAGCGTGATGGGGCTGGCTTTCGTCCTCAGCACGACAGTGGCTTCTTCCCTCTGGGTTTCAAAAGGTAGCCAGAGAAGCTGTGGACGATCCTTCATGGAATTGAATGCGAAGGCGGGTGCGACACCGATGATTTCCATGGGGTCGTTTTTTGATGAAGGGTCGTCGCCGTGCCGAATTTTGCGGCCGATGGGGAATGTATTTGGGTCGAGCTTGCGGGCGAGATCTTCGCTGATGATGGCAACTTTGGGTGCTTTGGGTGCCATGTCGGCCAGAGTAAAGTTGCGGCCGGCCTTGAGTTTTCCAGCGAAGATTGGAAGGTAAGCGGGAGTGATGCCGTTGATTGCGACATCGAATTTCTTGTCTTTGCCGACCTCCTGGATGTTGCCCCACCAGCCGCCCTGATTCATGGGCCGCATCGTGGCGAGCGAGGCCGATTCTATGCCGGGTGAGCTGGCCAGGGTGCGTTCGAGCTTGTCGTAAAAGGCAGGGAGCGTGTCTTTGTTGTAGCCGGAGGTTCCAGGGCGAAGACCAAAGACAAGCAGGTTGCCACGGTTGAAGCCCGTGTCTTGTGCTGACAGATGGCGGAGGTTTTCGGTGAAGAGAACTGCTGCGGCCACCAGAATGATGGAGAAGCTCATTTGGCCAACGATAAGGATGCGGCCGGGAGTCCACCACCTGCGTGCGGCAGAGCCGAGGCTGCCAGCGCCTTCTTTGAGTGCTGAGTTCGTGTCGACACGGGAGGCGCGCCAGGCCGGGAAGAGGCCGAAGAGGAAGAGGGTGGCGATGGAGATGAGGGCCACTGAGGCGAGCATGGGGAGGTCTATAGAGAGTGGAAGGGGTGTTGAGCTTCGATCGGTAATGAACTGGGCCAGACCCTTGGCTGTAGCGTAGGCAACGGCAATGCTGGCGAGAGCGCTGAAGGCGGCGAGGATGGCGCTCTCGGTGAGGAACTGTCGCAGGAGGCGGCTTTGGGTACAGCCGAGGCTTAGCCGCAGAGCGACTTCTTTGCTGCGGGCGGTAGCGCGGGCGAGCAAGAGGTTTGCTGTGTTGGCGCATGCGATGAGAAGGACCATCAGCAAGAGGGCGCCGAGGACGAGGAGGGGGTTGCGAAAGTTGCGGCTGAGGTCGCCGAGGCCACGGCTGCCATCGTAGAGACGCAGGATGGGGTTGGTCTCGCTCGCTTTGGGTTCGCGATTCTTTTGCCAGGATTGCGCGAAGCCGGCTGCTAGCACGGGCTGAATTGTCTCTGGGGAGACACCGGGATTTCTGCGAGCCAGTGCCTGCAGATACCAGGAACGGGGATTGTTGAGATCGATCTTGCCGTCACGGGGTTGAGCGAATTCGGAAGACTTCCAGTAAGGAGAATAGACTTCTGTGGAATCTCCCGGGATGAGGCCGTAGAAGTAGGCGGGGAGGACGCCGATGATCTCGTAGGGGCGGTTGTCGATGCGCATTGTCTGGCCGATGACTTTGGGGTCTGAGGCGAAGAATTTGGCGTAAAAAGCGTGGGAGAGAAGGGCTACCGGGGCGGCGCTTGGGGTGTTGTCTTCGTCTCTCAGGCTGCGGCCGAGGATGGGTTGCACTTGAAGAGTGCTGAAGAAATTGCCACCGACGGGGCGGTTGTAAGCGATGACTGGACGGCCCGCGAAGCTGACGCTGCTGGGCTGAGAGAAGCTGTAGACGGCGATGGAGGCGCGGCCCTTTGCGGCCTTCTGCATGGACTCGATGCCGGCTTGCGGGAAGAAGTCGAAAGTGCTGGTGGCCCCCTCGCGGAACATGTTGCCAGCGCCGCCATCGGCGAGGTGCTGCGGGAAGTCTGCGGCTTGCCAGTGAAGCAAGGAGAGTTGCTCTGAGGCCGGGACGGGGAGGGTGCGCCAGAGGATCGTATTCATCAGGGAAACGATGGCTGAATTAGCGCCGATGCCGAGGGCGAGGGAGAGGACTACGGCGGCGGTGACGATGGGGGTTTGTTTGAGCTGACGGAGGCCGAAGTGGAGGTCCTGGGTGATGGTTTGGAGCCAGGCCCAGGGGCTTTCGTCGCGGCATTCTTCTTTGATTTGCTCGGGGCCGCCGAATTGCTTTTTTGCGAGGATGCGGGCTTCTTGCGGGCTGTGGCCGCGGCGGATGAATTCGTCGGTGAGCTCGGCGAGGTGGTGGGCGAGTTCGCGTTGTAAGTCAGATTCGTGGTTTTGCCAGGGGAAGCGCATGGGTTAGGACTCTGGGATTAGGATTCGAGTACGAGTGAGATGGCGTTGGTGTAGCGTCGCCACTGGTCGAGTTCGGCGTTGAGTTGTTTTCGACCGGTGGGGGTGAGGGAGTAGAACTTGGCCATGCGGCCGTTTTCCGATTCTTTCCACTTTGAGGTGATGAGGGATTTGCGTTCGAGGCGGTGGAGCGCGGGGTAGAGGGAGCCTTGCTGGACCTGGAGGACTTCCTGCGAGGTGAGAAGGATGCGCTGGGCGATGCCGTAACCGTGGAGGGGGCCGGGGGCGATGGTTTTGAGGAGGAGGAGGTCGAGGGTGCCCTGGAGGAGGTCTGATTTTTCTTGCGCCATGGGTGGTGTGTCTACATAGATAGTGAAGCTACATGTGTAGAGTGTCAAGGTATGGGGATGGGATTGGTGGGACGAGTGGGCGGGGGGCTAGCGGCCAGTATGGGGATCAGAACTGTCTAGAGCCGATTGTGAATCGGAGCGGTTTCGGGTCCAACAGGCTCAAGCTGCTGGAAGAGATCCAGCGGCGCGAAGTCGATGTATTGTTGCAACATCGCGATCAAGATCATCAACGGTGTAAGCGTTTTCGGTAATGTGCTTCGCCTTTAGGAGGTGATTCCACTCGAGACGAGATAAGCCGAGTGTCGCGGCCGCTTCGGCGTCTCCGATTCGTGATTCGCGATAGGCTTCGAGTATCAGAAGTTCAAAATTGGGTTCCATTGTTAGCGAACTGCTCCAGATCCAATGGCCATTGCCTGCTGTAAATCTTCTTCTTCGAGATCAGGATATTCTGCCAGGAGTTCGTCTCGGTCTGGGTATGTCGCGATGAGTTCGAGGACTCTTCGTACAGTGATGCGCATGCCTCGGATGCAGGGATGGCCGCCGAGCTTCGTGGGCTCGATGGTGATGCGGTCGAAGGGCGGCTGCAGCGTCATGCCTTTATTATGGCTGGAGGAATTGCTTCTGAAATCGGGGTAGCGAATAATTGAGGCCATGGAGGCTAAATGACCCGGCGGAGACTGCTTGGTGCTGGAATGGCTGGGGCTTCGTTGTTATGGGCAGAGGCCGGGGGCCGGGTGGAGGTTCCTTTGCTTCTGATGACCAACAAGCACTCGAAACTGAAGGCGGAAGAGCTTTCGGCGTTCAGGTCCACTGTTTGGGATGAGGCTCAGCGGATGTTTGCATCCTGTGGTGTTGATTTGAAGCTGGAAGAGCGGGTGGGGGAGTTGCTGAAGTATCCGGGAGGACGGCCGCGGTTTATTGGTTTGGAAAAGCAGTCTTTGAATGTCGTGCTCACCGATCAAATCCCGCTGTCGTGGGATCAGGCAAAGTATAAAGCAGGGCTTGCAACTCGATATGAAGGGCATCATTTGTGCCTGATTGCAGTTCGGGCGGCGCATCCGAATCGTGTGCCTTTCCTTGATGTGAATTCCGTGGTGCATGAGATGCTTCACGTGTTTTTGCTCGATATTTTTTCAAAGAAAGACGGGATTCTTCACGGGCAGGACCGTGAGGTGCGTGTGGATTGGCACGCTACTCGCATGTGGTTGTTGCGTGGCGATGAGGCGGTGCGAAAGGCTGCTGCCGAGTATGTGAAGCGGTTAGGTCGCGCTGTAGGTAATGTGTAGGACGCGGCGGGGCTTGCCTGTGGTGCTGGCGGCGGTGGCGTGGATGGTGAGTGGGTTCAGGATTAGGATGTCGCCGGCGCGCATCTCGGGGGAGGAGAAGGGGCGGAGGCTGTGGCCTCTTATTTCTTGCGCTGTTAGTGGGCCGTGCTTGTGGGAGCTGGGGCAGAGCTTGAGGGCTCCGTCGAAGAAGGTGCAGTCGTCGAGGGAGAGTCTCAGGATTAGGCCGGTTGCTGGGGTGGCCTGGTGCCAGGGCTCGGCTGTGTCGCTCTTGTTGTAGAGGATGGCCTGGGTGGGGAGGCAGCCTTCGCCGAGGATAGCGTTTGCGGTTTGGTGGAAGATTCCGGTTGTGGCAGCTTCTCGGATTGTTGCTGATTTTTCGAGGAGGTTTGCTTCTTCTGCCGCGTCTGGTGGGAATTCGTTTTGTAGCTGCGTGAGGAGGCTGGCGGGGCAGGCTTGTTCATGGACTTCGAAGCCGTGGTTGTGGAGCTGGAATTTTAGGTTCAAAGGGTTATTCTACGCGGGGATGCGGTCCGCACGGGCAGCAAAACAGCCGGGCTTGGCGAAGTGGAGGTGGATGTAGGCTACAGATTCGTTGCTGAAGAGACGGTCAATTGTGGTTGCGATCTGGTTGCCTTCGGCGAGGTCTGCGTCGCAGAGCATGTCGTGTTTGTCGAAGGCGCGGAGGGAGAGGATGCGTTTGGTGAGCATGGCGGGGACTTCGTTTGGTTGCGGTGTTGCGGGTATTGCGTTTGGCCTGATGTAGATGGCGTGGCTTGCGTGGAAGGGTGTGTTGGCGGGCAGGTGGGTGTAGTGGACGAGGAGGACTTCTTCGCCGATGGGTGTGTCTTCGAGGGTGATGCGGCAGGGGAAGCCGGGGTTCTTGTCGGCCCGCATTTGCAGGGCTTTGGTGGTGTCAATGGCAGCTGTGATTGGGTTGATCTGGAAGGGCATTTGCTTTCACTGTAGGGGGAAAGCAGATGCCCTTCTATCCGATTCTTGTGCCCTCCGCTCAGGCTGTGGGGCGGCCTGCGGGCGGACCTGCGGGACGGGCTGGCGGGGGTGGGCAGCAATCGACCGGGCAGACGTCGTGGCTGGGGCCCATGTTGCCGAGGGCGATGTGGGTAAGCTGGTCGCCACGGCGCTCGAGGACTAGCTCTCGGATCATTGCGGCGAAGCGGGGATCGTGTGAGCTTGTCTGAGTGCGGCTTAGGTTCATGCCTAGCTCGTTTGCCAGGAGGCGGGCCTCTTCGTCGAGGTCGAAGAGGACTTCCATGTGATCACTGATGAAGCCGATGGGGCAAATGAGGATGTCATTGGTGCCCTTGGCGTGGAGGTCTCGCATGTGGTCCAGAATGTCGGGTTCAAGCCAGGGCTGGTTGGGTGCGCCGCTGCGGGATTGATAGACGAGATCGTATTCAGCTACGCCTGCGCCTTCGGCTACCAGGCGTGAGGCTTCGGTGAGTTGCTGGACGTACTTCGAGCCGTCCGCCATCCAGTTGGGGATGGAGTGGGCGGTGAAGACCAATCTTGCGTTGGGGGATTTTTGCTTTTCTTCTTTGACCCAATCGACTAGCGGATCGATGAAGCCGGGGTGGTTGAAGTAGACGCGGAGCTTGTGGATCTCCATCGATTCTGTGCCGGTGGCGGCCTGGGCGGCGTAGAGGTTTTCACGGTACTGACGGCAGCCGGAATAACAACTGAACGCTGATGTGACGAATGCGAAGACGCGCGTGACGCCATCGGCCTTCATCTGCGTGAAGGTGTCGTTGAGGAAAGGGTGCCAGTTGCGATTGCCGAAGTAGACGGGCAGATCGGGGCCTTGCTGGGCGAGGAGTTTGGTGAGGGCGTCGATCATGGCGAGGTTCTGCTCGTTGATCGGGCTCTTGCCGCCGAAGTGGTGGTAATGCTCGGCTACGACTTCGAGACGCTCGCGCGGGATGCCGCGGCCGCGGGTTACGTTTTCAAGGAAAGGCATTACGTCGGCGGGCTCGTTGGGGCCACCGAAGCTGACAAAAAGGATTGCGTCTGACATAGGCTAAGCTATACAGATTCTCCCATGCGTACCTTTGGTTTATTTCTCCTATTGATGTCTGTTGGTTTTGGACAGACGGTTGAAGAGCAGTATCGCGAGCGCTCGCGGAAGATTATTGCTGCGGCGATCAAAGATGAAGAGGGCATGAAGCGGCTTGCCTATCTGTGTGACCGGATTGGGCACCGTTTGAGCGGGAGTGAGGCGTTTAATCGCGCGGTGGCGTGGAGCGCGGCGCAGATGATTGAGGGTGGGCTTGAGAATGTGTCGACGCCGAAGGTGAAGATTCCGCACTGGGTGCGCGGGAAAGAGATGGCCGAGATTGTCTCGCCCGTGCGGTTGCCGCTGACGATGCTGGGGCTTGGGATGACCGGTGGCGGTGATGTTACGGCGGAAGTGGTGGGGGTACGGAGTTTTGAAGAACTGGAGAAGTTGGGGCGGGCTGGGGTGGCCGGGAAGATTGTGTTGTTTCATCCGCCCTGGGTGAGCTACGGGGTGACGGGGGCTTTTCGGCGGAGTGGGCCTTCGCGGGCTTCTAAATTGGGTGCGGCGGCGGTGTTGATTCGGAGTGCCGGGATTCCGGCGGCGAACTCTGCTCATACGGGGGTTACGGCTTTTGAAGAGGGGGTGCCGTTGATTCCTGCTGCCGCGTTGTCAGAGGAAAGCCTGGGGACGCTGGAGCGTCTGGTGCTGAGTGGGGAACGCGTGGTTGTGCACTATGTGAGCGAAGCGAAGACCCTGCCAGATGCCGATGGGGCGAATGTGATTGGCGAGTTGCGCGGGAGTGAGAAGCCGGATGAGGTGGTGGTAATCAGTGGGCATCTGGATAGCTGGGATGCAGGGCAGGGAGCTCATGATGATGCCAGTGGGTGTATTGGTCCGCTGCAGGCGCTGATTTTGCTCAAGCAGTTGGGGCTGCGGCCAAAACGTACGATCCGGGTTGTGTTTTGGGCGAATGAGGAGAATGGGACCCGGGGTGGGATGGCTTACCGGGATCAGTTTAAGGATCAACTGAAGAATCACGTGATCGCGATTGAGATGGATGGCGGGGCGGAGAGGCCGGTGGGGTTAGGGATAACTGGTGGCGGAGAGAAGGCGCTGGAGCAGATGCGCGAGATCGGGAAGCTGTTGCAGCCGATCGGGGCTGGCCTTGTGACGCCGGGTGGTGGCGGGACCGATATTGGGCCGATCATGCGAGAGGGTGTGATTGGGAGCGGAGTGAGAACCATTGGCAAGCGTTATATGGAATGGCATCACACTGCAGCCGATACTCTCGACAAGATCGACCCGGTGGAGTTTAAGAAAAACATCGCGCAGCTAGCGGTGTTTGC
>JBIPMY010000340.1:0-6876 GCA_044376335.1 Bryobacter sp.
ATACCTATGCGTCACCAGCCGCTGGCTCTGGAACAAGCCTTCAAATCGATTCGGATAAGTAACATTCGCAACCTGTACTTCATTGTTATAAGCCCAGACCGCCACCAGTGAAGCCGAGCCGGTATTTCCGTTCGAGCTCTTGGTCCGATTTCTGGGCCAATGCGGGTGCACCGGCGCTTTGGTTGAAATTCGGGCTTTTGGGGTTTTGCGTTAAGTTATAGATTCCATGCCAATTGGGGCGTGCTGCCGGAATTTGCCGGGAAGCTTGCCGGCACGCTTCAGCTGATAACTAGAGAGAGAACTGCGAAAACACTGAGGAAAATCGCAGGATGGCGCTGAAACATGCCAGGCTGTCCACCATCCCTAATCAGGATCAGAACACCTTAAGTGAACAGTATTGGACCTAGACTGTCCCCATTCCAAAACGCCATCTTTGAGCGTTAGAGTGCAATTCGCCGCATCCGACAAAATCCACTGAACATCAAAATGCCCAGCTGGCAAAAGCTCAATTGAAAGTCCACCGGTTAATACAATGCTGACTTGTCCAACCGAGTCAATTTTAACATCAACTATGGACATTACTCTTTTGGAGACTAACCCACCGTTGAATGTCTCCAAGCCGAGAACCTCAACAAGGATGCCTCCAAATGGACTTGCGCCCATGTTGTCTGGAAACTCCTCCCAAAAGAATCTTAAGTCATCCGAGCCGCACTTTAGGGTTGAATGCTCAATAATCCGCCAAGGGCATTCAAGAAACCATTTGTATCTAAAATCTTTTAGTTCAGGATGACGAAACTCACACACCCATGTTCCAAGTATGTTAGAAAACTCGATTAGCTGGAATCCAATTAACTTCTTGATGATCGGTAATGCTTGCGAAAGATCCATTTGATTATTGTTTTTCCGCGACTCCTATTACTTGCGGCAGAGTACCTGCCTCCAAGCATCGAGTAATGTCTCATAACTGACTTTGCCGCCGCGCTCCTTTTGTGATTTTACAATTTCGTGAACTTCTTCAAAATCTTCAGGAGTGGGCTTTCGGCACCCGGACTCTCGACCGACTTGAGCTGCAGAATCTCTCATTTGCTTAATGTCTGGCTTATAAAACAACTCCTTGATAGTTTGCCATAGGATGCCAATAGTAATTGCCCCACCCGCAATATTGATCGCGACTCCAGTAGCAGCTCTGCTAATTGTGATCAATATTGGGATCGCGACTGCCGCAGGCACCAAAGAATTCTGGTTGTGTTGAGCAAGGTGTTCGAGGATTGTCAGATGGGCGCCTTGAAGAGGTACTCCTCCGAGCAAAAACCACTCTAGCGAAAGATTGACGCCATTTGCCAATAGGTCCCAGTTTGCTGAAGTCGGCGATAAAGCCTGGCCAGTTGCAATGATTTGATAAGTGATGGCCAAGTCTTGCGGGGAAGTACCATGGCTACCTCCGCCACCCCCGCCACCGCCACCACCTGGATTTCCCCCGCAAAAGTATCGGCCCTCCGAAAAGCAGAATGGGTCGCGCTCCATCTGTGAGCCTGAGGGGCCTTCGCCGATTAGCCCTGTAGGATCAATTTCATTTACAGGATTTGAATCGACATACGCAAATCTGTTTGCCGAAGAAGGCTTCCGGTAAATGAAGGATTCCTGCAATGGATCCACCGACCCAAACCGCCCCACCCCACTTGCATACCACCGCTGATCAGCATAATCCAGCCCACTCTTCTCATCCCGCGTATAAGTAGCAAAGCCCTCCCGGTCATCGCCCGAAGTCGACGTCTTACTCTCTCCATACGGATAGTAATTCGACCCATTCCCCTTACTCTGCAACCGGTCTGCCGTAAAGTCGCTCACCAGTCCGCTACCTGAATTTGTAACGCTAACCAGCCGCTTCCCAACCAACCGGCCTCCATAAAACACATTCTCCTCAATAGCCGTCACCGAAGAGTACTGCATATTCGGCGAGAAGATCACACAATAAGTTCCCATCTTCTGCCCACCCGGTGAGTACAAAATCAATTGCTCTGTCAGACCCTCTGCCATACCGCCATATCCAAGCCACTCAAGCATTCCATCATTCCCTCGATGCGCCAAACAAACTCCCTTGCCCGCACTCCGCCAAACCCGCCGGTTATCCGGCGCATAGCGATATTGCTCGGACCCATCCGGATGCGACAGCCCAGACACCCGGTTCGACAAATCATAATCGAGCGTCATGGACCCACTGCCCTTAGGCATCTGCGTCATATTGCCATTAGAGTCATACGCGTACCCGGCACTAGAAATCCGGTTCGTATTCCCGTTCACCAGCGTCACGCTCGAAGGCCCTGTACCCTGAGTCACCGTCTGCGACAAACGATTGCCGAAGCCATCATAGCTCCAGCTCAAGCCCCAGCTAGTTCCAGCCGTAGTCGAAGCCGAGATCAATCTTTCCAGCTCGTCATACTGATAGGTCACATCTTCACCGCTAAGCCAGTTCTTCTGTGAAAGGATCTTACCATCATTCGCCGTCGCAGAAAATCGGTACTCCACATCAATCAGCGAACCCTTCGTCATCCGCGTCATCTGGCCCAGAATGTTGTACGTTCGAGACTCGGTCACCCCAAGGTGATTCAAGCTCGTCACCGCCCCAAACGCATTAAACTGCACATTCGAAATCACGCTCTGCCAGGCCGGATTCTGCTGATTCTCGGTGCCTAGCTTCGTCTGCACAGAATTCAATCTCGCCATCGCATCATACCCATGCGTCACTTCACGGCGCGATTGAAAATTCCCTTCAAAGCGCTGCGGATACGTAACGCTACTTACCTGGCCCTCGTTGTTATAGGTCCAGTTCGCAACCAGTGAAGCAGACCCGGTATTCCCATTTGACGTCCGCGTCAGCGTCAGATTCTTCGACAAAATCCGCCCCGCTGCATTGTAAGAATAAGACTCGGTAAACCCACCGGCAACCGAACAAGGCACCTCCACATTTGAGGCATTCAGCATCCAATTCCACCTCACGCGAGTCAGTCGGCCATTGGCCGTCCCGCCACCCTCATCGTAGAAATAATCGGTCCGCTGGCAACGATCCTCCGTCCACACACTCGACACCTGAGTCAGCTTCCGCATCTGCAAAACCCGCTTATAAGGATCGTAGGAAAACTCCGTCCGAATCCCCTTGGCATCAGTCTTCGTAGCCGTCGTGCCATCAGCATTGTAGGTATAGCTCACCGTCCCGTTCTCAGGATTGGTAGCCGACAACAACCGGCTCTGCGAGGTCGTGTCATAAGCGAACGTTCGCGTCTGCGTTACCCCATCCCGAGGCATCGAAACGCTCACCAGCTTCCCCGCCACGTTATAGCCATAGCTGGTGGTGTAGGTCCCGCCTCCAGGCCGGGGCTCGGTCACCAGCGTCATCCTCCCAATCGCATCCATCTCATACTGCTTCCACTTGCCGCTAGGCGAGGTCACCTTCACCGTATTCCCCACATACAAATACGTTGTGGTGCCCGATCCATTCGGCTGAGCCACGCTGAGAGTTCTGCCCAGGCCGTCGTAGGTGTACACAGTCCAGTAAACCGTCCCACCCGGAGCATACGGCAACGACACACGCTTCATCTTCCCCATTGGAGAACACGCACAAGGCTCGTACTCGGTCAGCACCGTAGACTTCACTCCACCCGCATCCCCGCTCTCCACCTTCACCGGCCTGCCCACGCCATCGTAATAAGTCTTCGACCAACGCGAATTGATCGATGCTGTCGACATCGCCGGACTCGTCGAATAAGTGTAAGTGGTCTGAGCCCCGTCTGCCGAATTGGTGGTCGTCGGCCGCGCATAGGCGTCATATCCAAAAGACTGGCTCGCCCCATTCCCGCTCGAAACACTAGTCAGGCCAAGGAATCCGTTCCAGTTCATCGTGCTCCCGAGGCCGGTGTTGTTGTTGGGCGTAATCTGAGTCGGCACCATGCTGCCACCCACTCCTCCATAGGTCACAGTCTGTGAAAGCCCCTGCCCATCCGAGCTACCCACTGGCTGGCCCGCAAGGTTGTAGGTGGCGGATCTCGACGTGTAGCCATCCCCAGAGCTTGTAACTAATCCCCGAATCGTTGTCCCCGGATCTTCCCAAAGCCTTGTGCCTCCGGGCATTCCTGCGAGGCCCGAATAGTAAAGGTCAACACTCCAGGTAGATGGGGTGAGGTAAACTCCATTCTCATTCATGCTGCAAGAGAGCGGCACGTTATAAATCCGCCGGGCAGAGTAGTTTGAATTTGTCGCCAACCAACTACAATCCTGCCCCTTCAGAACCGTAGTTGTGCTGTTGAAGGCATAGGTCTTGGCGCTCCAGGTATTGCCATAGGCGTCCGCAATCCGGGTGGATCGCGTTTGCTTTTGAGAACTCAATCCAACATCAATCGTATTGAGCGCCTCAGAAATATACGGCATCTCCGTGTTTGCCGGCCAATATGCAAACTGTGTCCAGGTGTTCTCCACCCGGCTCTTCACCACCCAGTTATCCAGCTCCTCATATTTGGAACTCAATCCCTGCTTGAAATCCGTCGCCGTAAAGAAGCTCCACCGCCGCTGCCCCACATTCGACGGGTCCGCCAGCGTCGTCTCCGAGTGATACTTCAAGCTCGAATCCCCACTCGGATGCGTGAACGCATAATTCACGGTAGCCGCGCCGCTCGCCTTACGAAAATCCCGGCTCAGCACTTCGCGCATCTGCCGGCTCCCGGCAAAGCTCTGGTTCGTATAATTCCAGAGCATCTCGCCACCGAGCGGAAACGTAATCTTCGTCATCTCCCCGCCCGCATTGTATTGAAAGCTGGTCGTCAGGTTCACGCCATTCTGCACCAGGCTATTCAGCCACACCGCAGTCCCAAACTGCTGCGCATTCGTAAACGGCTCATAAAGCCCCTGCGAGCCCGAGTAATTCAGGGTGAAAGATTCCGAAGTACCGATCTGGTTCGAAATACCCGTCAGGTGCGGAATCGCATCCGCATTGTAATTGAACACATAAGTTCCCCAGTTGTAAGCGGAATTCGGGGCCCGCACATCGCTGATCGTATCGATTCTGGCGCTCTGATTTGCAGTCGATCCGCCAATCGAAGGCTTGTAATAAATCTTCACCTGATTGCCATGCCGGTCCTGCACCACCGTCGGGTATCTGGTCCCCGCATCCTGCTCGCTAGCCCCAGAGATGGATTCCATCTTCCAAAAACTCCCATCGGCAAAGTGCAGCCTATAAGTGTTTGCGTCAAACCAGACGTAGGCTCCCTGCTTCCCACTCCACACATTCCCTGAGTTCACATCCAGCTTGTACTCGGCCCCCGTCGAATCGGTAAAGATGTAATAGCTCAAAGTGGTCGGGTTTGAGTAAACCGGAATAATGCTCCCGGCCAGCAGCTTCCAGCCAAATCCGTAGCCGACGTCAGCCCCCACCTTGCTGACAGTCGAACCCTCTTTGCGCCAGTTCTGCGAGTTGTAGTTAAGGCCCAGCCCCAGGCCAACCCCAGCCCGCCCCTGCGCCTTCAGCAGCGGCACCGTATAGTTCAAATTCATCGACCTCATATCGATCGATTCCCCCATCGCCCCCCACTGCGCACTCTGCGCATGAACCCCAACCCGCCGCGAATCATCCACCAGGCCACTCGATGCCGGCGGTACCGCCACTGCTATTGCAGTTGGCGGTGCAAAGTTGCGATGCCCATCGTAAGCCTTAACGTTGAAGGTAAAATTCTCTCCAGGCTGAATCGGCATCGTCCAGGTCGTCTGATTTGTAGTACCCAAGCTTTGGGTCCCCCGAAATACCTCGTAGCGTACCCAACCAATTCCGTTAGCGTCGTCGGCACTTGCATTCCAGTTTGCCGTCAGAATTCCATTCGAAATTGAAGTTGTTAACCCTGTGACTGTATTGGGTGCAGTAAATTCGACATTTCCAACTCTGGCATCGCTGTATGCTTCATTCCAGTTGAACATGGGCGCGACAACTCCACTACGCGACCCGGCAATCAAGTTCGTCGCACGATGGTAAATCGCCTGATTGCCTGCGCGAATGTGGATTCCTGCCGCATCCCCGTTGGGCCCGTCACCAAATCGAATGCTTGCACTCAATACGGTCCCATGCGGAATGCTGCTCATCGTGTAGGTACCTAGCTGCGTTTCGCTGGTGTCGGGATTCTTTCGGATGATCGTCGCTCTCATCGGATAGTAAGGCGGATTTTCGTAAAGTCGAACAATGTAGCCGGTCCAGCGATCGTATCCAGTGTTGTAGTCGTAGTCGTTGTACCAGCCCAGAAGCAATTCGTAGCTCCATTGATTGCTAACCCCATTCGCAGTCCGGATCACAACGGTCCTCACTTCATTCCCGGTGTTAGCGCTCACATAACCGTGATAGCCGTAGTAGTAATTCCCCAAGTACTGCCACTGTGGCTCACTGGGCGGAAACGTCGTAGTCGTCGTGTGCCAGCTATATTGCCCAAACCCCGCCATAGCGCTCAATGCAATCAAGAGTGCAATTCGATTCAGCATATGTTCCCCCTGGATTCCCGTCGATTAGTACCCAACCGTCCGCAACTGCTTAGGATCAAAATCCTTCTTCGCCTTCTTCAACTCATCCACCTCGGCCACATCAGTCAACTTCCGCTTCTCCACCACCCGCACCGTCGTATCCTTCAAAATCTCGGCGAACGCAGCCCGATCCCGAGCTACAAACTCAACAATCGCCCGCTTCCCGTCATCGGCCAGTACATAGCTGAATGCCCCGATCCGAAGCTTCTCCTCATCAATCAGTTCATCCTGGCTCTTCTCGCGCAAAGGCTCAAGCTTCCCCTCCTTGCGCAACTTCTCACGCAACGCAAAAGACATCGCTACAGGGGCATACTTTGGCCGAATCGG